>NZ_JBVVPA010000014.1:0-221371 GCF_055807555.1 Bradyrhizobium sp. Ken64 | reverse complement strand
AATGCGTTCGGCACCAGCAGCAGCATGTCCTCGGTCGTGCGCAGCACCACCGGGATCACGATGACCGCGAGCGCGAGTGAGCCCGCGATCGCGGAGAAGCCGCGCATCGGCACCACCACCGCGCCGTAGATGAACAGGCCGATGATGATCGAGGGCGCCGAGAGCAGGATGTCGTTGATGAAGCGGATCACCGAGGTCAGCTTGTCGTTGCGGCCGTATTCGGCGAGGTAGGTGCCGGCAAACATGCCGAGCGGCGCGCCGATGCCGACGCCGATCACGGTCATGATCAGCGAGCCGACGATGGCGTTGAGCAGGCCGCCCTCGTTCGATCCCGGTGGCGGCGTGTTCTCGGTGAACAGCTGGACATTGAGTCCCGCCAATCCGTTGTAGAGCAGCGTGATCAGGATCAGCGCGAGCCAGGTGACGCCGAAGGCGGTTGCGGCGATGCAGAGTCCGCGGACGACGATGTCCTTGCGGCGGCGACGTGAATAAATCGGGTTCATGGCGCTAGTTCCCCGCCTTCTTTTCCAGCCGCATCAGCATCAGCCGCGCCGCCGCGAGCACGAAGAACGTCAGCACGAACAGCAGCAGGCCGAGCAGGATCAGGCCGGACTGGTGCAGGCCGTCGCTCTCGGCGAACTCGGATGCGATCGCCGCCGAGATCGTGGTGCCGGGGGCGAAGATCGACGAGGAGATCCGGAACGAGTTGCCGATGATGAAGGTCACTGCCATGGTCTCGCCGAGCGCACGGCCCAGCGCCAGCATGACGCCGCCGATGACGCCGACGCGGGTGTAGGGGATCACCACGCTGCGGACCACTTCCCAGGTGGTGCAGCCGACGCCATAGGCGGCTTCCTTCAGGACCGGAGGCACCGTCTTGAACACGTCGACCGAAATCGAGGTGATGAAGGGCAGCACCATGATGGCGAGGATCAGCGCGGCATTGAACAGGCTGAGATAGGACGGGGGACCCGCGAAGATCGCGCCCAGCACGGGCACGCCCTCGAAGATCTTGATCATGAAGGGCTGGAACGTGTTGGCGAGGAACGGACCCAACACGAAGAAGCCCCACATGCCGTAGATGATCGAGGGGATGCCGGCGAGCAGCTCGATCGCCATGCCGATCGGGCGGCGCAGCCATTGCGGGCAGAGCTCGGTGAGGAAGATCGCAATGCCGAGACCCACGGGAATGGCGATCAGCATCGCGATGAAGGAGGTGACGAGCGTGCCGTACATCGGCCCGAGCGCGCCGAGCACCGGCGGATCGGCGGACGGCGCCCAGCGCTGCGTCCACAGGAACGAGACCCCGAATTCCTTCATCGCCGGGAAGGCGCCGACGATCAGCGAAATGATGATGCCGCCGAGGATCAGAAGCACCGAGATCGCGGAGAGCCGCGTGATCCAGTAGAAGGTGACGTCGCCGAGCTTGAACGCGCTCAAGGCCTTGGCGCGATCATACGGTCCGGCGTCGTCGATTACATCGCTCTGAACGGCCATCTCTGCCACGCCGGTCCCCTGTACTAAATATTATACGTTTTTGTTGGTCCGTGCCCCGGATGCGGCGCAGCGCATCCGGGGCACGAGCGTCGCGAACCTAGCTCTTGATTTCGGCAGCCCAGGTCTTCTCGATCAGCTGAACGACCGGGTCCGGCATCGGGATGTAGTCGAGCTCTTCAGCCGCCTTGTCGCCGTTCTTGAAGGCCCAGCGGAAGAACTTGATGGCTTCCTGCGAGGCCGCCTTGTCGGTGGCGTCCTTGTGCATGAGGATGAAGGTCGCCGCCGTGATCGGCCAGGACTTCTCGCCGGGCTGGTCGGTCAGGATGACGTAGTAGCCGGGAGCCTTGGCCCAGTCGGCGTTGGAGGCGGCCGCCTGGAAGGCTTCGACGGTGGGCTGCACCGGCTTGCCGGCCTTGTTGACGAGACCGGTGTAGGTCAGCTTGTTCTGCTTGGCATAGGCGTACTCGACGTAGCCGATCGAGTTCTTGGTCTGGCTGATGTTGCCGGACACGCCTTCGTTGCCCTTGGCGCCGACGCCGACCGGCCACTCGACCGCGGTACCCTCACCGACCTTGCTCTTCCAGTCCGCGCTGGCCTTGGCGAGGTAGTTGGTGAAGTTGAAGGTGGTGCCCGAACCGTCCGAACGGCGGACCACGGTGATGGCCTCCGAGGGCAGCTTCACGTTCGGGTTGAGCTTCTTGATCGCGGCGTCGTCCCATTTGGTGATCTTGCCGAGATAGATGCTGGCCAAGGTCTCGCCGTCGAACACCATCTCACCGGGCTTCACGCCCTCGATGTTGACGACGGGAACAATGGCGCCCATCACCATCGGCCACTGGACGAGGCCGTCCTTCTCGAGCTGCTCTGCCTTGAGCGGCGCGTCACTGGCGCCGAAGGTCACGGTCTTGGCCTGGATCTGCTTGATGCCGCCGCCGGAGCCGATCGACTGATAGTTCAGACCGTTGCCGGTCTCCTTCTTGTAGGCGTCAGCCCATTTGGAATAGATCGGGAACGGGAACGTCGCACCGGCACCCGTGATGTCGGCAGCAAAGGCCGCCGTCGTCGATGCGGCAACCAAGCCAGCAGCAACGATCGTTTTGAGGAAATTCATGCTGGTCTCCATACAGGGGAGCGAAGCGCCATCAGCGCCCGATCGCGCTCCCCGTGCCGTCCCTTTAGGAGCGGACAGCTGAGCTTTTACGAAGGTTTGGTGACAGTCGGATGACAGTGTTAAGCGGCTGAAATTGCTGGAATTTAGCTCAGAGCCGAAGGCTTGCCCTGGGGAAAACAGGCGGTGAAAGTGGCGCCCTGTCTGGGCACGCTTTCAATCAAAAGCCGCCCGCGATGACGGTTAAGAATATGTTTCACCAGCGATAATCCGAGGCCCGTGCCGCCCTGCGAGCGGCTGTCGCCGACATCGACCCGGTAGAAGCGTTCGGTCAGCCGCGGCAAATGTTCCGGCGCGATGCCGGGGCCGAAATCCCGGACCAGGACCCGGATTTCCTGAGTTCCATCAGGGGCGGCGCCTGATATCAGCGACACGATGACGCGACCGCCGGAGGCGCCGTATTTGAGCGCGTTCTCGATCAAATTCTCGAACAGGCGGAGCAGCTCCTCGCGGTCGCCCGCGATCAGCACCGGGGTCTCAGGCAGCTCGGTCTCGACCTCGACCTGGCGTTCCCGCGCCAGCGGCTCGAGCCCATCGGCGACCTGCAAGATGATCGGCAGCAGGTCGACCAGGGTGTCGGGCCGCACATGAGCCGACAGCTCTACCCGCGATAGCGACAAGAGATCGTCGATCAGGCGCGCCATCCGGGTGGCCTGATTGTGCATGATGCCGAGGAAGCGCTCGCGCGCCTTGGGATCGTCCTTGGCCTGGCCCTGGAGCGTGTCGATGAAGCCCGACAGCGCGGCCAGCGGCGTGCGCAGCTCGTGGCTGGCGTTGGCGACGAAATCGGCCCGCATCTCCTCGACCCGACGCAGCGGCGTCTGGTCGTGGAAGGTCATCAGCATGCATTTGTCGGCGCCACCGAAGCTCGTCGGCACCGGCACCGGCGTGATGGTCAACTCCATCCAGCGATCGACCGGGACATGGTCGAGATAGGTCGCGCGCCGCGGCTCGGTGGTCGCGATCGACTCGCGCAGCGCCGTGATGATCTCGGGCGAGCGCAGCGCGAACTGGGCGAGCTCATTCCGGCGCAGCGCCGGCGCGAGCTGGGCGGCGGCGGCGTTGAGATGGATGACGCGGCCGGCGCGATCGAGCAGCACCGCGGGATCGGGCATGCCGGCGACCACTGCGGCCACCGCCGCGCTCTCGACCGGATTGACGCGGCGGGTCTCCTCGCGCGAGGCGGCGGTATCGTGCAGGCGCCACGGGATCAGCGCTGCGGTGGCGATGCAGAGGAACACCGCAATCGCATGCAGTGCCGACAATTCGCCCAGCGAGACCACCACCGACAGCGCCAGCGCCGCGGCGATCAGGATGACGGTCGAGTGCCGCAGCCGGTCGGACCAGGGCTGGGAGGAGGGAGAAGATGGGGCGTCGATCGCCATCGGGGCGGGCTTCTCCAAAGGACCTTGCGCCGGTCAGGCGCCGCTGTCGCTGCGCTTTCTCACGTAAGCGGCTTCAGGTGCGGGGCCGGGGTCGAGCTTGAGCGCCGCCTGCTGCAGGCGTTTCGATCGTGCGCCGATGATAACTTCGCGAAACGTCAGCAAGATTACAGAAATGACGAAAGGGGACAGATAATAGAGGACGCGGAACAGCAGCATCCCGCCCAGCAGCTCCTCCCGGTCCATCTGCCAGAGCCCGACCAGCATGGCCGCGTCGAAAACGCCAAGGCCTCCGGGCGAATGGCTGGCAAAGCCGAGCAGCGTGGCCGAGACGAAGATCACCGCGACCACCACGAAGCCGAGATTGGGCTCGTCGGGGACCAGCACGTACATCGCCAGCGCGCAGAAGCCGAGATCGATGATGCCGATCGCGATCTGGAGCAGCGTCAGCGGACCGCCCGGCAGCATCACGGTCCAGGGCCCGCGGCCGACCATCCGCGGCTGGGTCCAGACCCAGACCACGTAAGCGACCAGCCCGACGATGATCATCATCGCCAGAGTCCGGTTCAGCCAGGGCGGAAGCTGGTCGATCGAGGCCGCGGCCTCCGGATGATAGGAGATGCCGAGGCCCAGCACCGCGGCATTGCCGAGCCAGAAGGTCAGGCCGGCGAGGAAGCAGATCTTTGCGACGTCGATCGCGTTCAGGCCGTGGGCGGAATAGATGCGGTAGCGCACCGCGCCGCCGGTGAAGACGCTGGCGCCGACATTGTGGCCGATCGAATAGCTGGTGAAAGCGGCGAGCGCGTTGATCCGATAGGGCACGTGGGCGTGGCCGATCGCGCGCACGGCGAACAGGTCATAGAAGGTCAGCGTGAAATAGCCCGCGGCGACGAACAAAGCCGCCAGTGCAATCTGGCTCGGCTCGGTGCTCTTGATCGCCTCGAGGACTTCGTTGACATCGATGCCGCGCAGCATGTGGTAGAGCACATAGCAAGCGATACCGATGACCGCGACGCTGATCACAACTCCAAGCTTATGCAGGATTTGCTTCTGGCGCAGAAACGACATCGCCCTGCGTATGGCTTCCAGCATCTAGACCTCGAACAACGCTTCAGCGGCCGGGGTGGCCGGCGAACAGGCGGACGACGCACGGGCACGCGACGAACCCTCGCTGCCGGTCCCGGCATCGCGCATACCCGCTATCCCTCCACTAGCGCGTTTCCGGGCGGAGTGGAATTCGGCAATTCGAACAAAAACTCGTGCCTTCAATATTTTAGGCAGGGTTGCGGGCTCCTGAAGCACGGTTTGGCGCTTTCGGCGGCAAGACTGACGCGAATCTCCATGGCAATCCTGCGCAGTGGCCATGAAGTTTTGATGATTTCCACCGCACAATGTTCCGTCACGGCTTAAGCCGACGTCAATCTATGGGGGACCCCCGCCTGTTGAAAGAGGGGAGGCCGGAGCGTTTGTTCACGGTTTTCGATGTGCCGGGAAGGCCGCGCAGCCGCGCTCCTGACTTCCGCAGTCAGGGTGCAGGGCAACATCACAGAGCGGCAGGAGGCGCGGTGCGCGCGACCACCCGGTCGCGCAGCCAGGCGCCGATGGCGCCGCCGACGAGGTAGCAGGCGAACATGATCAGGCCGAGGTCGAGCCAGTAGCCGAAGCGGCCGGGGACCACACGCGCGAACGAGGCCGCGACCAGGCCGGCAGCAAGCACGGCGAGCCAGCGCGCGGTCACCTTCGAAGTGCCGTTGCCGCGCTGGACCACCGAGATCCAGCCCATGCAGAAGCCGAGCAGCAGCGAACCGATCAGCCAGCCCAGATGGAACGAGACGAGATAAGGCATCGTCACCTCACCAGAAATTCGATGCGGCGATTCTGCGCCTTGGCGTCTTCGCTGTCATTGCCGGCGACCGGCTGCGTGCTGCCGTAGCCGACCGCGGTGAAGCGGCTGGCAGGCAGGCCGGCCTTGACCAGATAGTCGATCACCGCCTGCGCGCGCTTCTCCGAGAGTGCCTGGTTGAAGGAATCCTCGCCGTCGGCATCGGTATGCCCGGCGACCTCGATATTGGTGGTGGGACATCGCAATGCCGTCTCGATCAGATGATCGAGAATGCCGGCGGAATCCGGATCGATGTCGGCGCGCTTCGCCGCGAAGCGAATCTTGGCCTTGGCCAAGAGCTCGGAGAACAATTGCTGGCACACGGTGCCGTCGACGGGGCCGGCCGCGGGTTTCACCGTGATTTCCGGCTTGTACTGCCAGTTTTTCGGAAAATCCTTGCCAAGGCCTGTGCGGATGTCGTTGGCGGCACTTTCATAAAGCGCATCGCCCGACAGCTTCACCTCGCGGTCGGACACGACCAGCGTGCCGGTCGACAGTCGCGACAGCGCGCCGAGCGCTGCGACCACGGCGAGGCTGAAAGAACCGGGCGCGCCGACGCTGGCCTTGAGATTGTCGACGACCTTTTCGTTGAAGAATTTCCGCGACGCGCTGGTAGCGATGGCCGCGTGGACATTGTTGTCGGGAACGTAGCCGGTCAGCGTCACCTTCGCAGCCACCGGATCCTTGTATGCCTGAAAGACGTAAGGCGGCGCCTTGACGTCGTTGGCAGCGATCGAAAAGCCCTCGGGCAGGTTTTTCAGCGCCGCTGCGACCGCTTCGCGGCCGCCGAGATCGCGCGCCATCCCCGACAGGGTGACTTTGGTGTCTGTGATCGTGATCTTGCCGTCCTTGAGCTTGCCGATCTGGTCAAGCAGCAGCATCGCAGCCGCCTCGAACCGCGGCGGTGCGCCGCGCGCCAAACCCATCTGATCGGCCACCTCGGTACCGGCGACCTCCTTGCGGGCCGCCTCGGTCAGGCGGCCCTTCATCGACGGCAGGGGCGCGGAGCCTGACAGCGTCACCCGCACCACGTCGCGTTCGGCGTTCCAGACGAAGGGCTTTGCCTCTGGAACGAGGCGGGTCCGGTCGTCGACCAGGCGCACGCCGGGGACGGTCTCGACCGCCACAACCGCGTCGCGGCGCCCCTCCTCGGAAAAGGCGTCCGCAGCCAGGCTGACATCGCGGCCGTCCACCGCGATCCGGGTCTTGTCCAGAACGGTATCCTTTAGCGCCGCCGAGCTGCGGGCGGAAAGGTCCGCCTCGACCGGCAAAGTGTTATTCCAGGCCGCAAATCCCCACATGACGGCCAGGGGGATGAGCCCCGGCCACCATTTGCTGGCCCACCTGAAAAGCTTGTGCATTCGACGACCCGAACTCTGGAACCGGAGACAAAACAAACCCTTGGCAGGCTGTCAAACCGGAAATGACGCCCTTCCGAAGGCCGGGCCTGACAATTGGAATAACTTTTTCTTCAAGGGTTCTTCCGTAAGTTGAAGGTGGAATGCCAAAGTCCGCCAGCGGGTCATGAAACAACTGCGTAACAACGTCATCCGCGCCGGACTGGAAGCACTCTATTTCAGCGGCGCCCACCACCTGTTGCGCCCGCTTTTGTCGGGCGTCGGCGCCATTTTCATGCTGCATCACGTGCGGCCGGCCCGCGCCGCGGCATTCCAGCCGAACCGGCATCTCGAAGTCACTCCTGAATTCCTGCGCGCGACTCTGTGTCATCTGCACTCGCGCGAGATCGACATCGTCAGCATGGACGAACTGCATGAGCGGCTGGTGCGACGCCGGTTCGACCGCCGCTTCGCCGCCTTCACGCTCGACGATGGCTATCGCGACAATCTCGATTTTGCGCTGCCGGTTCTGCACGAATTTGACGCGCCTCTGGCGGTCTATGTCGCCAGCGATTTCGCAGAGGGCACGGGCCGGCTGTGGTGGGAGGCGCTGGAGGCCGTGATCGCCAAGACCGAGCAGATCGAGGTGACGATCGGCAATGCCGCGCTGCGGCTCGACGCGACGACACCAGCCGCAAAGCAGGCGGCGTTCGACCGCCTGCATGGCTGGTTGCGCGCACTGCCCGGCGAGCACGATCTCAAGCGCGAGATCGAGGCGCTTTGCACGAAGTACGGCGTCGACATGGCCGCGCTGTGCCGCAGCCTCTGCCTGTCCTGGGACGAGGTGAGGACATTTGCCGCCGATCCCCTGGTCACGATCGGCGCGCATTCCGTCAGCCATTGCAATCTCGCCAAGCAAAGCGAAGAGATCGCCACGCAGGAGATGGCCGTGAGCCGCGCGCGGATCGAGCAGGCGCTCGGCCGCAACGTTCAACATCTTGCCTATCCCTATGGCGATCGCGAGGCGGCGGGTGAGCGTGAATTCGCGCTCGCTGCTTCCGCCGGCTTCAAGACCGCGGTGACGACGCGGCCCGGCATGCTGTTCGCCGAAAACGCCGGCCACATGACCGCGCTGCCACGCGTCTCGCTCAACGGCAATTACCAGGACACGCGGATTCTGCCGGTGCTGACCTCGGGCGCCGCGACCGCGATGTGGAACGGCTTCCGCAGGATCGCGGCGGCTTAGATCTCTCCGTCTTCGCTGCCCGAACTCTGACGTCGTCCTGGCGAAAGCCAGGACCCATTACCACCGCTGTCCATTTTGCGACGCGCTCGGGCCACAGCTCATTCAAACAACTCTATCCTGGGGTAATGGATCCTGGCTTTCGCCAGGACGACGATGCGGCGCCTTCCTTGACTCCCCTCTGCTCCCCGCTCAAAACGTCGCCAAACACCAAGGGAGGCACCATGTTCAACGATCTGTTCTCGCTCAAAGGCCGCGTCGCGCTGGTGACCGGCGGTTCGCGCGGCATCGGCAAGATGATCGCGGCGGGATTTCTCAGCGCAGGGGCCGCGAAGGTCTACATCACCGCGCGCAAGGCCGGACCTTGCGAAGCCACGGCGAAAGAGCTGTCAGGCCAATATGATGGCGAGTGCATCGCGCTCCCGATCGACATCTCGACGCTGGCCGGCGCCGAGTTGCTCGCGAGCGAATTCGCCAAGCGCGAGCCAAAACTCGACATCCTCGTCAACAATGCGGGCGCGGCCTGGGGCGCGGAGTTCGACGAGTTTCCGGAGAGCGGCTGGGACAAGGTGATGAACCTCAACGTCAAGGCGCCGTTCTTCCTGACCAAGGCGCTGGCGCCTACGCTGCGCGCGGCGGCATCAGTAGAGCGGCCGGCGAAAGTGATCAACATCGCCTCGATCGACGGCATCTTCGTCAATCCGGGCGAGACCTATTCCTACGCGGCGAGCAAGGCGGGGCTGATCCATTTGACGCGGCGCATGGCCGTGAAGCTGATCGGCGACCATGTCGTGGTCACCGCGATCGCACCGGGCCCGTTCAAATCGGACATGAACCGCGCCGCACGCGATCATGCCGACGAGGTCTCGACCCGCGTGCCCGCGGGCCGCATCGGCACCGACGAGGACATGGCGGGCGCGGCGATCTATCTCGCCTCGCGCGCGGGAGATTATGTGGTGGGCGCGACCATCGCGGTGGACGGCGGCATTGTCTACGCGAACCCGGGGATCAAGGGGAGCGGGTGGGATAGTTGAGGCATCGCGCTGCTCGCGGCGCGAACGGAGCGCTCCCTCGCCCCGCTCTTGCGGGGAGAGGGTTGGGGTGAGGGGCTTCTCTCCACACGTGAGATTGTCGCCGCACCTGTACCCCCTCACCCGGATCGCAAGGGCGATCCGACCTCTCCCCGCAAGCGGGGAGAGGTAAAGAAGTTACGACTCGATCCTCACATACTCGAAATCGCCCGGCTTGTTGTCGATGCCGACTTTCGGCGGCGAGATCCATGAGGCGAACTGGCCGGTCTCGGTGACGGGCTGCATCAGCGAGGTGATGAAGTCGCCGTCGGCGGTCGAGGGCAGCCATTCGTCCTTGCGCCGGGCCCAGGTTGCGTCGTCGATCAAGAGACCATCCGGCGTCGCGTGGATGCCCTTGAACTCGCCGATGTGGCGGTGGAAGGCGACGTTGGGCAGCTTGAGCTGAAACTGGTAGCCGGAGGTCGAGATCACCTTGTTCCAGCGCAGCATGCCCTTGACGCAATCCTGGCTGTAATCGTCGCGCAGGCGCATGTTGAGCGCGGTCAGCGCCGGCTCGTCGACCAGCTTGATCTCGCCGTCGATGAACTTCAGCACCGGATAGGTGGCGTTCTTGAGCTGATGATCGTCGTCGATCTGGGTCTCGTGATAGCGGCCCTTGATGCCGGTGTTGAAGGCGTTCGCCGCGTTGGTCGAGACTTCCGAACCAAAGAGATCGAGCGACAGCGTATAGTGCAGGTTCAACTTCTTCTGGATGGTCGGCAGGTCGATCACACCGAGCGCGCGGACCTTCGCGATGTCGGTGGGATCGGTGATGCCGGCTTCGCGCATCGCGTCGCAGGTGCGCTGCACGACGCGGGTGATGCCGGTCTCGCCGACGAACATGTGGTGCGCTTCTTCCGTCAGCATGAAGCGGCAGGTGCGCGACAGGGGATCGAAGCCCGACTGCGCCAGCGAGTGCAGCTGCATCTTGCCGTCGCGGTCGGTGAAATAGGTGAACATGAAGAAGGACAGCCAGTCCGGCGTCGCCTCGTTGAAGGCGCCCAGCATGCGTGGCGAGTCGGCGTCACCCGAACGGCGGCGCAACAAATCGTCAGCCTCTTCACGTCCGTCGCGACCAAAGTACTTTTGCAGCAGGTACACCATCGCCCAGAGGTGACGGCCTTCCTCGACATTGACCTGGAACAGGTTGCGCATGTCGTACAGCGAGGGCGCGGTCTTGCCGAGGTGGCGCTGCTGCTCGACCGAGGCGGGCTCGGTGTCGCCCTGGATCACGATCAGACGGCGCAGCATGGCGCGATACTCGCCCGGGACTTCCTGCCAGGCCGGCTCGCCAAAATGCTCGCCGAACGGCACGACGCGGTTCTCTTCCTGGGGAGCAAGGAGAATGCCCCAGCGATAGTCGGGCATCCGCACGTAGTCGAACTTGGCCCAGCCGCGCGGATCGACCGAATAGGCGGTGCGCAAGTACACCAGCGATTCCTGGAAGCCTTCCGGCCCCATGTCTTTCCACCAGTCCATATAGCCGGGATGCCAGCCCTCCAGGGCTTTGAGCACCTGGCGGTCTTCGGCGAGATTGACGTTGTTCGGAATCTTGGTCGAGTAGTCGACGTTCATGATGTTCATGTTCATGGCCGTGCTCCTTGGTCTGTCCCGTGTCCCGGACGCTGCGCAGCGCGAAGCGGTGCGCTGCAGAGCCGGGACCCATCGTTCGGTCGTCTGGGTCCCGGTTCTGCGCAGCGTCACTTCGTGCCGCAGCGCGCCCGGGACAAGAAAATCGCTACACCCGCGTCATATCGAATTTCGGCTTCTGGCCGCTGCCGTAGCGGCGCAGCGCGCCTTCCTCGCCGACCGCGTTCGGGCGCTGGAAGATCCAGTTCTGCCACGCGGTGAGGCGCGAGAAGATTTTCGATTCCATCGTCTCGGGGCCGACGAAGCGCAGGCTCGCTTCCATGCCGGTGAGGCTGTCGGGCGAGAAGCTGGCGCGCTCCTCCAGGAACACGCGGACCTCGTCGTCCCAGTCGATGTCGTCGAGCGCGAAGGTGACGAGACCGAGCTCTTCGGCCTGCTCGGCGTCCAGCGCGGTGCCCATCGTGGCTTCCGCGCGTTCCACATCGGCCGGATCGGCCTGGAAGCGCGACTGAAGCCGCGTCAGGCCATGGCTCATCGGATAAGGGCCAAAATTCATCGCTGACAGTTCGATCGACGGCGGCGGGCGGTTGTCACCCTGTCGCGTGCCGATCAGCATGTAGGAGCGGTCGGCGGCGAAGACGAGCTCGGCGAGCGTGCCGGCGAAGCAGGAGCCGGGCTCGACCAGCGCCACCAGCGTGCGCGAGGTGACGTCGATGCGCTTCAAGACGCGCTTCCAATAGTGCCTGATTTCGTTGACCAGCCAGTGCGCCTTGTTGGCTTCGAGGAATGCGTCGCAGGCGAGCACATGGGCGCGGTCGCCGTGGCTCTTGAACACCAGCATGGCGGTCTCGAGCTCGTTGATGCGCAGATGCAGGATCGCGTCGTCGAGTTCGCGCGCGACCTGGAGCGGCCAGAACGCGACACCCTGCGCCATCATGCCGTCGATGTCTGCGGGCGGCGCGGCTTCAGGCGCCTTGATCGAGATCGTGGCGATGCGCGCGGTGCGATCGATGTCGACGGTGACAAAGCCGTAGCGGATGCTGGTCTCATCGATGATGCGCTTGAGCGGCGTCAGCGCGATGCCCTTGCCGCTGCCCTTGCGCTTCGAGGCCTGGGCGAATTCCCTCGCGCGCTCGGCGACCTTGCCTTCGAGCTTGCTGTTCGGCGCGATCTCGTCGACCAGGCGCCATTGCACGGCGCGCTTGCCCTTCACGCCTTCTTCGATGGTGCAGAAGAAATCGGCGTGATCGCGGCGCACCTTGCGCTTGTCGACCACACGCGTGAGGCCGCCGGTGCCCGGCAGCACCGCGAGCAGCGGCACTTCGGGCAAGGCGACGGCGGACGCGCCGTCATCGGCGAGCATGATGTAGTCGGTGGCGAGCGCGAGCTCATAGCCGCCGCCGGCGGCCGAGCCGTTCACGACGGTGATGAAGCGCTGGCCGGAGTTCTCCGACGAGTCTTCCATGCCGTTGCGGGTCTCGTTGGTGAACTTGCAGAAATTGACCTTGTGGGCGTGCGTCGAGCCGGCCAGCATGCGGATGTTGGCGCCGGCGCAGAACACGCGGTTCTTGGCCGAGCGCATCACCACGACCTTCACCTCGGGGTGCTCGAAGCGCAGGCGCTGGACCGCGTCGGCAAGCTCGATGTCGACGCCGAGATCGTAGGAATTGAGCTTGAGCAGATAGCCCTCGAACAGGCCGCCATTCTCGTCGACGTCCATGGTCAGGGTGGCGACGTCACCGTCGACCGCGAGCTTCCAGTGCCGGTAGCGGGACGGCTCGGTCTGGAAATCGATGAATGTCGCGCCACCTGCGAGGCGCCGATCTTCCCCGGCCATGGGCCACCCTTGAGCTTGATTATGCGTTTTGGCAGTCGTGCTAGATGCACAATAGTGCACATTTTCGAGCGCGTCTACCCCTTAGGCGAACGAACATGCATTTTGTTTCATGCATGGGATTCAGGGGTGCACAATGGCGCCGAGCGCGATCCATCATGCGGCGCGCCCCTGGAGTCCCTGATCGTCGCGCAAGGCCGCCTTTGCAAATTGCCCGATCGCGTCAAGCGTCGCCCCCGGCGCTTCACGATGCGGGGAATGTCCCGCGCCTGAAATGACTTTCAAATCGACCGGGCAGTAACACTCCTCCTGGGCGATTTCGGCCTGACGCAATGTCCCATATTGGTCGTCCACGCCCTGCAGCATCATGACGGGGACGCGGATGTAAGCGAGAGATTCGGAAATATCCCAATCGCGGAACTTTGGGTCGAGCCAGGCGCCGTTCCAGCCGTAGAAAGCATTGTCGACGTCTTTGTGCCAGCGCGCGAGCTTTGACTTCAGGTCGGTGGTCTCGAAGGTCGTTTTGATCTCGGCGATGGATTTCACCGAGATGTCCTCGACGATGAAATGCGGTGCGATCAGCACGAGGCCGCTGAGCCGATGATCCTGATGCGCGCCGGCATAGATCGTCGCGATCGAGGCGCCGTCGGAATGGCCGAGCAGCAGGCCGCGCCTGAAGCGGATCGCGTCGAGGATCTTCGGCAGCACGTCCAGTGCCTCGCGGTGCATGTAGTCAAGTGGCCGCGGCAACGTCACCGGACTCGATTGGCCATAGCCTGCACGCGAATAGGCGAAGATGCCGGCGGAGGTTGCCTGCTGCAGCTTCTCGGGGAAGTCGCCCCAGAGGCCGACCGAGCCGAGGCCTTCATGCAGCATGACGATGGTGGGTGCATCGGCGGATTGCGGCTCCAGCCATTTGTATTCGAGGCTGGTGTTGCCGATGCTGAGGAAGCCGGTGGGGGCGAGGTTGGTCATGCTGCCGTTTCCGTTCATTCCGTCATTCCGGACAACTCGCGAAGCGAGTTGATCCGGAATCTCGAGATTGCAGTCCACGGCTCGAGATTCCGGGTTCGCGCTTTGCGCGCCCCGGAATGACGGAGCCGCTCAATTCGTCCCGTCCCGCAGCTTGAACCGCTGGATCTTGCCCGTCGCCGTCTTCGGCAGCGAGTCCACCACATCGATCCAGCGGGGATATTTCCACGGGCCGATCTTCTGCTTGACGTGGTCCTTGAGCATCTCCTGCAGGCCCGTCGTCGTCGCGCCGGGGCGCAGCACGACGAAGGCCTTCGGCTTCAGCAGACCTTCCGGATCGGCTTCCGGCACGACGGCAGCTTCCAGCACGGCGGGATGCGTGATCAGCGCGCTCTCGACCTCGAAAGGCGAGACCCAGATGCCGGAGACCTTGAACATGTCGTCGGCACGGCCGCAGAAGGTGTAGCGGCCCTCGGCATCCCTGACATATTTGTCGCCGGTGCGGGTCCAAGGTCCCTCGAACGTACGGCGGCTCTTGTGGCGCTGGTTCCAGTAGCCTTCGCCGGCGGAAGGCGCATCGACCAGCAGTTCGCCGACCTCGCCGTCGGCGACATCCTGGCCGGCCTCGTTGACGAGCCGCACCGCATAGCCCGGCACTGGCTTGCCGGAGGAGCCGTACTTGATATCGCCGGGCGCGTTCGACAGGAAGATGTGCAACAGCTCGGTCGAGCCGACGCCGTCGAGAATGTCGACGCCGAAACGCGCCTTCCAGCTGTTGCCGACGGATTCCGGCAGCGCCTCGCCGGCCGAGGTGCAGATGCGCAAAGACTTGCCGCCGCGCTCGCTCTTCATCGCCTCGTCGTTGAGCATCGCCGCGAACAGGGTCGGCACGCCGTAGAAGATCGAGGGATTATAGCGGTTCATCAGGTCGAACATGCGCGCCGGCGTCGGCCGCTCGCTGTTGAGCACCACCGTGGCGCCGACCGACATCGGAAAGGTCAATGCATTGCCGAGACCATAGGCGAAGAACAGCTTTGCCGCAGAAAGACAAACGTCGTTCTCGCGAATGCCGAGCACCTGCTTCGCATAAGTGTCCGCGGTCGCCTGCAGGTTCGAATGGATGTGCCGCACGCCCTTGGGCATGCCGGTCGAGCCTGACGAGTACAGCCAGAACGCCGGCTCGTCCGGATGCGTCGCAGCGGTGGTGAACCGGTCGCTCTCGTCCGCAATCTCCTCGGCGAGCTGCTTGTGACCGTTCTGCTTGGCGCCGGAGACCACGACATGCTCGAGATCCGGCATGCGGCCGACAACGTCCTTGATGACGGGATAGAGCGCTTCCGAGACGAACAGCACGCGCGCGCGGCAGTCGGCGAGGATGTAGGCGTATTGATCCGATGTCAGCAGCGTGTTGAGCGGCACAGGCACAATGCCGGCGCGGATCGCGCCCAGAAACACGATCGGGAAGTCGACAGTATCCAGCATGATCATCGCCACGCGCTCTTCGCGGCGGACGCCGAGCCGGCGCAGCATGTTGGCGGCGCGCCGCGTTTCGCGCTGGAGCTCGCCATAGGTGAGCCGTGAGACGGTGTCGTCGAAGGCGAGCTTGTTGCCGCGTCCCTCCTCGACGTTCCGGTCGAGCAGCCAGGTCACCGCGTTATAGGATCCCTCGCTCACGGACTTCCCCCCTGAATTTAGAATTATAATTCATAGAAAGACACCGCCTCGGCTTGCTGTCAATGCCAGCAGGCACTATGTTTCATTAATACACGCCGCAGGACCTCCTTAAAAGAAGACATCCGCTCAAGCAGGCCCATGATCCGTAGTCCATGACCGACAGTCCCGAAGCCGAATCCCGATTTCTCGAACAGCTCGGCCAGCGCGTGCGCACCATGCGCGCGCTGCGCGGCATGTCGCGCAAGGTGCTCGCCAAGGTATCAGGAATATCGGAGCGCTACATCGCGCAGCTCGAAAGCGGCAAGGGCAACGTCTCCATCGTGCTGCTCCGCCGCGTCTCCGACGCGATGGGCGCGCATCTCGAAGACCTGCTTCCCTCGGCCGATCCGACCCCGGATTGGCAGATGTTTCGCGATCTCCTGCGCAAGGCGACGCCGGCGCAGATCGCGCAAGCCAAGGATCTGCTCGCGGGCGGCAGCGCCTCCGCGCCGCGGCGCGCGCCGTTCTGCGGCATCGCGCTGATCGGCCTGCGCGGCGCCGGCAAATCCACGCTTGGGCGGATGCTGGCGAAGAAGGTCGGCTGGAGTTTTGTCGAGCTCAACAAGGAAGTCGAGCAGCAGAACGGCCTCTCGGTCGCCGAGATCATCGCGCTCTACGGCCAGGAAGGCTTTCGCCGCATGGAGCAGGCGGCGCTGCAACAGCTGCTCGCGCGCAACGAGCTGATGGTGCTGGCGACCGGCGGCGGCATCGTCTCGGAGCCCCTGACCTTCGACCAGATCCTGTCGTCGTTCTACACGATCTGGCTGAAGGCCGAGCCCGAGGAGCACATGGCCCGCGTCCGCCGACAGGGCGATCTGCGCCCGATGGCCGACGACCGCTCCGCAATGGCCGAGCTGCGCAACATCCTCTTGAGCCGCGAGCCGCTATATGCGCGCGCGACGGCGGTGGTGGACACGGCGGGACTGTCTGTCGATGCCGCCGCGGCGCGCCTGGTTGATGCGGTGCGGCCGGTGCTGCAGAACGAAGCGCGCAGCTTCGGGCTGCGCAGCGTGGCGCTGTAGGTCCGAACTCCCATGACCGATAGCGACGTCGCAATCTCCATATTCGAGCGGATCGGCGGCAGCGCCACGATCAATCGACTGGTCGATCGCTTCTACGAGCGGATGGATACGCTGCCGGAGGCTCAAATGATCCGGGCGATGCACGCCGCTGATCTCGGCCTCATCAGGGACGTGCTGAAACGCTATCTCACCGAATGGACCGGCGGCCCAAAACTCTATTCGGTCGAGAAGGGCCACCCACGGCTGCGCCAACGCCACATCGGCTTTGCCATCGGCGATGCCGAGCGCGACGCGTGGATGCTCTGCATGCGCGGCGCGCTTGAGGAAACGGTTGTGGACGTTGCCGCGCGGCAGGACCTCGACAAGGCGCTGTCCGGCCTCGCCGACTGGATGCGAAATCGGTAGCGATTTTTGCACAGTCGCGCAGCCCGGATGAGCGAAGCGACATCCGGGGCTTCACGATGACTTTCCCGGGTATCGCTTCGCTCACCCGGGCTACAAGAGTTGCGACCGCACGGCTTCCGCGCCCTCATGCAGCAGCGGCAAAAATCGCTCGATCAACTCCTGAGCCGGCACCCGGTCGACATGGGCGCCCATGTTGATGGCGGCGACGATGACATCGTCATAACGACGCACCGGGACTGAGATCGAGCGGAAATGCGGCTCGGCCTCGCGATCGACCAGCGCGTAACCCTGCGCGCGATCGGCGACGATGCGCGCGAGCAGCGCCTTGGGATCGGTCACCGTCTGCGGCGTCAACGCCTCGCGCTTCATCGCTTTCAGCCGTGCAGCCAGTTCGGCATCGGTGAGTTGGCCGAGCATGGTGCGGCCGACCGAGGTGCAGAAGGCCGGCAGGCGGTAGCCGATGTCCAGCCCACCTGAAAACATGCGCGCGGGACTACTGCGCGCGATGAACACGACCTCATCGCCGTCGAGCACCGCGAGCGAGGAGATTTCGTTGGCCGCTATCGCAACGCGATCGAGCACCGGTTGCAGGACCGTGACGAGCTGGCTGGACCGCAGATAGGACGCCGCCAGCGTCAGCACATGTGGCGTCAGCGAGAACAGCTTCCCGTCGCCGCTGACAAAACCGCCGCGCTGAAGTGTGAACAGCATGCGTCGCGCGGTCGCGCGCGGCAGGTCCGCGGCACGGGCGAGATCGCTGAGTGTCATCGGACCCGCCGTCGCTCCGAAGCACTGCAGCAGCCGCAGGCCGCGATCGAGGCTTTCGACGAAATCGGTCGCGCGCTCGTCGTTCTCGTTCCGCTTCAGCTTGGGCATGGTCTCGGGACGATCCTGCAAAATAGTGCTTGCCGCGTGTCCAAGGCATGTCATAATTCGCCCATTCGTTCAATAGGCGAACAAACGCCGCTCCACAAAGGATGCACTCGCCATGATGAGCCAGGAGCAGAACGACCTGATCACCCGCACCGGTGCGAAGGACCCCTGCGGGAAGCTGATGCGGAGCTACTGGCAGCCGGCGGCGCTGGTGGACGAGCTCGACGGCGATCGACCGATCCGCCCCGTCAGACTGCTCGGCGAAAACCTGGTGCTGTTCCGCGACGAGAGCGGGCGTTACGGCCTGATCGATCGCCACTGCGCGCATCGCGGCGCCGATCTCGCCTTCGGACGGCTCGAGCATGGCGGCCTGCGCTGCGCCTTCCATGGCTGGCTGTTCGACGCGACCGGCCAATGCATCGAAACGCCGGCGGAGCCGAAGGATTCAAAACTCTGCCAGAACGTCCGCCAGCGCTCTTATCCCGTGGTGGAGAAGAGCGGCATCCTCTGGGCTTATCTCGGCGAGGGCGAACCGCCGGCCTTTCCGGAGCTCGACTGTTTCGTCGCGCCTGATACCCACACCTTTGCGTTCAAGGGGCACATGGCCTGCAACTGGCTACAGGCGCTCGAAGTCGGCATCGATCCCGCGCACGCCTCCTATCTGCATCGCTTCTTCGAGGACGAGGACACCTCGACGGCCTACGGCAAGCAGTTCCGCGGCGCATCGGCAGGCTCCGACTTGCCGATGACGAAGATTTTGCGCGAATACGACCGCCCGATCATCAATGTCGAGCACACCGAATACGGCCTGCGGCTGATCGCGCTGCGCGAGATCGACGAGGAGCGCACCCATGTGCGCGTCACCAACCAGCTTTTCCCGCACGGTTTCGTCATCCCCATGAGCACGGAGATGACGATCACGCAATGGCACGTGCCGGTCGACGACGAGAACTGCTACTGGTACGCGATCTTCACCAGCTACGCGAAACCCGTCGACAAGCAGAAGATGCGCGACCAGCGGCTCGAGCTCTATGAGCTGCCGGACTACAAATCTCGCAAGAACAGGACCAACGATTACGGCTTCGACCCGCACGAGCAGCAGACGGCGACCTATACCGGCATGGGCACCGACATCAACGTCCACGACCAGTGGGCGGTGGAATCGATGGGCGCGATCCAGGACCGCACCAGGGAGCACCTCGGCACGAGCGACAAGGCGATCGTGCAGTACCGCCGCCTGCTGCGGCAGGAAATCGAGAAGGTCGCAGGCGGCGAGAAGCCGATGCTGCATCTCGACGAGGCCACCGCACGTTCGATCCAGGGCCCGGCGACCATGGACGGCATCGGGCCGACCCGAGGCTGGGAGATCTACTGGATGGAAGTCGACGTCAAGCGCCGCCGCAGCGCGCCGTGGACCGCGCCGGTGCCGAAGGAGATCGCGGACAACGTGCACCGGCTGACGGCGGCGGAGTAGCGCAGAATGCAAGTCCCTCCTTCGTCATTGCGAGCGAAGCGAAGCAATCCAGAATCCCATCGCGGAGATAGTCTGGATTGCTTCGCTGCGCTCGCAATGACGGAGTATATGAAAACAACTTCGCGTCCAACGACTAGGGGAGTCGCAAAGTGACTTTCGTCGCGCGTCATGCGCTGTGGTCGGATGAGCAGAAGGACGCTGCGACGCGCATGCGCCGCATCGTCGAGGAAAAGAACCTCGAGGTCATCCGCCTCGCCTTCCCGGACCAGCACGGCATTTTGCGCGGCAAGACCATCGTCGCGGCCGAGGCGATCGCTTCGCTGGAGAGCGGCTGCTCCATCACCACCACCATGCTCGCCAAGGACACCTCGCACCGCACGGTGTTTCCGGTGTTCACGTCAGGCGGCGGCTTCGGCATGAAGGAAATGGAAGGCGCGGCAGACGTGCTGATGGTCGCCGATCCCACCAGTTTTCGCGTTTTACCATGGGCGCCGACCACGGGCTGGGTTCTCTGCGACCTCTATTTCAACGACGGCCGTCCCGTGCCGTTCGCGACGCGCGGGCTCTATCGCAAGGTGCTCGACGAGCTCGCAAGTCGTGGCCATGATTTCGTGGCGGGCCTCGAGGTCGAATTCCACATCTTCAAGCTCGACGATCCGCATATGCGGCCCGAGGACGCTGGACAGCCCGGCACGCCGCCCTCGGTGAGCCTGCTCAGCCACGGCTATCAATATCTCACCGAGCAGCGCTTCGATCAGATGGAGCCGGTGCTGGAGATCTTGCGCCGTGACATCGTCGCGCTCGGATTGCCTTTGCGCTCGGTCGAGGTCGAATTCGGGCCGAGCCAGTGCGAGTTCACGTTCGCGCCGAAGAAGGGGCTGGAGCCCGCCGACAACATGGTGCTGTTTCGCTCCGCCGTGAAGCAGATCGCGCACCGCCACGGCTATCACGCCACCTTCATGTGCCGGCCGAAGCTGCCGAACTTGTTCGCGAGCGGCTGGCATCTGCACCAATCGGTCGTCTCACGCACGAGCGGCGACAATTTATTCATGGCCAAAGACGGCGGCGAGCCGCTCAGCGCGTTCGGCCGCGCCTGGCTTGCGGGCCTGCTCGACCACGCCCGCGCCTCGACCGTGTTCACCACCCCGACCATCAACGGCTACAAGCGCTACCGCTCCTATTCGCTGGCGCCGGACCGCGCCATCTGGGGCCGCGACAATCGCGGCGTGATGATCCGCGTGCTCGGCGCGGCCGGCGACGCCGCCACGCGCCTGGAAAACCGCATCGGCGAGCCCGCCGCCAATCCCTATCTCTACATGGCCTCGCAGATCCTCTCCGGCCTCGACGGCGTCGACCGCAAGCTCGATCCCGGCCCGTCGGCCGATGCGCCCTACGAAACCAAGGCGCCGCTCTTGCCGAAGTCGCTGCGCGATGCGGTCAGCGCGCTGAAGGACGATCCGTTCTTCCGCGAAAAGCTCGGTGCCGAGTTCGTCGATTATTACACCCACATCAAGAATGCCGAGATCGACCGCTTCCTGTCCGAGGTGACCGACTGGGAGCACCGCGAATATTTCGAGATATTTTGAGCCGCCGCCAACCGGCCGCCGATCCCCGCAACGCAGCCGGATTTTCCAGGAGTACCATGATGCGGTTGCGCCCGGCGGCCCTGCTATTTGCCCTGTTCCTGTTCGCGCCAGCCCTGTCCGCATCAGCCCTGGCCGACTGGCAGGCGAGCACCGTACGCACCCCCGGCCGCGTCAGCGAAATTGATTTGGCGGATAGCGACCTCCGAATTGCAGTCGGCACGAATTGGTACCAGTTCGACGCGAAAGCGATGCGCATGGTGCCCGCCGCAGCGCTCGAACATCCGGCGCCGCCGACCGGGGCGCTTGCGGATGGGCGCATCGCGACAGGCCGCGACACCGTCGCGCGTGCTTGGCTCGCCGAGCCGACCGAACGCTATCGCCACGGCGTCCTCGGCGATGCCATCGAGGCCGGCAGCCTGGTGATCGAGCCGCGCGAGGGCGGACAACGCACGCTGCGCCTGGATGGTGACGCCGTGTTCGAAGACTTGGAGCCGCGCGTCGCTGCGATCGGTGGCCGCGAAAGAATTGTGCTGGTCAAATCCTATCTGAAGCGCGGCTCCGCGCTGGTTGTCATCGATCCCGTCTCGACGGCCATCGTTGCGGAGACGCCTCCGATCGGCCACGCTTATGCCTGGCTCAACCCGGCCGGCATCGCCGATTTCGACGGCGATGGCACCACGGATATCGTGCTTGTCCGCCAGCCTCATGTGGTCGGGATTCTCGAAATGTGGTCGTGGCGGCATGATCGTTTGGAAAAATCGGCGGAAATTTCCGACGTATCGAACCATTTCATCGGCTCGCGATCGCTGCACATGAGCTTTACGGCCGATTTTGATGGCGACGGCCATCCAGATCTCGCGGTACCGGACCTCGAACGGCGAACGCTGCGGCTCATCGGGTTCGTCGCAGGCCCGCATGACATCGCGCGCATCAGGCTTCCGGCAAGGATCGCGACGAATATCGGCGGCGTGAAATACCGCGATCGTCCCGCACTCGTGTTCGGCCTCGAGGATGGCCGGCTGATGTTGGTCCACGATTAGGATCGCCGGGGCGCCGAGCCAACGACCGTTACTCCGACAGGCCCTCACGCCGGCGTGAGCCGGTTTCGCGCCGGTGCTTCCGACGAAACCTTTGACCTTGCCGACGAAGTCATTTTTCCGCCCCCGCGAAGATGGCCGGAAACGATGGAGGGTGAAGATGACGGGATTGATCAACAACGGAGTTCGATCATGTGGGATAATCTGTTCAGCTTGATTTATCGCCTGTCCTGCCGTGCCACCCTGATCGAAATCGGGATGGGAAGCTCGTCGCGATAGAGGCCCGGCGAATTAGGCAAGACGGATTGACCAGGTAACGGAGGGTGTCATGCGAAAGCTGATCCTGATCGCGGCAATGTCGCTGCTGGCAAGCCAGGCCTATGCCGGCGGACCACGAAGCCTTAGCCTTGCGGCGACAAATGCGAGCCCGCAGACCGCCGAGCAGCCGGCAACGACAGCAGCCACGCCGCCACAAGCTCCGGCGGCAGCGCCCACGAATGTCCAGACGGCGACCACAGTCCCAACTTCAACGCCCCCGGCAGCAACTGCCACGACAATCGCGATCGCTCCGGCCGCAACCCAGTCCAATGCCGCGCCGGTTGCCAGCGCGAGAGAAACGACCAAGCCGAAACGTCGCCAGCCATCCACCGAGGCCCGCGTGATCCGCGAACTGCATCGGCACGGGATTTATTGGTGATTGCCAACGTCGTCCTGGCGAAAGCCAGGACCCATCACCCCAACAAGGCGTTTGGCGAAGACTGCCGTTCGGTACTTATACTGCCCACAATAGATAGACCTCGCGGTATGGGTCCTGGCTTTCGCCAGGACGACACCAAGGGAAGCGGCCACGGCGTACCTCACCTCACCGCCCAGCCTCAAATTCCCAGATATTTGTGCTGCAGATCCGGCTCAGCCAACAGCTCGTCCGAGGTGCCGCTCCACACCGTCTTGCCGCGCTCGATGATGGTGTGGCGGTCGCAGATGCGGGCAAGGTGGTCGACGTTCTTGTCGACGACCAGGATCGATTGTCCCCGGCTCTTGAGCAGCGACAGGCAGCTCCAGATCTCTTCGCGGATCAGGGGCGCCAGGCCTTCGGTCGCTTCATCCAGGATGAGGAGCTTCGGATTGGTCATCAGCGCGCGGCCGATGGCGAGCATTTGCTGCTCACCGCCGGAGAGCTGGTTGCCCATGTTGGAGGCGCGCTCGGCGAGACGCGGAAACATCACGTAGATCGCCGCCAGCGTCCAGGGATTGCGGCTGTCGAAACGATCGGCGGCGGCCGCGACCAGGTTCTCGCGCACGGTGAGGTTCGGGAAGATCTGCCGCCCCTCGGGGACGAGGCCGACACCGAGTTGCGCAATCCTGTAGGATGGTTGCGTCCGAACTTCCGAGCCCGCAAAGCGGATGCTGCCTGCACGCGCCGGCGTCAGGCCCATGATGGAGCGGATGGTCGTGGTCTTGCCCATGCCGTTGCGGCCCATCAGCGAGACCATCTCGCCTGATTTGACCGACAGCGACAAGCCGAACAGCACCTGGGATAGGCCGTAGCAGGTCTCGATGCCGTCGACCTCGAGCAGCGTGTCACCCACCACTTCTTCATCCATGGTGCGTCACCACATGCGCCTCGCCAAGATAGGCGCGCTTGACGTCCTCGTTCGCCCGGATCGCGGCCGGATCGCCGGAGGCGATGACGCGGCCGTAGACCAGCACCGAGATGCGGTCGGCGAGCGCAAACACCGCCGGCATGTCGTGCTCGACCAGTACGATCGAGACCTCTTTGCGCAGCTCCTGCAGCAGCTGCACCATGCGCTGGGACTCGGTGACGCCGAGGCCCGCCATCGGCTCGTCGAGCAGCAAAAGCTTCGGCTTGCTTGCCAGCGCAACCGCCAGCTCGATCTGGCGACGCTCGCCATGACTGAGCCTGGACACCAGCACATCGGCACGATGAGCGAGACCGACGCGGTCGAGCGCGGCATGCGCGGCATCGCGCAGGCCCTTCTCCTTGCGTGCATCGGCGAAGAAGCGGAACGAGGTGCCGGCATGCGCCTGCGCCGCGAGCGCGACATTGTCGGCGGCGGTGAAATCGAGCAGCAGCGAGGTGATCTGGAACGAACGTGCCAGGCCCAGCGCGCAGCGGCGATAGGCCGGCAGATAGGTGATGTCGCGCCCCGCCAGCGAGACGCTGCCGGAATGCGGCTCCAGATGTCCGGTGAGCTGGCTGATCAGCGTGGTCTTGCCGGCGCCGTTCGGGCCGATGATGGCGTGCAGCTCGCCCGCCGCGACGTCGAGCGAGACGTTGTCGGTCGCAATGATGCCGCCGAAGCGACGCACCAGCCTGTCGACGCGGAGCAGCGGTTCAGCCACGGTTGAACCTCCCGAGCAGGCCCATGATGCCGCCGCGGCCGAACAGCACGATCAGCAGCAGCATTGGGCCCATGATCAGCGCCCAGTATTCGGTGAGCTGCGACAAGAACTCTTCCAGCAGCAAATACACCACCGCGCCGATGACCGGACCGAACAGCGTGCCCATGCCCCCGAGGATCACCATCACCATGAGGTCGCCGGAGCGGGTCCAGTACATCACGGCCGGGCTGACGAAATCGGTGTTGTTGGCGAGCAGCGCGCCGGCAAGGCCGCACATCATGCCCGAGATGACGAAGCAGACCAGCTGGTAGCGCTTCGAGGGAAAGCCGATCGCCTGCATGCGCTGTTCGTTGGAGCGCAGGCCCTGCAGGACGAGGCCGAAGCGCGAATTGGCGATGCGCCAGATCAGGAAAACCACGCCGAACAGGCAGGCGAGGCAAAGATAATAGAACTGCGTGCGGTTCGACAGATTGATCAATCCGGAGAAGTCGCTGCGCTTGTAGACGGTGAGGCCGTCATCGCCGCCATAACGCGCCAGCCCCGAGGCGACGTAATAGGCCATCTGCGCGAAGGCGAGCGTGATCATGATGAAGTAAACGCCACGCGTGCGAAGCGAGAGCGCGCCGATCACGACGGCGTAAGTCGCGGAAGCCGCAAGCGCGACCGGAAACTGGATGAAGCCGCTTCCCACGCCTTCCTGCGCCAGCATGCCGACCGCGTAGCCTCCGATGCCGAGATAGGCGGCGTGGCCAAAACTCATCATGCCGCCAAAACCCATGATGAGGTTGAGGCTCGCGGCCGCCAGCGCCAGGATGACGATGCGCGTGAACAGCGTCAGGATGAAGATGTTGCCTGAGAGTTGCGAATAGAGCGGCAGCAGCACGAGGCCCGCCAGCATCAGGGCCGTGACGGCCTTAGCTACAGTAAAAGTCTTCATCGACGGTTGGCCGGAAACAGCCCCTCCGGCCGCACCACCAGCACGATCGCCATCAGCAGATAGATCAGCATGGACGACAGCGCGGGCGCGGCGGTGGAGGCCGCGGCGCCGCTCAGCACCTGCCGCAACAGATTGGGCAGGAAGGCGCGGCCGAGCGTGTCGATCATACCGACGAAGATCGCGGCCAGGAACGCGCCGCGGATCGAACCGATGCCGCCGATCACGATGATGACGAAGGCGAGGATCAGGATGTTCTCGCCCATGCCGATCTGCACGGTGAGGATCGGCGCCTGCATCAACCCGGCAAGACCGGCGAGCGCGGCACCGAGGCCGAACACCAGGGTGTAGAGCAGCTTGATGTTGATGCCGAGCGCGCCGATCATCTCGCGATTGGAGGCGCCGGCGCGGATCAACATGCCGATGCGGGTGCGCATCACGCCGAGATAGAGCAGCAACGCAACCAGCAGCGCCACGACGATGATGGCGAGGCGATAGGCGGGATAGTGGATGCCCGGCAGGATCGGCACTGGCACCGTGAGCCAGGCCGGCAGCGGCAGCGCAAGCCCGGCCGGGCCCCAGATCAGCCGCACGGCTTCGTTGAAGAACAGGATCAGGCCGAAGGTCGCGAGCACGTGGTCGAGATGGTCGCGTCCGTAGAGATGCCGCAGCGCGGTCATCTCGAGCACGATGCCGAGCACGAGGGTTGCGCCGAGCGCCAGCAGCGCGCCGAGCAGGAAGCTGCCGGTCCAGGCTGCGAAGGTCGCGGCGAAATAGGCGCCCATCATGTAGAGCGAGCCGTGCGCGAGGTTGACGAGATCCATGATCCCGAACACCAGCGTCAGGCCGGCGGCGAGCAGGAACAGCAGCAGGCCGAACTGCAATCCGTTCAAGAACTGTTCGACGACGAGCAGCATCAAAACTCTTTCAGGCGCACGCAGGTTCGCGCCGATGTTCGAACACGGTCGCCATCAGTGAAAGAGCTCCCCCTGCCTGTACAAGGCGGAAAAATGGGTAATGGCAGTATCGTTCCGAGGCAAGAGCGATTCGACACCCAACCTGCACTTTGTTGCATGCCGATGCATCCGATCGATCTCGGCCCTGCAATCGGCCTTGCAAGAAGACTGCCGCGCAGGATGGGTCAACCTGCCGCACCCAAAGCGGATCACCCTCCCTCCGTTGCCGGAGAGAGGGTGTGAGTTCGTCGCAACTTTGAGAAGGCTACGCCTAGTGCGATGTCATCTGCCGGGGAAAGTCATCCGGCTCGGCGAGCACGCTGTTGGCCGTCGAGGCCTCCAGCGCCGCCATCCGGAACAGATAGGCGAGCGTCGCCAATCCGGTGTCTTCCGCCATCTGCGCGAGCTCGAGCGCCATGTCGGACATGTAGCCGAGATTTTCGTCCTTGATCTGCGCCATGATCTGGCTGTCCCGCATCATGTTCGACATCTCAGGCGCTCTTTCGTTGCGCGGCAGCGAGGCCGCAGAGGTTGGCACGGGCGACGGCGTCCAGACGCGGGCCGTCCTGTTGCACGACGCTTGTCATCCCGAGACGGTCACACACGACATCGAGCGACTCTTGACGGACCTCGATCGTGGCCGCCATCGTCCAGGAATTCTCGACCAGCGCCGGCAATCCCAGCGGCGTGACGACGAATCCGATCTCGTGGAAGCGCGGCAGCCACCAGGTCTCCATGACAAGACAGAGACGCTCGATGCCCTGATCGAGACAGAACTCCTGCGCCGCCGCCATCAATTGCCAATTGAACGCGCCGTCGCGGCGCTCGCGCGAAACGAAGAAGCGTGACCATTCCCATACCAGCGGGTTCGAGGGGCAGCCGCGCACCGCGGCGAGATGCGGGAAAACCTCGCTCATCATCGTCGGCCTGGTGGTAGGATAAAGACGGGAGCCGCCGAGCACCCGGCGATTTTCGAGAGCCAGCAGGTAGACCGCGTCCTCATTGTCGTAGGCGTCGACCTCGCGGCCATCGGGCTTGCGCAGCGCCTCCCATTTCCGCTCCTCGACAAAAATCTCGTGACGCAACCTGAAATGTTGCTCGAGAACGTCCTCGTAGAGGTGCCGGTTGACGGCAGAAATCACATGAATCATTTATTCCCCCCATTTTTCGAAATAATGGGGAATCCTCACGGAAAACGGCCAAACCGACTACTGGGAAATTTCCCAGTAGGCGTGGATTTCAGGGGGTGATGATTCTGTGGCGGATTGCGATGGCGACCGCATGCGTCCGGTTGACGGCACCAAGCTTGCGCGCGGCAGTTGCAAGATGCTCTTCGGCGGTGCGCTGCGTGATATGCAGGATCTCGCCGATCTCCCAGGCCGACTTGCCCTGCGAGGCCCAGGCAAGCACCTCCCGCTCGCGCGGGGTAAGACGCATCGATCGATGCGGCGCCGGATTGAGGAGGCGGCGAATGTGATCGAAGCCGTACATCCCGATCAGGTGCAGCGCCGGCTTGCTGCGCGCATTGAGATCGAGGTGAACGCCACCGAGCGAGACGCCGGCCTCGTAGCCGGTCAATCCATGGATCGGCACGACGAAGCCGCGCGACATGCGGAAATCGGCAGCGCGCCGCATCACCTCCACAGCGCCCGGCTCCAGCTCCGGATCGTACGGCGCCTCAGACCACTCGAAAGGATTCACCGTCTGTCGGCATTTGCGGATCACGGGATCGACGCGGTCGTAGCCTTTTTGGGTATAGAGGCTGAACCACTCCGCCGGCCACTTCTTGGCGAGCACCATCTGGGAAAAGCGCTGATCGGGATTCGGCAAGCCGGTGACGATGATGTGCTCGAAGCCGTAGCGCCCGAACGCGGTCGCAAGCGCATCCATGGCGTCCGGAACCTTGGTATAGGCTCCAAGCCCCTCAATGAAGTCGAGCGCTTCCCGGCCATAATCCACGGCGGACATCGGTGCGTTTCTGACCCTCGCTGTGCGATATAGCACGTCTTTGGGCACTGCCTCAATTCATGGTTTCCGTAGTTTCCCGGTATCCCATTGACCCCGAAGGCTTGATCTACTTGTGGAAGAAGTGACGTCAAGATACACCTACAATGTCTGAAGCGGGGAACCACGATGGAAGACGAGGACATCGCCCTCAACAGCGTGCTCGGCCTGGAACTCAACCGCGTATTTTTCGCCGTCCGCGAAACGGCAAACAAGCAGAAGATCATCGAGTTCGCACGCGGGGTGCTGCAAAGCGAGCGCGGCAAGCCGGCAGAGAGCGCCACGCCGGACGGACCGGCGAGTTAGCACGCAATTGCGGCAACCGACGCCGCTGCGACAGCTCGTGCGCCGACGGCGCCCTGCCATTTGAACGCGCAGATTTTAGTCGAAACACGCGCTCAGCGAAGTTGGCTTTCCTTTTCCCTTGTGAGCAGGTTGGTGAATCAGCCACGGTCTCTTGCCCCGGACGCAGCGCAGCGTCTCTTCGGCCGTACGCTGCAGAGCCGGGCTCACGCAGCCGCAACTTACCCTTTGGCTTTCTCGCCCCGGCTCTGCACCGCAACGCTAAACGCGTTGCGGCGTGTCCGAGACACGAGAGTAGTTTGCCGCTCCCGTGCACATCAACGCTCACTTGCCGCTGGATGATGTCACGCCTCCCGTGAGATGATCGCCGCCGCGATCCTCTTTCGGGATGTTCAGGACATGATGACGCTGCGCCAGGTTGAAGTGATCCGGGCCGTGATGGTGACGGGCACCATTGGCGGCGCGGCGAAGCTGCTGAACGTTTCGGCGCCGGGCATCAGCCGCCTCGTCAAATACACCGAGCGCTCGCTCGGCATCCGCTTCTTCCAGCGCCAGAACGGACGCTATTTCCCCACCCCGGAAGCCGAGAACATCTTCGAGCAGATCAACGGCGTCTACAAGAAGGTCGACGACCTCTCCGAGATCATTTCCAAGATCGGACGCGGCGGATTGTCGGAATTGCGCATCGGCTCGGTGCCGAGCATTTCGCAAGTCATGGTGCCGCGCGCGATCGAGCGGGTCCGGCGGCGCTATCCGGATCTCGGCATCGACATCAACATCCTCAAGCTCGAGGAAGCCATCGACTATCTCCTGCTCGGCCGCGGCGAGTGCGTTGCGATGAGCTACCGGCTCGAACATTCCGGGCTCGATTTCTTGCCGCTCGCCTCCGGCGAACTCTATTGCATCGTGCCGCCGGGCCACGAGCTCGCCGGCCGCAAGCAGGTCTCCGCCGCCGAGATCACGCGCTATCCGCTGATCGGCATCGATCCCAACGACCCCTACGGCCGGATCATGGCCGAGATCTTCGCGCGCCACCGGCTCGCGTACAACATCACCATCCGCGCCCGCTTCGGCACCACGGTCTGCGCGCTGGTGAAGGCGGGGCTCGGCATCGCCATCATCGACCAGTTCACGGTGGCCCATGGGGGCTATCCCGGGATCGAGCTGATCAAGATCACCGAGCCGACGCGATTCGACACCTATATCGCGGTGAAGCGCGGCGCGCCGCTGTCGCTTCATGTCGAGTATTTCATCGAGTCCCTGCGCGCGGAGATGCGCGCGGTCGAGCCGTCGCGGGGCAAAGGCAGGGCCGCGCCGCCACGGGGGCGGCAGAGATAACATTATGTTAGGTTTGGAGGACAAAAGGGTAATTGTGTTAGGCCGAGGAAAGACTATCGTTCCTAGGGGAAGCCCCTTGGAATTGGGCGGATCTCCCCGCTAATGGCCGGGATCAAACGCTCCCAACGAGACGATAGCGAACCATGTCAAAGCGCGGACCCGCCGCATCCAAAAAGCTCCTGACCGGCCTGATCGGCGCACCCATCGCGCATTCCGCCTCCCCTGCCATGCATGAGCGCGCCGCGGAGGGGCTTGGCCTGCGCGGACATTATCAGCTTATCGAAGTGGCCGGCGCCGGCTCGGCCGAGCTCGCCATGATGCTGGAAGGCGTGCGGCGGCTCGGCTTTGCCGGCGTCAACGTCACTTTTCCCTACAAGGAGGCGGTGGTCCCGCTGCTCGATGAACTGGCACCGGGGGCGGCCGCCATGGGGGCGGTCAACACCGTCGTTGTCAGGAACGGCCGGCTGATCGGCCACAACACCGACACGACGGGCTTTGCGCGCGCCGTCGCGCCGCTGCTGGCACCCTCTGGAAACGCGGTCGCCGTGATCGGCACCGGCGGCGTCGGCAAGGCGATCGCCTTTGCGCTGGCAAGCCTTGACGTGACCGACATCCGCATCTTCGACAGCGAGCCGGCACGCGCCGAAAAACTCGCCGCGCTGCTCGTCAAGCAGGGTGGCGCCAGGGTCGCCGCAAGCGTCGAGGCCGCGCTCGACGGCGCAACGGGCCTCGTCAACGGCACGCCGGTCGGCATGCTGCCGAACCGGGAAACGCCGGTCGCGCCGACGCTGCTGCGTCAAAGCCTGTGGGTCGCCGACGCCGTCTATTCGCCGCTCATCACGCCGCTGCTGGCGGCTGCCCAAGCCAAGGGCGCGCGGATCATGACCGGCCGGGAGCTTGCGATCTACCAGGCCGCCGACGCTTTCGAGCTGTTCACGGGCCTTGCCCCATCGACCGAGATCATGGGAGAGGCTTTTGACGAGGTGATGGCGGCCCGAAGCTCAGCCTATCACGCAGCGTAAACCAAGCGGCCGGACACAAGGCCGCGGACACCATCACGAAACTAACAGGAGGAGAGACCATGAAATCGACTTTGCTGGCGGGCGCCCTGCTTGCCTTCGCGACTGCAACCAGTGTCCACGCCCAGGCGATCAAGCTTTCCGACGTCGCCGAGCTTTCCGGGGGCGGCGCCACCGTCGGCACCAATTGGAAGAACGGCATCGACCTCGCGATCGAGGAGATCAACGCCAAGGGCGGCGTGCTCGGCCGCAAGCTCGAAGTCACTCATGCCGACTCGCAGTCCAACCCGGGCGTCGCGCGCGCGCAGGTGCAAAAGGCGCTCGACGCCGAGCCCTATGTGCTGCTCGGACCCGGCTATTCCGGCTCCGTGAAGGTGACCGCGCCGCTGGCGGCCGAGGCCGGCATCGCGCAGATCATGGGCGGCGAAGCCGCCGAGCTGACGCAAGGCGGAAACAAATTCCTGTTCCGCACCTCGTTCGGCCAGCAATCGTCGATGCCGAAGGTCGCCAAATACATTCACGACGACATGAAGGCGAAGTCAGTCGCGGTGGTCTGGGTCAACAATGACTTTGGCCGCGGCGGTCGCGATGTCGTCGTCAAGGAGCTCGACCGTCTCGGCTCCAAGGTCGTCGCCGATCTCTCCACCGAGGCGGGCCAGGCCGATTTCGCCGCCGACGTCGGCAAGATCAAGGCCGCCAATCCCGACGCCGTGTTCGTCTATTTGAACGAGGAAGAGAGCGCACGCATCCTCAAGGAGCTGAAGCGCCAGGGCGTCACCGCGCCGCTGATGGGCGAGACCACGCTGATCGGGCAGAAGGTGATCGAGCTCGCGGGCGATGCCGCCAACGGCGCGCGCGGCCATGTCGGCCTCACCACCGATGCGCCGGTCGACCTGATCAAGGCGTTTCGCGACAAGTTCGCGAAGAAGTACAATTACGTGCCCGACCATAACGGGCTGAAAGGCTATCTCGCGGTCTACATGGTGAAGGCCACGACCGAAAAGATGGGCAAGGTCGACTCCAAGGCGTTCGCCGACACGCTGCACGGCCTGACCATCAAAGCCGCGGACGAGCCGGGCATCCTGATGGACGTCACCTTCAGCGACACCGGCGACATCGACCGCCAGAGCTTCCTGGTCGAGGTGGTCGAAGGCAAGCAAGTGGTGAAGCAGGTGCTGCCGAAGGCGAAGTGAGGTGTTCTTCGCCTCTCCCCGCGTGCGGGGAGAGGTCGGAATTTGCGCAAGCAAATTCCGGGTGAGGGGAGCCTCCACGAGTCCAACTCTCAGCGACCTCGCGGAGGCTCCCCCTCACCCCGACCCTCTCCCCGCAAGCGGGGAGAGGGAGAAGAGAGAGAGGGAAAATGTCCAATCTGTTCGATCTTCTGGTCGCTGGACTTGCCACCGGCGCGATCTATGCGCTGGTCGCGGTCGGCTTCACGCTGCTATGGCAGACCTCGCAGACCATCAATTTCGCGCAGGGCGAGTTCGTGATGCTGCCGGCGTTCCTGATGCTCGCGGCGATGCATGCCGGCGCGCCGTTCTGGCTCGCGATCATCCTCGGCATCCTGCTCTCGATGCTCCTGCTCGGCCTCGCCTTCAAGATGCTGCTGGTGGATCCGATGATGCGCCATGGCGTGCTGCCGCTCGCGATCGCGACCATGGCGCTCGCGATCGGCCTCAAGGAGGCTGTAAAACAGTTCTTCAGCGCCGAAGCCTCACCCTTCCCCTCGATCGTGCCGACCGGCGACGTCTCTATCCTCGGCCATGCCGTCTCGCTGCAAAGCATCGGCGTCCTCGTCCTCGCCATCCTTGCCGTCTTCGGCTTGACTGCGCTTCTCAACCGCACCTCGCTCGGCCACCAGATGCAGGCGGCGGCGCAGAACCCGACGGTGGCGCGCATCATCGGCGTCCCTGTCGAGCGCATGATTCTCCTGACCTTCCTGATCAACGCGTTCCTGGTCGCTCTCGCGTCGCTGTTGATCACGCCGATCTACCTCGCGAAATTCACGTCCGGCGAGGTGCTGGGCCAGGCCGCCTTCATCGCCGCGATCGTCGGCGGGTTCAACCAGGTGCGCGGCGCAATCGCAGGCGGCCTCCTGATCGGCGTGCTCGACAATCTCGCGGCCGCCTATGTCTCGACGCAGTACCGCGCCGCCGTGCCGATGATCTTCCTGATCGCCGTCATCCTGTTCCGGCCGCAGGGCCTGCTCGGCCGCGCCGAGGAGCGCACCGTATGAGCGGCTTCGCCAAACCTCTCAAGATCGCGTTCGGCCTCACCGTCGTCGCTGCGCTGATCGTCGTCCCCATGAACTTCAACCGCTATGGCCTGTTCATCCTGAGCCAGTGGGCGGTGATGGCCATCGCCGCGATGGGCCTCAACCTCACGCTCGGCTATGCCGGCCAGGTCTCGCTGGCGCAGGGCGCCTTCGTCGGCATCGGCGCTTACGCCGCGGCGATCATGACCACGCATGGCTGGCCGCTGCCGGCGGCGATCGTCGTCGCGATCGCCTTGAGCTTCGCGGTCGGCTGGATACTCGGCTATCCCGCGCTGCGGGTGCAGCACCACTACCTCGCCTTCGTCACGCTTGCCTTCTCCACGCTGGCCTTCCTGGTATTTCGCAACGAGAGCTGGCTCACCGGCGGCATCTACGGCATCTCCAACATTCCGCGTCCGCACATCTTCGGCATCGCCACCAACAAGCCGCTGCCGTTCTACTATGTCTGTCTCGGCTCGCTCGCGATCGTGTCGCTCGCGGTGTGGTGGCTGATCCGCTCGCCCTGGGGCCGCGCCTTCATGGCGATGCGCGAAAACCCGCTGCGGGCGCAGTCGCTGGGCGTCGACACGCGACGCTATACGCTGATGGCGTTCGCGATCGGCTCCGCGATCGGTGGCGTCGCCGGCGCGCTCTATGCGCCGCTGACGCAATATATCGATCCCGTGCCGTTCAACCTGTCGCTCTCGCTCGACCTCCTGATGATGGTGATCGTCGGCGGCGCCGGGTTCTTCCTGGGTCCGTTCCTGGGCGCGATGATCGCCGTGCTGTTGCCGGAATGGCTGCGCTTCACCGAGGGCTATTATCTGATGCTCTACGCGATCGCGGTGATGGGGCTGCTGATCTGGTCGCCGACCGGCATTTTGGGAATCCTCGACCGCTATCTCGCCGAGCGGCGAACCAAGGCGGCCTCCGCCCAGCGCGCCGTCGCAAAGTCCCGGCTGGAGACGGTGCAATGAGCGCGGTCCTCGAAGTCACCGACATCAAGAAGAATTTTGGCGGCATCAGCGCCGTCGGCGGCGTCTCTTTTGACGTCCACGAGGGCGAGATCCTCGGCCTGATCGGCCCGAACGGCTGCGGCAAGTCGACCCTGTTCAACTGCATCCTCGGCCAGCTCACGCCGAGCGGCGGCGAGGTCAAGCTCGACGGCAAGGTCGTCACGGGCTTGCGACCCGCCGAGCTCAACAAGCTCGGGGTCAGCCGCACCTTCCAGCTCCTGCAGGTGTTCCCAAAACTCTCGGTGCGCGAGAACCTGATCCTCGCGGGACAGGAGCACCAGGGCAGCATGGCCTCGCGCCTGGTCGGCCGCTCCGACGCCGGTCTGACGGAGGCCGCCAACCAGATGATCGGCTTTTTCAAGCTCGATCATCTCGCCGACGAGCCGGCCGGCGGGCTGTCCTACGGCCAGCAAAAACTGCTCGACGCCGCCATGGCCTTCATGGGCGGGCCGCGCCTGGTGCTGCTCGACGAGCCCGCTGGCGGCGTCAACCCGTCGATGTTGACGGACCTGAAGGAGCGGCTGGTGGCGATCAACCGCGAGAAGAACGCCACCTTCGTCGTGATCGAGCACAACATGGAATTCGTGATGTCGCTGTGCTCGCGCGTGATGGTGATGGCGGAAGGCAAGGTGCTGGCAATGGGACGGCCCGACGAGGTCCGCAAGGACCCTGGCGTGATCGAAGCCTATCTCGGACATTGAGGAACCAGCCATGAGCGATCCGATCCTCTCGGTTCACAATCTCGTCGGCGGCTACGGCAAGATGACCATCCTGAACGGCACCACCTTTGCCGTGCCGCAGGCCACCATCACCACCATCATCGGCCCGAACGGCGCCGGCAAGTCCACCGTGTTCAAGGCGATCTTCGGCCTGCTCAAGCTGCGCGAGGGCAGGATCAATTTCGCAGGCCGCGACGTCACCGGTTTGAGCCAGCGCGCGCTGCTCAATGCCGGCATCTGCTACGTGCCGCAGGGCCGCAACATCTTTCCCGAACTGTCGGTGCGCCACAACGTCGAGCTTGGCGGCGTTTCCGCGGGCAAGGGCATCGACCTGCAGAGCCGGATCGAGGCTGCGCTCGACCTGTTCCCGGCGCTGCGGCGGAAATCGACGCAGCAGGCCTCCACGCTATCGGGCGGCGAGCAGAAGCAGCTCGAAATTGCGCGCTCGCTGCTGCTCGAACCGAAGCTCGTGCTGATCGACGAGCCCTCGATCGGCCTGTCGCCGCTGATGGTGCAGCAGACTTTCGACATCCTGAAGAGCTTGCGCGACCGCGGCGTCACCATTCTGATGATCGAGCAGAACGCACGCTCGGCGCTGGAGATTTCCGACATCGGCATCGTGCTCGAACTCGGCCAGACCCGCATGGTCGACGGTGCGAAGCGCATTTTGAATGATCCCCGCATCGGACAATTGTTCCTCGGCGGCGCGATGGAGGACAACGCAGCATGACCAAACGCTCGATCGCAACGGTCTCTCTCTCCGGCGCTCTCGACGAAAAGCTCCGCGCCATCGCGTCTGCAGGCTTCGACGCCGTCGAGATTTTCGAGAACGATCTGCTGTCGTTCGGCGCAGGCCCGCGCGACATCGCAAAGCTCTGCGGGGACCTCAATCTCGAGATTTGCGCGTTTCAGCCGTTCCGTGATTTCGAGGGCATGCCGGAGCCGCAGCGTTCGCGCAACTTTGCCCGTGCCGAACGCAAGTTCGACCTGATGCAGGAGCTCGGCACCGATCTGCTGCTGATCTGCTCCAACGTGTCGCCGGCCGCGCTCGGCGGCATCGACCGCGCCGCGGATGATTTTCGCGAGCTTGGCGAGCGCGCGGCCAAACGGTCTTTGCGCGTCGGCTACGAGGCATTGGCCTGGGGACGTCACGTCAATGATTACCGCGATGCATGGGAAATCGTGCGGCGCGCCGATCACCCCGCGATCGGCATCATTCTCGACAGCTTTCATGCGCTGGCCCCCGGCTTTCCGGTCCGCGCGATGGCCTCGATCCCCGGCGACAAGATCTTCCTGGTCCAGCTTGCGGATGCGCCGAAGCTCGAGCTGGACATCCTCTCCTGGAGCCGGCACTTCCGCTCCTTCCCCGGCCAGGGCGATCTGCCGGTCGGCGAGTTCATGGCGGCGATCGCGGCGACCGGCTATGCCGGGCCGCTGTCGCTGGAGATCTTCAACGACCAGTTTCGCGCCGGCTCGGCCGTGCAGACCGCGGTCGACGGCCTGCGTTCGCTGATCCTGCTGGAGGACCAGCTTGCACCGGATTGGCCAAAGCTCGTCAGCGAACCCTTGGCGCCCAAGCCCAAAAGTGGAGGCACGGGATTCATCGAGTTTGCCGTCAACGAGACCAAGGCCGGCGAACTCGCCCGCCTGCTTGCGCAGCTCGGTTTCCGCAAGACCGGCAAGCATCGCAGCAAGGCGGTGGAGCGCTGGTCGCAGGGCAAGGTCGAGCTCGTCGTCAACTCCGAGACCGACGGCTTTGCGCATTCGCACTACGTGACGCATGGCCCCGGCGTCTGCGCCATCGCGCTCGACGTCGACAATGCCGGCCTCGTCATGCAGCGCGCCGAGACACTGAAAGCGCGCACCTTCTACCAGCCGGTCGGACCGGGCGAGCTCGAGATTCCCGCAATTCACGGCGTCGGCGGCAGCCTGCTGTATTTCCTCGATCAGGCCGGCAAGAATTGGGACACGGATTTCGAACAAGTCCCGAGCGACGCTCGCGCGGACGCCCTGCTGGCCGTCGATCACATCGCGCAGTCGATGCCCTATGACGAGATGCTGTCGTGGCTGCTGTTCTACACCGGCATCCTCGACCTCGAGCGGCTGCCGCAGATGGAGATCGCCGATCCCAGAGGCCTCGTGCAGAGTCAGGCCGTCATCAACGGCGACCAGAGCCTGCGCTTCGTGCTCAACGGCTCATCCGCCAACCGCACGCTGCCGGCCCGCTTCATCTCGGAGTTTTTCGGCTCGGGCGTGCAGCACGTCGCATTCACGTGCCGGGACATTTTTGCGGCGGTCGCGGAGATGCGCAAGCGCGGCGCGGATTTTTTGGATATCCCGGACAATTACTACGACGACATCGAAGCCAAATACGACCTCGCACCCGAGCTTATGACGCAGCTGCGCGCCAACCACATTCTCTACGACCGCGAAGGCGACGGGGAGTTCTTCCAGGTCTATACCCACATCTTCGACGAGCGGTTCTTCTTCGAGATCGTGGAGCGACGGGATTATCAGGGCTTCGGCGCGGCCAATGCCGGGATTCGGCTTGCGGCGCAGGCGCGCGAAGTGCGGCCTGCGAGCATGCCGCGGGTGTAGAATCTCTCCACGCCGTCATTGCGAGGAGCCCTTGCGACGAAGCAATCCAGAATTCCTCCGCGGAAAGATTCTGGATTGCTTCGCTACGCTCGCAATGACGAAAGAGAGAGCTGAGAACCCCTCCCCCCGTAGGGACGGGGAGAGGGAGAAGCAATCAGCTCACTTCATCGCGCATTTGTCGTGAAAGCGATCCTGATCGTTTTCGACGATGGTCGCGACCGTCTTCAGCGAGAGCTGGCCTTCGCCATCCTTGACCACGTCCTGCAGGTAGAAGTTCTGCACCGGGATGTGATTCTTGCCGTACTTGAAGGGGCCGCGCAGCGATTTGAAGTTGGCCTTCTCCATCTCGGCCTTCATCGCGTCCTTCTTGCTGGTGTCGCCCTTCACCGCGACCACGGCGCTGTTGACGAGCTGGGCCGCATCATAGGCTTGCGCGCCGTAATAGGTCGGGCGCAGCCCGGGGTACTTCTTGCGATAGTCGGCGACGAAGCGCTTGTTCTGCTCATTGGGCAGATCATTCACCCATTCCTGCGCGCCGGGAACGCCGAGCGCGTTCTCCTTTTGCAGCGGCAGCGACAGCTCGTCGACGGTGAAGGCCGTGTAGAGCGGCATCGTGCTCTTCAGCCCGGCCTGCGCATATTGGTTGAGGAACTGCACGCCGGCTGCACCCGGATAGAACACGAAGATCGACTCGGCGCCCGAGGCCCGCGCCTTGGAGAGCTCGGCGGAGAAGTCGAGCTGGCTCGGCCAGACCGTGTATTCCTCGCCCTTGACCTCGCCCTTGAACGTGCTCTTCACGCCCGCGAGCATGTCCTTGCCGGCGGCGTAGTTCGGGCCGATCAGGAACACGCTCTTGACGCCCTTCTGGTTCATGTAGAGACCCATCGCGGCCGGCGTCTGGTCGTTCTGCCACGAGGTCGAGAACACGTAGGGCGAGCAGAGCTCGCCCGCGAGCTGCGACGGACCGGCATTGGCCGAGATCAGGAAGGTCTGCGAATCCACGGCGGTCTTGAGCGAGGCCAGCAGTACGTTCGACCAGATGTAGCCGACGATGAAGTCGACCTTGTCGGACTGCACCAGCTTCTCGGTCTTCTGCTTGCCGACGTCGGGCTTCTGCCCGTCGTCCTCGTAGATCACCTCGACCGGCTTGCCGTCCATCTTGCGGCCGATGTGATCGAGCGCGAGCTCGAAGGAGTTGCGCATGTCGTTGCCGATCACGGCGGTCGGGCCGCTGAAGGTCGAAACGAAGCCGATCTTGATGGTGTCGCCGGCGGATGCCGGGCCTGCCAGCACCAGCGCAGCCGCGCCCGCCAGCCAGAATGCCGTTCTCATAACCACTCCCCTCCATATTATTACGCCCGGGAGCGGGGTGATTGCCGCCCCGGGTCATCTCTATTGAACGCAAAATCTGTCGCGCCGCCAATGGCTCGGCGCCGGCCCTGCATCATATTTCGCCCCGAACGGCGATAGCAAGAAATATAATTCTACTTACTTAGACGGAGGCTGCGGCGCTTTTTCGCGGGACAGCGATACACTCGATGCCCTTGGCCTATGCAGCGATTGATGACGGCTATTGGACCGCCGCGCCTGATCAGCGTTTAGATGAGGATAGTACCGCGAGATTTGGAGGGGCGCATCATGACCACGACACCGCATCGCGTCGTCATCGTCGGAGCCGGTTTCGGCGGGCTGGAGACGACCTACCGGCTCGCCGGCAGCCCGGTCGAGATCACGCTGATCGACCGCCGCAACCATCATCTGTTCCAGCCGCTGCTCTACCAGGTCGCGACCGCCTCGCTCGCCACCAGCGAGATCGCCTGGCCGGTCCGCCACCTGATGCGCGACCGGCGCGATGTGACGACGCTGTTTGCGACCGTCAGCGGCGTCGATGCCGACAGGCGCTGCGTGCTGATCGACGACGGCAGCGAGGTGCCTTACGACACGCTGGTGCTCGCCACCGGCGCACGGCACGCCTATTTCGGCCACGACGAATGGGAGCAGTTCGCGCCGGGCCTGAAGACGCTGGAGGACGCAACGACGCTGCGGCGTCACATCCTGGTGGCGTTCGAGCACGCCGAGCGCGAGACCGATCCGGCCAAGCGCGCGGCGCGGCTGACCTTCGTCATCGTCGGCGCCGGTCCAACGGGCGTGGAGCTCGCGGGGACAATCGCCGAGATGGCGCACCACACCTTGCCAGCCGACTTCCGCAACATCGACACCAACAAGGCGCGCGTGGTGCTGATCGAGGCGGGTCCTCGCGTGCTGGCAGGCTTTCCCGACGACCTCTCGGCCTACGCGCAGGCCTCGCTGGAGAAGATCGGCGTCGAGGTCGTGCTCGGACAGGCCGTCACCGAGATCAATCGCGAGGGCGTGGTGTTCGGCGGCAAGCTGCTCGAAGCCAAGACACGAATCTGGGCCGCCGGCGTGCGCGCCTCGCCCGCGGCAGAATGGCTGGGCGCACCGGCCGATCGCGCCGGGCGCGTGCAAGTGGAGGCCGATCTCACCATCCCCGGTCATCCCGAAATCTTTGCAATCGGCGACACCGTTCTGATTAACGCCTGGGACGGCAAGCCTGTGCCCGGTATCGCGCCGGCCGCCAAGCAGCAGGGCCGTCACGTCGCCGAGACCATCAAGGCGCGGCTGCGCCAGGAGCCGACCGGCCCGTTCCGTTACAAGCACTCCGGCAGCCTCGCCCAGATCGGCAAACGACTCGCGGTGATCGATTTCGGCCGCATCAAGCTGCGCGGCACCATCGCGTGGTGGATCTGGGGCATCGCCCACATCTACTTCCTGATCGGCTTGCGCCACCGCCTCAGCGTGGCGCTGAGCTGGCTCTGGATCTACGCCCGCGACCAGCGCGCAGCCCGGCTGATCACGCAGGGATCGAGCAAGGTGGTGTAGCTTTTTCTTCCTTCTCCCCTTGCGGGAGAAGGTGTCATAGGCGGCCTTCGGCCGCCGTTCTTGAAAACGCCGATGCTTCGCATCGGCTATGGCGCCGGATGAGGGGTCTGTCTCAGCGCGTGAGATTGTGCGCGAGGAGAGAGCCCCTCACCTGGCTTCGCTTTCGGGAGGCCACCCTCTCCCGCAAGGGGAGAGGGTGCAGCAGCGCCCGCGGAAACTCTAGTCCTACTTCACCAACTGGCACCCACCTTCCGCCAGCGGTCGAAACGCCTGCTCCGCCGAGATCGTCGAGACCAGCTTGTAATAGTCGTACGGATATTTCGACTCCTCCGGCTTCTTCACCTCGAACAGATACATCGGATGCACGACGCGGCCGTCCTGGCGGATCGCGGTGTCGCCGAACAACTTGTCCTTGCCCTTGAACTTCTTCATCTCGGGCACGGCGTCCTTGGCATTGTCGCTGCCGGTCGCGGCGACCGCGTTGAGATAGGCGAGTGTGGAGGCATAGACCCCGGCCTGGTTGCCGCTCGGCATCTTGCCGTTCATCCCGGGCCGCGCGGCGAACCGCTTGGCGAAGGCGCGGGTGTCGTCGTTCATGTCCCAGTAGAAGGCCTCCATGAGCTGAAGCCCTTGCGCGACCTTGATGCCCATGCCGTGGACGTCGTTGATGAAGAGCAGGAAGGCGACGAGCTTCTGTCCGCCCTGCTGGATCCCGAACTCGGCAGCCTGCTTCACCGCGTTGATGGTGTCGCCGCCGGCATTGGCGAGCCCTATCACCTGCGCCTTCGAGCCCTGCGCCTGCAACAGGAAGGACGCGAAGTCGGACGTGCCGAGCGGATGCTTGCTCGAGCCCAACACCTTGCCGCCATGCGCCTCGATGTATTTCTGGGCTTCCGCCTCGATGCCCTTGCCGAGCGCGTAGTCGACCGTGAGGAAATACCAGTCCTTGCCGCCGCGCGACATCATCGCGGCTGCCGTGGTGTTGCCGGTCGCCCAAGCGTCGTTGACCCATTGGATGGTGTTGGGCGAGCAGGCCTTGCCGGTGAGATCGGAGCTCGCGGTGGACGACGCCAGGAACGTCATGCGGCTGTCGCGCAGCAGCGTGTTGATGGAGAGGCCAACGGCCGAGTTCGGCACGTCGACGATGGCGTCGACGCCTTCGACATCGAGCCATTTGCGCGCGATGGCATTGCCGACGTCGGCCTTGTTCTGGTGATCGGCATAGACGATCTCGACCTTGATGCCTTTGCCGCCGCCGTTGAAATCCTCGGCGGCCATGCGCGCGGCCTCGACCGAGCCCATGCCGTTGGTATCCTGGAAGATGCCGGAGATGTCGTTGAGAACGCCGACACGCACGACGTTGTCCGAGATCTCGGCATTTGCCACGCCGCCAATCAAGCTCGCGGCCAGCGCAAGCGTCCACTTCAAGTTCTTCATTCTTCCCTCCCCTGTCGTATTTGTTGCTTTCGATGCCGCCAGCGTCAGGCCGGCGTGATGCTCACAGGCAGGCTGTCGAGCCCGCGCAGCGTGTTGTTGAAGCGGCGCTGTGGCTTGCCCGTGATCTCGATCTTCGCGATCCGGCGGGCCAGCGCCGCGAGCATTGTCTCGCCTTCGAGCCGCGCGACCAGCTGGCCGACGCACATGTGAATACCTGAGCCATAACCAACATGGCCGGACGTGCGGCGGGTGATGTCGTAGCTGTCCGGCCTGTCCCAGCGCCGCGGATCGCGATTGGCAGCCGCCAGAAACATCAACACCTTCTCGCCCTCACCGATGGTCGCGCCTGACAGTTCGACCTCGCGCGTTGTCGTGCGGAAGAAGGTCTGCACCGGGCTTTCAAAACGAACGGCCTCCTCGAAAGCGTTGCGCGCCAGCGTGAAATCGTCGCGCAGGCGCTGCCACTGCTCCGGGAAGCGCGCGAGACAGTAGACCGCTGCACCGATGCCGTTGACGGTGGTGTCGAGGCCCGCCGACAGCAGCGAACGCACCAGCAGCGGCGCTTCGGTGGCGGTGATGGCACCCTCGTCGACATGGGCGTGGATGCAGGCGCCGATGCCGCCGGGCGTGAGGTTGTCCCGCTGGCACTGATCGGTGACGTAAGCCTGGTGCGGCGCCGAACGCGCGATCGCTTCCTGGCGCAGCTCGTTCGGCGGGCCGAAGGCATTGAACACGACACTGGCATAGGGGATCAGATGTTCGCGGCCCTCCGGCTTCAGCCCGAGCGCATCCGGGAAGATCGACAGCGGATAGGCCTCGGCGAGATCCGTGATGGCATCGAAGCTGCGCTTCTCCAGCAGCGCGTCCACACGCTCTTCCGCTGCGGCAGCAAAGCGGTCGCGGAGCCCCTTCATCACCGTCGGCGACAGCACCTTCGAGAGCACGGAGCGGGTGCGGGTGTGCGCGGGCGGATCGGCTTCGAGGATCAGGCTCGGCGGCCGCCACGGCGTCTCCTTCTTGAAGTCGGAGAGGCCGACGCCGCGGCTGGAGCAGAACGTCCCGGGGTCGTTCAGCACGGCATGAACCTCGGCATAGCGCGCCACGCCATAGACGTTCCACTTGTCGAGATAGACGACAGGTCCCGCCTCCCGCAGCAGCTCATGCGTGGGATAGGGATCGGCGAAAAAATTCATGTCGAAGGGATCGACGTCGAGATGCGGGACGGCCGACGAACCGCTGATTTCCGGGGAGCTGGAAGCGCTCATTGAAGTCCTCCCTCATTTTGATCTTGTGAAAGGGCGGCGCTTACTCTTAGGTCTCCAGACACGCCGCGAGACAGAATCCCGATATGCCGCCGTCTTCGACCAGAGCCCGCCAAAAACCTGCGTCCACCGAGACGGGACCGACCCTCGATCTCGATCGCTACGTCCCCGCGTTCATCACCTTCATCGCCAACAAGCTCTCGAACAGCGCCACCGCGTTCTATCAGCGGCAGTTCGGCGTCAACGTCACGGAATGGCGGATCATGTCGCTGCTGGCGATCGAGCCCGGCATTCCCGCCTCGCGCATCTGCCACGTCATCGGTTTCGACAAGGGCCCGGTGAGCCGGACGCTGGCCGGCCTGGAAAAGCGGGCGCTGATCTCGATCCGCACCGATCCCAACGACGGGCGCACCCATTCGATCTCGCTGACGTCGAAGGGCCGCGCCATCCATGACAAGGTGATCGTCGCGGCATTCGAGCGCGAACGGCGCCTGTTGTCTTGTCTGGACAAGGACGAGCGCGAGATGCTGATCGACCTGTTGCGCCGTCTGCACGAGAATCTCGGCGCAGTGACCGGCAGCACCGAGACCTGACGGGCCACGCAGCGGGCGCCGACCTCTGTCATTTCCAGGCATGCGCCGGCATTCGCCCGCGGCGCCCTCTCTGCCGAGCATTGCTTCCTCCGATCCGACGCGGCGGTTCCTTCCGCCGTCATCCTTGTCTGGAACGGTTCGCATAAATTAGTTGCCGAGGCAACAAAAGAATCATGCAGCATAATGCGGCAGGTTGGCTGGCGTATTTAGGCTTGCCCAACTCTCGTGTCCCGGACGCGCTGCAGCGTGAAACGCTGCTGCGCAGAGCCGGGATCCATGCGACCGCGCGTATTAAGCGAGATGGGCCCCGGCTCTGCAGCGCATCACTGCGTGCTGCGCTGCGTCCGGGGCACGAGAGCAGCTAGCGCGGGCGTGGACGGGCTAACTGCCGCAACCGATCCACTCACCCGAGACATCGTCATCCAACCGCGCCAGGGCATCGGCGCGCCGCGTCAGCACCGCGCGCTGGTTGATGTAGCCCTTGTCGGTGATCTCGCCGCCGTCCACCGACGGCGGCTCGGCAAGCAGCAGGGCGCGCGTGGCATGGCCGGAGGAGTTGGGGCCCTGTTGCTTCAGTGTCGCCAGCCCCTGCACGATCGCGGCTCTGATATCGTCATGCGCGAGCACGGCATTCACGTCGACCGTCTCGGGCAGGCCGGCATGCGCGCGGCACGCGGCGATGTTCGGAAACACCAGAAAGCGCACCTCGTCGCCGCCATGGCCGGTGACGACGATGTCCTGCGCGAGCGGCGCCAGCGCGGCGATGCCGGCGAGGCGCAGCGTGCCGACACTGACCCAGGTGCCGGAATTGAGCTTGAAATCCTCCGCGACGCGGCCGTCGAAGAACAGGCCGCGCTCGGGCCGCTTCGCATCGGCGAATTTCACGGCGTCACCGATGAGATAAAAGCCCTCGTCGTCAAAAGCCTGCCTGGTCAGCTCCGGCGCCTTCCAGTAGCCCGGCGTGACGTTGGGGCCGCGCACGCGCACCTCCAGCTTGTCGCCGGAGGTGACGAGCTTCAGTTCGGTGCCCGGTATGGGCACGCCGATATTGCCCGAGCGCTCCGCGAGGAAATGGCAGTCGGTGGCCAGCGGCGACGTCTCGGTCGAGCCCCACGCCGAGACCATCGGCATCGCGCGGCCAACGGTCTTGACGGAAAGCTCTTCGAGCGCGTCCCACAGATTCTGCGGCAGCGCTGCACCGGCGTAGAACACGAATTTCACCTCGCTGAAGAAGCGGCGGCGCAGTTCCTCGTCGCCGCGCAACGCCGCAATCAACATGTCGAAGCCGCGCGGCACGTTGAAATAGACCGTCGGCATCACACTTCTGAGATTGGCGAGTGACATCGCAAACAGACCGGGCGCCGGCTTGCCGCCGTCGATATAGAGCGAGCCGCCATTGCGAAGCACGAGATTGAAATTGTGGTTGGCGCCGAACGTGTGGCTCCAGGGCAGCCAGTCGAGAATGACGAGATCGCGGCCAGTCTGCTCGAGAAACGTCCAGGTCTGCGCCTTGGCCTGCTGGCTCGAGGTCAGCATGCGCTGGGTATTGATCACGGCTTTCGGCGTGCCTGTCGAGCCCGAAGTGAACAGGAGCTTTGCGATCGTCGCGGGCGTCACCGCGGCGAAGGCCTTTGCGACGTCGGGGCTCTCCGGCGTTGCCGCGATGGTGCGAAAGGCCAGCGCATCGGCATCGTCTGCATTGCCGCTGATGATCCGCGCGTTATGCAGCGACTTGATCGCGGCCAGCGCCGCCGCAAACGGCCTCGTCGCGGAGACATAGATCGCGGCGGGCTTGAGCAGCGCGATCATGCTCTTGAGCTTGTCGAAATCCTTTGACATCAGCGAATAGGCCGGCGAGATCGCTGCCGAGGGCACGCCGACATGCTGGGCCGCAAGTGCCAGCAGCGCATGATCGATGCTGTTGTCGGAGAGGATCGCGAGGGGGCGCTTCGGACTGAGACCTTGCGCCAGAATCCAGGACGCTGCCGCGCGCACCTGGCGCAGCGCCTGCGCATAGGTGACGGTGGTCCATGGCGCTTCGGCACTGCCGCGCTCCGCGAGGAAAATCGCATCGGGCCTCTGCCGCGCCCATTGCTCCAGCCAGTCGCCGACGCAACGCGCGCCATCGCGCAAGGGCTCGGGCGAGCGCAGCACGATGCTGCCGTCGGCGCGATGCTCGGCAACGGTTCTGGGTGTCGCGAACAGGCTCGAAGCATCACCGCGAGGGGCGGCTGTCATGGTTTCCTCCTCGCCCGGAAGCCGGGATCGGCCGCGGCCTCGTCGCGGACCGCGTTGGCCATAATGTTGGGCATGCCAATTGTTGTCGTCAACAACAATCTTCCGCTGGCGCGGCGAAGACGCTACAACAATGATCCCGCAGGAGACGCGACGTGACAGCCACTGCAGCCCGGACTTCTCGACGCAAACGCGCCGGCAACGGCGCCGCGCGGCGGATCGACGCGGACGAGATCGGCCTCGACGCCCTGGTCGGGCACGCCGGCTATGCGGTGCGGCGCTTCCAGATCTGGATTTTCCAGGACTTCGTCAAAACGCTCGGCGATGTCGAGATCCGGCCGACGCAATATTCGGTGCTGACGGTGATCGGCGCCAATCCCGGCCTGTCGCAGATGGCGGTGGCCAAGCGCCTCGGCATCGAGCGCGCGCGGCTGGTGCATCTGCTCGACAGCCTCGAGCAGCGCGATCTGGTCGAACGCGTCAAGTCGAAGGCGGACCGGCGCTCCCACGCCCTTCACCTCACGCAGCTGGGCAAGACGGCGCTGGCAAAATTCAAGCGCCTCGCCGCGGAGCACGAGCGGCATGTCGAGGAGAGGATCGGCAAGCAGAACCGGGAGCGGCTGCTGCGAATCCTGGCTGACTTCACCTGATCCAAGCTGCCTAATACTTGTGCAAATGCCCCCGACGGGGCGCGGACGTGTCGGCCCGGTTGATCCTCGAATTATCCCACAAGCCACTGATCTCTCGATAATATCCGGAGCACTTCTCCTGCCCGGATTCTGTACACAATGGCACATCGCTTGCTTCGATCCGGGTGAAGAGACGTAGCCGGAGTTTGTCGCCATGAGGGCTGAAATGGGGGCTGAGCAGCCTGAAACGATCGCCGCGATCGTGGCCGCGCATCGCGCGGGCACGCTCACACCGGCGCAGACGGTCGCGCGCACCTATCAGCGCATCCGCGACCACAACGATCCCGCCGTCTTCATCAGCCTGCGCGACGAAAGGGACGCGATCACGGAAGCCGAGAAGCTCGCCACGCGTGCCGATGCAGCCAGCCTGCCGCTCTACGGCGTGCCGGTCGTGGTGAAGGACAATATCGACGCGCTGGGATTTCCGACCACCGCGGCGTGCCCGGCCTTCTCATACCTCCCGACACATGATTCGACCGCGGTTGGGCGGCTGCGCGCCGCCGGCGCCATCATCATCGGCAAGACCAATCTCGACCAGTTCGCGACCGGCCTTGTCGGCGTGCGCTCGCCCTACGGCATCCCCAGAAACGCGATCCGCGATGACCTCATTCCCGGCGGCTCGAGCTCGGGATCGGCGACCGCCGTCGGCGCCGGGCTGGTGCCGCTGTCGCTCGGCACCGACACCGCCGGCAGCGGCCGCGTGCCGGCGATGCTCAACAACATCGTTGGTCTCAAGCCGAGCCTCGGCATGATCTCGACCGCTGGCCTGGTGCCGGCCTGCCGGACGCTCGACTGCATCTCGGTATTCGCTTTGACGGTCGACGACGCCGCGCTCGCACTGTCGGTGATGGCAGGTCCCGATCAGGCCGATCCGTTCTCGCGCGACCGGCCGCTTGGCGCGATCACCCCGCTCCCGGCAAACCTGCGCCTCGGCGTGCCGCGCGGCGGACAGCTGATCTTCTTCGGCGACAAGAAGGCGGAAGCGGCTTACGCCGATGCCTTGAAGCGCTGGACCGCGCTTGGCGCAACGCTCGTCGAATTCGACCTCGAGCCGTTCTACGAGACGGCGCGGCTGCTCTATGAAGGACCCTGGGTCGCCGAGCGCTATCTCGTGATCCGCGACCTGCTGGCGTCCGCGCCGGATGCGATCCATCCCGTGACGCGCGAGATCACCGTAGCGGGTGCGCGGCTGACGGCGGCGGATACCTTCTCCGCGCTCTATCGCTTGCAGGGCCTGCGCAAGATCGCCGAACGCACCTTCACAAATATCGACGCGCTGGTGCTGCCGACGGCGCCGACGGCCTATACGGCCGCGCAGGTGCTGGCCAATCCGATCGAGCTCAACAGCCGGCTCGGCACCTATACCAACTTCGTCAATCTGCTCGACCTCTGCGGTCTCGCGGTGCCGGTGGCGATGCGCGCCGACGGCATTCCGTTCGGCATCACGCTCCTTGCGCCCACCGGCCACGACGCGCTGCTCGCGAGCATCGGCCGCGTGTTCCACGCCGATACCAAACTAACGCTTGGCGCAAAGGGCGTGGCGCAACCCGCGCTGGCGCCGCTTGCCGCAAGCGGCATCGACGACATTCCCATCGCCGTGGTCGGCGCGCATCTGTCCGGCATGGCGCTGAACGGCGAGCTGAAAGCGCTGAACGGCCAGCTGATCGAGGCGACCAGGACCGCGGCGGACTACAAGCTCTACGCATTGAAGACCACGCCGCCGAAGCCGGGCATGCTGCGCGTCGAAGCCGGCAAGGGCGCGTCGATCGAGCTGGAGATCTGGTCGCTGTCGTCGTCCGCCTTCGGCAAGTTCGTCAACGCGATTCCTGCGCCGATGGCGATCGGCACGGTGCGGCTCGCCGATGGCCGCAGCGTGAAGGGATTTCTGGTCGAGCCCGAAGTGCTGAGCGACGCGCGAGATATCACCGCCTATGGCGGCTGGCGGAAGTATATGGCGGAGGCCGCAACGGCGTAGGCATTCTCGTGTCCCGGGCGCAGCGCATCACGCAGTGGTGCGCTGCTGAACCGGGACCCATGCGGCAGCTTGCAAGACGGATAGATGGGTCCCGGCTCTGCGGAGCAGCGCCGAAGAGGCGCTGCGCCGCGTCCGGGACACGGCCAGTCAAGCCTTAAACAGACACCGCGTAGATCTCGTACTCCCCGCGCACCAGCTCGATATGCGCACGCATCGCGGCGGCGGCGCCCTGCTTGTCGCCGCGCATGATGGCGACGACGACGCGGTCGTGCTCGGCTTGCGACTTGGCGAGGCGGCCGAGGTTGCGGAACTGGGCGCGGCGAAACGGCTGCACGCGCACGCGCGTCGCCAGCGTGATCTCGGCGATGTAACCGTTCTGCGATCCCGCATAGATCGCATTGTGGAAGCGCTCATTGACTTCGTGGAAGCGGTCGGGATTGCCGGCATAGCTCAGCACCCGCAGCTCTTCGTGGATGGCTTCCAGGCCGTGGCGCTCGGCAGCCGACATGCGTTCAGCGGCAAGACCCGCGCACAGTGCTTCCAGTTCCGCCATCGCCTCGAACATGCCCGTCAGCCGTTCGAACGAAGGCTGCGCTACGACCGCGCCGCGATGGGCGCGCGCTTCGACGAGGCCGCTTGCCACGAGTTGGCGCAACGCTTCCCGCACCGGCGTGCGCGAAACGCTGAAGCGGCGCGCGATGTCGGTCTCGTCAAGCGGCGCGCCGGGCGGCAGAGCTCCGCGCACGATCTCGTCGGCGAGTTGCAGGCGCAATTCCTCGGCGCGCGTGACCTTGTGCACTGATGGCGACGCCCGGTCGACACGCGGCACCGCCGGTTCGGCCGGCAGCGTTCCGGGCGGAAGATCGTCAAGCGTCATACGGTCAGGTCTCTTTCGACTCGTCGATGATGCTGACATGGGCGGCGACGACGCGCCAGCCCTCCGGGAATTTTACCCAGGTCTGCATCTGCCGGCCGACCTTGCCCGGCATCGTGTCGCGATAGAACAGGGTGGAGGCGACAGCGGTGTCGCGGCCATAGCTCGTGATCACGGTTTTCGCAGTGCGGCGGTTGAGGCCGACCGGCGAGCGCCCGGCGCGAAAGCCGGAGATCGCTTCATAGCCGTAGAGGTTCTCGCCGATGCCATAGCGCAGCGTGCGGGGATCGTTGCGAAAGAGCTCGCCGAGCACCGCGACGTCGTTGGTGATCAGGGCCTGCTCATAGCGCTCGAACGCGGCTTTGACGTCCGCGATCACGTCGGGGAGATCGATCTCCATCTCAAAATCCTTTTGGGCAGGGCGCGGCGGCAACGCCCATCTTCTCCAACGCGTACGCGACGCGCAGCGCGATGTCCTCGCGCCATGGCGCGGCGATGATCTGCACGCCGATCGGCAGCGGCTCGAGCGGCACCGGCACGGCGACCACAGGCAAGCCGATGAAGGAGATCGGCTGGGTGTGGATGCCGATATTGGCGCGCACCGGCAGCTCGACGCCGCCAAGATTGAAATCGACCTGGCCGAGTTTTGGCGCCGTGCATGGCGTCGCGGGCGCGATCAGCACGTCGACGGATTTGAAAATCTCCGCGAGTTGCGCGCGATACCAGCGGCGGAATTTCTGCGCGCGGTCGACCAGTGGCGCCGGCACCATGGCGCCCGCGATCAGCCGGTCGCGCACGGCGGCATCGAAATCGTTCGGCCGCTTGCGCAGCCGATCGAGATGCAGCGAGGCGCCCTCGGTGGTGGTGATGACATATGCCGCCGCACGGGCGCGCGCGGCTTCGGGCACATCCACCACGCGCGTTGCGCCCAGCGCCTTGGCGACACGGCTGACGGCTTCGACGGCTTCCGGAAACAGATTCTGCTGGAAGTAGCCGCCGGCGATCGCGATGCGCAGGTCCGAAACCGGATTGGCAAGCAGCGGCAACGTCGGCTCCAGACCACGTGTGGTGGTGCAGGCGGCATCGTCCGCATCCGGTCCCTGCATCGCGTCATAGGCCAGCGCGAGATCGGTGGCGGAGCGCGCGAACGGGCCGAGATGATCGAGGCTCGCGACGAACGGGAAAGAGCGCGCGCGCGAGAGCCGGCCATAGGTGGGCTTCAGGCCGAAGATGCCGCAGAACGAAGACGGCACGCGGATCGAACCGTTGGTGTCGGAGCCGAGCGCGATCGGCACCAGCGCGCCGCCGACGGCGCTGCCCGAACCGCCGGAGGAGCCGCCGCTCATCCGCGTCGTGTCATGCGGATTGCGCGAGGGACCGTCATGGACGTTCTCGCCGGTGAAGTCGTAGGCGTATTCGCCCATGTTGAGCGCACCGACCAGCACGGCGCCGGCCGCTTCCATGCGCTCGATCAGCGTGGCATCGCGCGTGGCGGGCACGCGGTCGCGGTTGATCTTCGAGCCTGCGCGCGTGGCGAGGCCTGCGACGTCGAACAAATTCTTGACCGCGAAGGGCACGCCGGCCAATGGACCGACGGCCTTGCCGGCAGCGATATCGGCATCGATCGCGCGCGCTTTGGCACGGGCGCGATCGGCGGTGATGTCGGTGAAGGCGTTGAGGATGGTGTCGTGCTGCTTGATGCGCGCAAGCGCTGCTTCGGTCGCGTCGAGCGCGGACATCTTGCGGCCCGCAACCGCGCTCGCGATATCGGAGGCCGTCATCTCTGGCTTGGTCGTCATGGCGGCGTCAGACCGTGAACACGGGCGCGGGCTCGGCGTCGTCCGGCAGCGCGAATTCGTCGACGAGGCGGCCAAGCCGCAGCGAAACCTCGAGATTGGAGCGAATGGACGACCTCCATGCTTCCTCGACGGGCAACGCCAACGCTTTCGTGACAGCGTCGATATAATCGTCCAGCGGTTCGGCCATCACGCTCCCAAACAAGCTCTCAGTGTGCGCCCAGGGTCTGCAGCGGCGGATGCGGGATCGCCGTCAGCAGCTCCTTGGTGTAGTCGTCCTGCGGATCGCTCAAGACCCGCTCGGAAGAGCCTTCCTCGACGATTCGACCCGACCGCATGACAATGACACGATCGCACAACAAGCGCACTACGTTCAAATCATGCGAGACGAACAGATAACTCATACCTAGCCGCGCCTTGAGGTCCTGGAGCAGATTGAGGACCACCGCCTGGACCGAAACGTCGAGCGCGGCGGTCGGCTCGTCCAGGATGACGAGTTTCGGGTGCAGGGCGATGGCGCGGGCGATGCCGACGCGGGCCTTCTGGCCCCCCGACAATTGGTGCGGGAAGCGATCCAGCAGATCGTGCGGCAGGCCCACCATGGTGGCGAGCTCCTCGCAGCGGGCGCGGAGCGCGTCGCGCCCCCTGATGTCGCCGAGCTGCATGATGGGATCGGCGATGGCGCGCACGGCGGTGAAGCGCGGGTTGAGGCTGTCGGTCGGATCCTGGAACACCATCTGGATGCGGCTGCGCTGCGGCAGCCGGGCAAAGCCGGCGGGCGCGATGGCGCCGATGTCCTCGCCGTCGAACTGGATCAGGCCCGAGGTCTGGTCCAGGAGCCGCATCACCATCATCGAGGTGGTCGATTTGCCGCAGCCGGACTCGCCGACCAGGCCGACGCTCTCGCCGTGACCGACCGAGAAGCTGATGCCGTCGACCGCGCGGAACACATCCGGCTCCACCGGCGGCTTGCGGCCGAACAATTTGCCGAGCGTGGCCGTGGCGCCCTGACGGGGATATTCCTTGACCAGCTTGTCGATCAGGAGAAGGGGCTGCCCGTCCTTCTTGGCCTCGTCTTGCGAAGCCTGATGGATGGCCGGGTCAGGCCCGGCCACGACAGCTGCGCCCTCCTCCTCCGGCAACAGATCCCGCAGGCTCACGCCGAGCCTGGGCGTCGCGCGCATCAGCTTCTTCGTGTAGGGGTGCTGCGGATTGGCGAAGATGTCGGCGGCTTTCGCGGTCTCGACCACCCGGCCCTTTTCCATCACCACGACGCGGTCGCAATAGGCGGCGGCCAAGCCGAGGTCGTGCGTGATCAGGATGGTGGACATCGCCTTGCGCTTGGTCAGCTCGACGATCAGATCCATCACAGCCTTCTGCGTGGTGACGTCCAATCCGGTCGTCGGCTCGTCCGCGATCAGCAGCTGGGGATTGCAGGCGAGCGCGAGCGCGATGACGACGCGCTGGCACATGCCGCCGGACAATTCGAACGGATAGGCGTGATAGCGCTCGCGCGGGCGGGCGATCTTGACCTGTTCCAGCGCCTCGATCGCCTTCTCGCCGCGGTCCGAAACCATGGCCTGCTGCACATGGGTGCGCAGCACATCCTCGATCTGGTCGCCGACCTTCCGGATCGGGTTGAGCGCGGCGCGCGGATTCTGGAAGATCATCGAGACTTCGCGACCGCGCAGATCGCGCATCTGGTCTTCGGTCGCGGCCTTGACGTCGATGCCGGAGAACATCACCGAGCCCTCGGCGATCCGCCCCGCACGGTCGAGGATGCGCATCACGGCATAGGAGGTCACCGACTTGCCGGAGCCGGACTCGCCGACAATGGCGAGCGTCTCGCCCTTGGCGACGGAAATGTTGACGTGCTGCACCGCTTTCACGATGCCGCGGCGGGTGGTGAATTCGACGGTGAGGTCCTGGACGTCGAGCAGAGGCTGGGCGGTCATGGATGCCTCCCAAACAAAAACATCGAAAACAACCCCATGCACAGTAGAACGGGATTGATTTTATTGGAGAATTTTGAGCGGAAATTCGCGCATAAACCAGCCATCACGTCCTCCGCTGGGGGTCGACGATGTCGCGCAGGCCGTCGCCGAGGAGGTTGAAGCAGAACACGGCGATCATCAAAGCGAGGCCCGGGAATAGCGCGATCCACCATTCGCCTGACACCATGAAGCCGGCACCTTCGGCGACCATGATGCCCCATTCCGCCGTCGGCGGACGGACACCGAGGCCGATGAACGAGAGACCGGCGGCATTGAGGATGGCGTAACCCATGGTCAGCGACATCTGCACGATCATGATCGGCATGATGTTCGGCAGGATATGCACGAGGAGAATGCGGAATTCGCCGTTGCCGGACAGACGCGCGGCCTGCACGAAGCCGGCGTTGCGGCGGACATTGGCTTCGGCGCGCGCGACGCGGGCATAGAGCGGGAAGTTCACGATGGCGGTGGCCAGGATGATGTTCTGCACGGTGTTGCCCAGCGCTGCGACGATGCCCATCGCCAGCACGAACAACGGGAACGCCATGATGGTGTCGGCGATGCGGCCGACGATGCGGTCGGTCCAGCCGCCGAAATAGCCGGCTGCGATGCCGGCGAGCCCGCCCATCAGGAACACCAGCGCGACGGAGGCGACCGCGATGAACGTATCGAGCCGCGTCGCCACCACGACGCGACTGAAGATGTCTCGGCCCAATTGGTCGGTGCCGAACCAATGCGCGGCCGATGGCGGCTTCAGCGACGCCGCGGTGTCGGACGCAAGCGGGTCATACGGCACTACATAGGGGCCGAAGATCGCGGCAAGGAGGATCACGACCAGCAGCGCGAAGGCAAAACCGGTGACCTTGTTCTCGCCGAGCACGTAGCGGGTCTGGTCGAGCAGCGCGACGAACCCTGACGTCCGCGCGGGACCGACGGGTTCAACAGCAGGCGCAACGGTGCTCATGACTCTATCCTTTTGAGCATGATCTGATCGGAAAACCGGTACCCACTTTTCCGGATCATGCTCTACCCTTCCAGCCGCACGCGTGGATCGATCACGCCGTAGAGAATGTCGATCACGAGATTGAGCAGCACGTACATCACCGCCATGGTCAGCACGAAACCCTGCACCGGCGCGAAGTCCGACGAGATCAGCGCTTCGACCGCATAGGAGCCGATGCCGGGCCAGGCGAACACTTTCTCGACCAGCACGTTGGCGCCCAGCAAGAAGGAGAACACCATGCTCAGCGTGGTGATCACCGGGAGCATCGCATTGCGGAAGGCGTAAGTGACGATGACGGTCGCCGGCGACAGGCCGCTGGCGCGCGCGGTGCGCACGAATTCGGACGACAGCACCGCCAGCATCGAGGCCCGCGTCATGCGCGCGATCGGCGCCAGCGAGAAGATCGCAAGCGTCGTCGCCGGCAGGATGAGCTGGCTGCAGGCCGAACGGAACGCCTCGAAGTCGCGCGCGATCAGTGTGTCGATCAGATAGAAGCCTGTGACCGTCGGCGGCGCGCTGTAGAACACATCGAGCCGGCCGAGCGGCGCGGGCGACCAGCCAAGTTGAAAATAGAAGACATAGACCAGCACGAGACCGGTGAAGAACACCGGCAGCGACACGCCGGCCGTCGTCGTGACGCGACAGAGATGATCGACCCACGATCCCGGCCGGGTCGCCGCCAGTACGCCGAGCGGAATCGCGATCACGATCGAGACGATGAGGCCGAGCAGCGTCAGCTCGGCGGAGGCCGGCAGGCGGTTGCGGATCTCGGCCGCGACCGGCTGGCCGGTTGTGAGCGAGTTGCCGAAATCGCCATGGGCGAGATCGTTGGTGTAGCGGAAGAACTGCTCGATCAGCGGCTTGTCGAGGCCGAGCTTTTTCCGGATCTGCTCGACGGCTTCTTTCGTCGCGGCGGGTCCCGCGAAATACGCGGCGGGATCACCCGGCAATGCGCGGGTCAGCAGGAAGGTGACGATGACGACCCCGATCAGCGAGGGAATCGCGAACATCAGGCGCTTGCCGATCATGGTCAGCATGGGGTGCTCCTCCTTCTGCCTTGCAATTGGGAGCAAACTTGAACGGCTTGCGCCGCTGCGTTCCCTCCCCCCTTGTGGGGGAGGGGCAGGGAGGGGGGAGGCTCCGGGAGAGATCTGAGCTTGTGGCTACCCCTCTCCCCAACCCTCCCCCACAAGGGGGGAGGGAGCCTGAAGAGCGTGCCCACCTCACTCTGAAGGACAGCGCCCGCCATCCCCCCTCACCCCTTCGCCATCGCGCGATAATCCAGCCTCCGGTGGAACCAGTATTGGTAGCCGCTGATGTTCTTCTGCATCGCGACGTTGACGAAGGGCTGGTACAGCGGGATGCGGGGGATGTCGCTGTAGGCGAGGTCGACGAAGCCCTTCACGTCGGTGTCGTAGGTCGCGGTGTCGCCGGTCGCGGCGGCTGCGCGTGCGCCGTCGATCAACTTGTCCATCGCCGCCGACTTGTAGCTCATGGTGTTGAAGACGGAATTATTGCCGTGATAGCACCAGTAGAAGAAGTATTCGGGGTAATCGAGCCAGCCCGAGAACACGTTGGTGAAGAGCGGCATCTCCTTCTTGTTCAATTCGGTGCGCCAGTTGGCGCCGGGCACCTTGTTGATGGTGGTCTTGATGCCGATCTGGGCCAGACTCTCCTGCACCAGCACGCAGAGCGGCTCGTTGACGCCGGCGAAATTCAGGTCAAACGAGATCGTGGTGTCGAAGCCGTTGGCATAGCCGGCCTCGGCCATCAGCGCCTTCGCCTTCTCCATGTCGGTGTTGTATTTGTGCGGCTGCGGCCAGGCGACTTCGGTCGGCTTGTCCTTGGCGGCGCCGAACATCGGATTGGCCAGCCCGAACATCACCGCGTCCATGATCTTCTGATAGGGAATCGCATAAGCGACCGCCTGACGGACCTTGGGATTGTCGAACGGCGGCTTGGTCACGTTCATGCCGATATACTGGATGCCGTTGGAGAACGGCAGCGACACCACGTTGAGCTTGCCGCTCGCCTTCATCTCCTGGAAATCCTTGAACGGCAGCTCATAGGAAATGTCGGCGTCGCCGCGCTCCAGCAGCGCGCGGCGATTGCCGGCCTGCGGCACCATGCGCCAGATCACGCGCTTGATCTTCGGCAGCGGGCCGCCGACCCAATCGTCGTTGCGCTCCATCACGACTTCGGTACCGGCGGTCCACTTCGTCACCTTGTAGGCGCCGGAGCCGGCGGTCTGCTGCTTCGTGTACTCAAGACCCCACGGATCTTTTTCGCTGGCGTTCTTCTTCACCAGCTCGGAATTGACGATGCAGGGCACGATCACCGCGAGATCGGGAATCGTCAGCTTGTCCTTCTTCAGGAAGTCGATACGCACCGTGTAGTCGTCGATCACGACGAACTGCTCAGGCTTGGTCAGCGAGCCTGCGCTCATCTGAAAGGTGGGGAAGCCGCCGACGCTGACGGCGCGGTCGAGCGACCACTTCACGTCCTTGACGGTCACAGGCGCGCCGTTGTGGAATTTGGCGTTCTTCTTCAGCTTGAAGGTGACCGACATGTCGTCGATCTTGAAGCTCTCGGCGAGTTCGCCCTTGAACTTGTCGCGGTCGTAATAGGGCACGCCGCCGGGACCGGCCTTCATCTCGTGGCTGATCAGGCGGTCGTAGCAATTCCAGGACACCTCGTAGCCGGGCACATTGGTGCCGACGCCGTGGATATCGAGATTGTTGGGGCCGCCTTCCGAGACGATCAGCAACGTCTCCGAGCGCGCATCGGCCTTGGCCGACGAGATCACGGGCGGCATGGCCGGAAGCGCCGCGCCAGCGGCCAATCCGGAAACGGACTTGAGGAAATCGCGGCGCTTCATGAAATGGCTCCAACACAAGTTTTATGGTTGGAACTGGATTCGCAAGGTTCGTGCCAAGGCTTAAAGAGAGCTTAAAGCGCCATAAGCCTCTGAAATATTTAAAGGAAGCAGCTATTGATCGGGCCGTCGATCCGAGGCCAAGCTTTGGGCATTGCATACAAAGATGCGCATTTGCTCATAAAATAAGCTGAATTAAGTCTCGCTTGTTTGGCAGGCGGCTTATTGAACCGCCGTCGTCCTGGCGAAAGCCAGGACCCATTCCCCCAGGGCGAACTGCGGCGCGAAGCTGGCGACCACGAGTCTTCGCAAAACCCCTCGCTGGGATAATGGGTCCTGGATCTGCGCTTCGCTTGTCCAGGACGACAGCGGGGATCACCGGCACTCATCCCGCCCAGATCAGCTCCTGAAGCTGGACCAGATCGTCGGCCTTGTCCTGCCAGCCGTCGATGCAGATGTGGCTGTTGAGATCGCTGGCGCGGTGCAGCAGCATCAGCGTCATCAGCCGGCGCTTGAGTGAATAGTCGGGCTTCGCATAGCCAAAACCTTCGAGCAGGCTGCGCACGCGACCGGGCCGGCCCGCTGCCATGAAGGCGCTGGGGCCGAGCAGATCGTAGTCGCACCACCCTGCCAGCACGTCGCCGAAGTCGAACAGGCCGGCGAGCGACCATTGATCGTCACGGCAGGTGAGCAGGAAGTTCTCCGGAATGTACTCGCCGATCAGGATCACCGGCGGCGCATCCATCGGTATGAGCGCGGCCGCATCAACCAGGAGGTCGTCGAGGCCTCTGAGGAATTTCGGCGCCAGGCCAAGGCGCGTATGCCGCACCTTGCAGCCCTGCATCTGGGCGCGCATGAAGTCGTCCCAGCGCGGCTGGATCTGTGCGAGCGGGCCGAGCGGGGCGCGCTGCACGGACGCAATGGTCTCGCCGATCTGGCGCAGCACGCGCTCCTTCTGCGCTTCCGCCAATTGCGGCCAGACCTCCGAACCGAGCGCGCCGGCAAGGCGTGTGACGACGAGATAAGGCCAGCCATCGCGCTCGCCTTCGGCGACGATCTCGGGAATCGGCAGATGAAGGCGGCCGGCAAGCTGGGTCAGCGAGCCGCGCTCGGAGACGAATTGCGCGCGAAGCAGCGGCGGGAAGATTTTCAGGATCAGGTGATCGCCGAGCCCCACCACGAGATTGGTGCCGGTGGCAAACACGTGCGGCGCGCTGACATCGAGGCCGTGGCTGCGCGCGATGTCGAGCGCGATCGGCAGCCATCGCGACGCGTCGCAGCGAAAGGCGCGAAAGGCAGCAGCGTCGGTGAAGGTTGGCAAGATTTGCGATGGAACGCTGGTCATGCACGCCCGACCAGGCAAGCGGATTTTGGCTGATTCGATGCAAGCCAAGCAGACGGTGCACCTCTCCCGCTTGCGGGGGAGGTCGGCGCGAAGCGCCGGGTGGGGGTTCTCTCCTCTAGGGGATTATCCCTTTGCGGAGACACCCTCTCCCCAACCCTCTCCCGCAAGCGGGAGAGGGAGCGCACTTCCTTCGCGGTTAAAGAGAGGTCCAATCTGAGAGCTCTACCTATCCGGGCTGGCGCGCTCGAACTGGCGCAGGATCTTGTTGCCGCGCTCGACCGCGGCATCGAGCGCGGCTTGCGCGCTCTTGCGGCCGGCAAAGGCCTGCTCCAGCTCGTCCTCGATGGCGCCGCGGATCAGCACGAAGGAGCCGAGCCGGATGCCCTTCGAATTCTCCGTCGGCGGGTGCAGCGTGATCTCCTCGAACGAGATCGCCGAGCCGGAATTGCGCTCGTAAAAACCTTGCGCGCGCGTCAGCTCGAAGGCGGCGCGGGTCACAGGCAGATAGCCGGTGTTCTGGTGCCAGGCGGCCTGCACGCCGGGCTGCGACAGATAGGCGAAGAACCGCGCCACGCCCTTGTATTCCTCGCGCGGACGGTCGCGCAGCACCCATAGCGTGGCGCCGCCGATGATCGAGTTCTGCGGCGCGCCCTTCACGTCGGGCCAATACGGCATCATGCCGTAGCCGATCTCGAACTTCGAATTCGCCTTGATGTCGGCGCGCGTCGCGGAGGAGCCGATGAAGATGCCGCATTCGCCGTTCTGGAAGCGCGGCTCGGCCGACTGGCCGCGGCCGCTATAGTCGAACACCTTGGTCTTCTGCCACTCGCTGAGCTGGGAGACATGACGCACGAGAGACGGATTGTTGATGGTCAACTCCGCATCGAGCGCGGCGAAGCCGTTGGTCCGCGTCGCCAGCGGCAGGTTGTGGAACGCCGAAAAGTTCTCGACATGGATCCAGGACGGCCAGGACGTGGTGAAGCCGCACACCGCGCCGCGATCTCGCAGGCGTTTTGCAGCAGCGCCAAGCTCCGGCCAGGTCTTCGGCGGCGCCTCCGGATCGAGCCCTGCGTCGCGGAACATGGTCTTGTTGTAATAGAGGATCGGCGTCGACGAATTGAACGGGAATGACAAGAGATTGCCGGCCGCATCGGTGTAGTAGCCGGAGACCGCGGGAAGGTAGTCATTGAGCGAGAACGGCTCGTTCATGTCCCGCATCAGGCTGAACACGGGATAGATCGCGCCCTTGGCCGCGGTCATGGTGGCGGTGGCGACCTCGTTGACCTGGACGATCGCGGGCTGGCTGCGCGAGCGGAAGGCGAAGATCGCGGCCGTCACCGTCTCGGTGTAACTGCCCTTGTAAGTCGGCACGACGCGATAATCCGACTGCGAGGCGTTGAAGTCGGAGGCAAGCTTCTCGAGCTGGCGGCCGAGCTCGCCGGACATGGCGTGCCACCACGCGATGTCGGTCGCGGCACGCACCGGCGCGGCCAATGAGAGGGCCGCAAAGGTGGCAACCACCTGCAAAAGGCGTGATGCTGAAGTCACGATGGCTCTTTCCATGCCGCACGACGAAAGCGGCTGTCCCTGCTTAAGGCGCGGCATTCGCGGTTTCAACCGGGAATGAGCCCCGGCCGCGCCGCACAATCACGCGGCAGTGCCGGGCAGGATGGCCTTCCCACGACCATCTGCTAGATTGCATTGAACCTTTTCCTCCCGCCATAGACTCCACCACTGAGGGGTTGAGTGTGCCAGTGTTGAACCGTGCCGAACGCTCGCGGACCGGGGTGGTTTTCGTCGCGCTTCTGATCGCCATCTGCGCGACGGGAGCCGCTGCGCGAGAATTCCGCGCCGCCGACACCCAGACCGAGGATTATCCGACCGTGCAGGCGCTGCGCTACATGGGCGCCCTGATCGCCGAGCGCAGCGGCGGCCGGCACGAGGTCAAGGTGTTCCACTCCCGCCAGCTCGGCGAGGAGAAGGAGACCATCGAGCAGACCCGGGTCGGCGCGATCGACCTCAACCGGACCAATGTGGCGCTGATCGGCAACTTCGTCCCGGCGATGAACGTGCTGGCGATGCCGTTCCTGTTCCGGTCCATCGAGCACATGCAGAAGGTGCTGGACGGACCGGTCGGCAGCGAGATTCTCGGCAGCTTCGAGCCCTACGGCTTCGTCGGCCTCGCCTTCTACGATTCCGGCGCGCGGTCGATCTACAACGGCGCCCGCCCGGTCAGGAACGTCGCCGACCTCAAGGGATTGCGGATCCGGGTGCAGCAGTCGGAGTTGATGAGCCAGATGATCCGCGCGCTCGGCGCGGAGCCGGTCGAGATGCCCTATGGGCAGGTGCTTGCCGGGCTTGCCAACCATTTGATCGACGGCGCCGAGAACAACTGGCCCTCCTACGTGACGACGGATCATTACAAGCATGCCGGCTATCTCGCGCTCACCGAGCACACGATGAGCCCCGAAGTGCTGGTGATCTCGCTGAAGGCCTGGAAAAGCCTCTCGGCCGACGACCAGACCATCTTCAGGGAAGCCGCGCAGCGCTCCAGCCGCTTCATGCGCGAGAAATGGCGCGATCTAGAGGAGCAGTCGCAGCGCAAGGCGGAAGCAGCGGGCGTCACCGTCGTCAGGGATATCGACCGCAAGCCGTTCGAGGACGCGATGGTCGCGATCTACGCCAAGACCGGGCAAGATCCGGCCGCGGCCGCGCTGATCGAACGCATTCGCAAGGTGGAGTGAGGCCACTTGCCCGGGCTTGGACACAGCGAGCATGCAGACAGGTCGCCCGGCCCGATGGGGCGGCTGCGCGCGCGGCTGGTCGGCGTGCTCCGGGCGGTGCCGATCCGCTGGCGCATCCTGTCGATCGCGGCGCTGAACTCCGCCGTGGTCATCGTGCTGGTCGGGCTGATCTGGAACGGCTCGCAGGTGCTCGGCTCGGCCTGGGACGATGTGCGCCAGGTGCGTGAGTCCGATCGGATCCTGGCGCTGCTCGAAAGCGAGACCGGGCGGCTGCACAATCTGATCCACCGCTACATCAACCAGCCGAGCCCCGACCTGTTCGCCGAGATACTGCTGCTGCGCGAGGCGGTGCTGGGTACGCTGGCCAACCGTGCCGCCAAGGACCCGATGCTGTCGGGCTCGGTCGAGGAGTTGGAGCGCACCACCGAGCGCTTCCTCAACGGCTTCGGCGAGCTGCGCGGCGTGCAGGCCACCATCGCCAGGACCTATGAGGATCAGGTGCAGGGACCTGCCCGGGACATGGCCGGGCTTTACTCTATCATCGAAGGTGCCACCGGCCATCGCGACGCGCTGATCTGGCCTTCGCTGGGCAAGTCGCGCGAGGCCTTCACCGCGATGCTGGTCGCGGCCAATTCCTACTATCTGTCGCTGTCACCGGGTGCGGCCGACGACGCCCGCCGCAACACCGAGACGATCGAGAAGACCATCCCCGTGATGATCGATCTCGCCGACAACGATCTGCAGCGCATGGCGCTGCGACGGCTCGCGGCCCGGACCGCCGCGCTGCGCGAGGGCTTCGCAAAGCTCTCCGAGCAGCTCACGAACCGTACCGAGCTGCTGCGCAACACCATCGACGCCAACCAGGCCGAGGCGATCGGCGCCATCGACGATCTCTCCACCAAGATGCGCCAGCGCGAGCAGAAGGCGCAGGAGACGTTCGACCGCACGCTGGCGGACATCTCCCGCCGTGTTCTTTCCATCGCCGTGATCTTCCTCGGCATCATCCTCACTGCCGGCGTGCTGATTGCGCTGTCGATCCGGCTGCCGCTGCAGCAGATCATGGCGGCTATGCGCGCGATTACGCTCGGCGACCTCGGCCGCGAGGTGCAGGGCACGCGCGCGCGTGACGAAGTTGGCGCCATGGCGCGCGCGGTGGAAGTGTTCCGCGAAAACGCGATCGCGAAGCGCCAAACCGAGGACGAGCTGCGCGCGTCCAAGGAGAAGGCCGAGAGTGCGCTGCTCGAGCTCAACGCCGCGCAGCAGAATCTGATCGATGCCGAGAGGCTCGCCGCCCTCGGCGGCCTCGTCGCCGGCGTCGCGCACGAGGTCAACAATCCGATCGGCATCAGCCTCACCGTTGCGTCCAGCTTTGCCCGGCGCACCGAGATCTTCGAGGCCCAGCTCAAGGGCGACGGCGGCCTGCGCCGCTCGCAGCTGGAAGAATTCGTGCAGTCCTCGCGCGACGCCTCGCAGCAGCTCGTCGCCAATCTGCAGCGCGCCGGCGAACTGATCCAGTCTTTCAAGCAGGTCGCGGTCGACCGCTCGCATGCCGAGCGGCGGCAGTTCTCACTGAGCGAAGCCACCGACCAGATCATCGCGAGCCTGCGCCCGGTACTGAAGCGCTCGCCGATCACGCTCCAAGTCGACATGCCCGAGGGACTGCTGCTCGATGGCTATCCCGGCTCCTATGGCCAGATCCTGACCAACCTGTTCCTCAACGCCGCCAACCACGCCTTTGCCGACGGCCGCGCCGGCACGATCACGATCTCGGCGCGCCCCCGCGGGGCCGACGACGTCGAGATCATCTTCACAGATGACGGCGCCGGCATGACCTCCGACGTGCAGCGCCAGGCCTTTGACCCATTCTTTACCACCAGGCGCAATGAAGGTGGCACGGGACTCGGCCTCCATATCGTCTATAACCTCGTCACCCAGCAGCTCGGCGGGCGCATGATGCTGGAATCCAAGCTGGGACAAGGCACCACATTTCGCATTATCATGCCCCGGGTCGCCAGGGGCGGCGGGCAAAGCACAGAGACTGACGGGACTTCTCAATGGCCGAACAGGACGATGTCCTCCACCTGATCGACGATACCGGTACCGCATCGGAGGATGTTGACGCCCGGAAATGGAAGATCGCCGTCATCGACGACGATCCGGCCGTGCATGACGGCACGCGCTTTGCGCTGTCCGACTACAACCTCAACGGCCAGGGCCTGGAGATCCTTTCTGCCCATTCCGCGGCGGAAGGTCGCAAGCTGATGGCCGCGCACAGCGACATCGCCGCCGTGCTGCTCGACGTCATCATGGAAACGGACGTCGCCGGCCTCGAGCTGGTCGAGTACATCCGCAACGAGCTCAAGAACGAGACCGTCCGCATCATCCTGCGCACCGGACAGCCCGGCCAGGCGCCCGAGCGGCGCGTGATCGTGCAGTACGACATCAACGACTACAAGGCCAAGACCGAGCTCACCGCCGACAAGCTGTTCACCTCGCTGACCGCGGCGCTGCGCTCCTACCAGCAGCTCGAGCGCATGCTGCAGACAAGGCGCGGGCTCGAGATCATCATCGACGCCGCCTCGACGCTGTACGACTTCAAGTCGATGCAGCGGCTCGCCGAGGGCGTGCTGACCCAGCTCGCCTCGCTGCTCAACGTCGATTGCGCCGGCATCCTGGTCTTGCGCGACAATGGCGGCATCGACCCCGAGCTCTCGGTGCTCGCCGGCAGCGGCTGCTACAGCCGCTTCATCGGCACGACCTCGTCGAAGGCGCTCGACCCCGATCTGCGCGCGATGGTGGAAGCCGCTTTCCAGGGCCGCAAGAACGAATTCGCCGACCACCGCAGCGTGATCTATTTGCGCACCGGAAGCGGCCGCGAGGTCGTGGTGCTGCTGCAGGCCGAGCGCGAGCTGTCGGAAACCGACCGCTCGCTGGTCGAGATCTTCTCCAGCCGGCTCTCGATCGCCTTCGACAACGTCATCCTCTACCAGCAGCTCCAGGCCGCCAACACCCAGCTGGAAGACCGCGTCGCCCAGCGCACCCGCGCGCTGATGCAGGCCAACCGCCGCCTCTCGGCGCAATGGCTGCGGCTGCAGCGCGCCAACGGCTTCAAGAACGAAATCCTCGGCACCGTTGCGCACGATCTGAAGAACCCGCTTGGCGTCATCCTCGGCCGCACCGAGATGCTGAAGGAGCTGATCTCAACCGGCGCGTCGTCAGGCGGCGTGGTCGCCCAGGTCGATCACATCCGCGACGCGACCAAGCGCCTGACCACGATGGTCGATCATCTGATCTCGGACGCGATGGCCGATGCCTTCGACATCACCATCCGCCGCGAGCCGGTCGACGTCGCGGCCTTGGTCAAGGAGGTCGCCGAGGCCAACCAGCCGCTCGCCGTCAACAAGCAGCAGGCGATCAGCGTCACCGCGCCCGTCAACATCGTCACCATGTGCGACACCGACCGCATCCGCGAGGCGATCGACAATTTGATCAGCAACGCCATCAAATACTCACCGATCGGCGGCAAGATCGGCGTCGTCGTCAGCCATGAGGGCGGCGACACCATCGTCCGCGTCAGCGACGAGGGCGCCGGCCTCTCGCCGGAGGATCTCGGCCGCCTGTTCGGCCGATTCCAGCGGCTTTCGGCAAAACCGACCGCCGGCGAGAGCTCGACGGGGCTTGGGTTGTCCATCGTCAAGCGTATCATCGACATGCATGGCGGCGAGGTGACCGCCGAAAGCGAGGGCCCCGGCAAGGGCTCGACCTTCACCATCACCCTCCCCGCGACCGAAATCCCGTGATCTCAGGACCATGACCCAAAGCCAGCACATCATGATCGTCGACGACGAGGCCCCGGCCCGGGAGATGGTCGGCGATTACCTCAAGATGCACGGCTTCACCGTGACGCTGTGCGACGGCGGCAAGTCGTTGCGCACGGCGATCGACGGCAGCATGCCCGACCTCGTCGTGCTCGACCTCAACATGCCGGAGGAAGACGGGCTCTCGATCATCCGCGACCTCAAGAGCCGCATCAACGTGCCGGTGATCATGCTCACCGCGACGGCGAGCCCGATCGACCGCGTCGTCGGCCTCGAGCTCGGCGCCGACGATTACGTGGCCAAGCCGTGCGAGCTGCGTGAGCTGATGGCGCGCATCCGCTCGGTGCTGCGCCGGAGCGCACCGGCGAAAGCCGTGGCGGAAACGGCGGCTGCGAAATCGGACAAGGAGCAATTGGTACGGTTCGGGACGAAGTGGCTCGATCTCGAAGCGCAGGCCTTGCGCGACGACGAGGGCAACGAGCACCCGCTGACCGCATCCGAGTTCGGGCTCTTGAAAGTGTTCGCGGCCAATCCGAAGCGCGTGCTGTCGCGCGAGCGCCTGCTGGAATTGGCCAACGCGCGCGACGCCGAAGCCTTCGACCGCGCCGTCGACCTGCGCATCATGCGCATCCGCCGCAAGATCGAGCCCGATCCCACCAAACCCGCCGTGATCCGCACCATCCGCGGCGGCGGCTATTTGTTCTCGCCGTCGGGCGAGAAGGCGTAGGCCCCATCGTCGTCCTGGCGAAAGCCAGGACCCGTTACCCCAAGCAGAAGTTGCTGCGCGAGGCTGGTCCCTCGTGTCTTCGCCAAACCCACTCCGTGGTTATGGGTCCCGGCCCCCCGTGCGCAATTGCGCACTAGGCCAGGACGACAGCTGGGATTGAGGCGACATCGAACGCAAAAGCCCGAAATACGTTCCCGGCCCCTTCGCTCGTCGCCTCATCCCCACCCCCGTATTTTCCGTATATTGAAATTCCACGCTTTTTTGCCCCGAATGTTTCGTCGCGGCTAATTCGACGAAACAATTTGGCGGCGCACGAAACCATTTTCTCCTTTTCGTGCAGACGTCCCGAAACGTTGGCTCATTAACACTTTGGTCCAAGGAAACGCCGCTCGGTTGCGGCGCTACGGGGAGCCAAGTCAATGCCGAACGTCATCGCCATCAACGCCCAAGCCAGCCAGAGCATCATTGCCGCTCAGGCGACCTCGGACGACATGCTTCTCGAAAGCATTGCCGACGGCAACCGGACGTCCATGCACATCCTTTATTGCCGGCACAATGTGCGCGTCTACCGCTTCATCCTGCGGATCGTGCGCGACGCGACTACGGCGGAAGACCTCGTCAGCCAAGTGTTTCTGGACGTGTGGCGGACCGCCGGCCAATTCCAGGGCCGCTCGCAGGTTTCGACCTGGCTGCTCTCGATCGCCCGCTTCAAGGCGCTGACCGCAATGCGCCAGCGTCGCTTCGAGGACATCGATCAGGAAGACGTGCGCCAGATCGCCGACGGTTGCGACACGCCGGAGACCTCGCTCGACCGCAGCGACACCAGCGCCATCCTGCGCGCCTGCGTTCAGAAGCTGTCACCCGCGCATCGCGAAATCATCACCCTCGTCTACTACCATGAGAAGTCGGTGGAGGAGGTCGGACAGATCATCGGCATCCCGCAGAGCACGGTGAAGACCCGGATGTTCTACGCCCGCAAGCAACTCGCCGAATTGCTTAAGGGCTGTGGCGTCGAGCGCTTCGCTGCCTGAAGTTCAGATATTTCAATGGGATAGGGCGTTCGTTTTGGCCCTACCCCGGGCACGGAAGTGTTACCGCCGACGAAACAATTGAAACAAAGCACAACATCAGGCGGAAAAACTTCCCTCCTATAAAGCTCACATACGGTTTCGTTAAACCTCCCAAGACCTCCAACGACCCGGACGGGATGCCCCCCTCCGGGTCGTTTTGTGTTTGGGGTGGACGGCTGCGGCGGTGCGCTTGAGTGAGGCGGGCACGTCTCTCTCGTTCCCTCCCCCCTTGTGGGGGAGGGGCAGGGAGAGGGGGCCACACGGGGACTCTCTCGACTTGCAGGCGCGGCATGATGCCAGACGGGTAGACCATCTCCTGGGCTACCCCCTCCCTAACCCTCCCCACAAGGGGGGAGGGAACGCACCATCGTTGCGGCCCGCAGCCGCGCCCGTCACGAACGTGTGACGCGGCGTAACGTCCGACACATCTATCCCGAACAGCCCTCGTGACCCCCTTCACGAGTGCCCCCGATGCTCGAACTTCTCTTCGCGATTCTCGCCGGCATCCTCACCATCGCCGCGCCCTGCACGCTGCCGATGCTGCCGATCCTGCTCGGCGCCTCGATCGGTCGCAGCTCGCATCTGCGCCCCGCGATGATCGCGCTCGGCTTCGTCGTCTCGTTCTCGGCCGTCGCGCTGCTGTTGGGCGCGCTGACGCGGGCTTTCGATTTCGATCCGAACGTGCTGCGCGAGGCGGCAGCCATCCTGCTGCTCGGCTTCGGCCTGTTGATGCTGTGGCCGGCGCCGTTCGAATGGCTGTCGATCCGGCTCAACGGCTGGCTCGATCTCGGCAACTCCGGCGCCACGCAGCGCGAGGGCGCGCTCGGCGGACTCGTGCTCGGCACCACGCTTGGCCTGGTCTGGACGCCCTGCGCCGGCCCGGTGCTCGGCTCGATCCTGACGCTGGTCGCCACGACGAAGAACGCAACCTGGGCCGGCACGCTGCTGGTGGCCTACGCGATCGGCGCCGCTATTCCGATGCTTGCGATCGCGTATGGCGGGCAGGCCGCCACCACGCGGGTGCGCAGCCTCGCGCGCATTTCGCCGAGGCTGCAGCAGGGCTTTGGCGTCGTCGTGATCGGCTTCGCGCTCGCCGCCTATTTCCAATACGACACGCTGATCGTGGCGTGGCTCACCGGCTTCTATCCCACCGGCCAGATCGGCCTGTGATCATCGCGCATCTCAACCGGAGGACTCGTCCATGACTTTCAAGCTGCTCGCCGTCTCCGCCGCACTGATCGGCATCGCCGTGACAGGCGCCGTCATCCCCGGCATCTGCGACGAGGCCGCGCGCGCCGTCCCTGTCGTCACCGCTGCCGCCAGCCAGCAGACTGCGCCCGACTTTACCGGCATCAACAACTGGTTCAACTCGAAGCCGCTCAGCCTCGCCGACCTCCGCGGCAAGGTCGTGCTGGTCGACTTCTGGACTTATGGCTGCGTCAACTGCGTCAACACGCTGCCGCACGTCACCGACCTCTATGCCAAGTACAAGGACCGGGGTCTCGTCGTGGTCGGCGTGCACACGCCGGAATTCCCGTTCGAGCGCTCGGCCTCCAATGTCCAGGCGGCGCTGAAGAGGCACGGCATCACCTATCCGGTGGCGCAGGACAATGATTCCAGGACCTGGAACGCCTACAGCAACCAGTATTGGCCGGCGCAGTACATCATCGACCAGAACGGCAAGATCGTGTTCCAGCACGCGGGCGAAGGCCGCTATGACGAGATCGACCGCACCGTGGCAAAGCTGCTGAACGCCAATAGCTGATGTCTTACAGCTTAGACAAAGAGTCCTATAGGATGCGCACGCGGCATGAGTCATCCATGCAGTGGCCGGGCGCGATGGCATAGCTGAGCTGCCAGATCGGCGCCCGCGTCGTCACGATTGTCGTGTTGTACGGGAGCGCCGATGCTGTCGAATCTTGATCCCATCGTGCTTGCGCGCGCGCAGTTTGCGTTCACGATGTCGTTCCACATCGTATTTCCGGCGTTCTCGATCGGGCTCGCCAGCTATCTCGCGGTGCTTGAGGCCATCTGGCTGTGGACCGGCCGCGAGGTCTTCCTCAACCTGTTTCACTACTGGCTGAAGATCTTCGCGATCACGTTCGGCATGGGCGTGGTGTCGGGCATCGTGATGTCCTACCAGTTCGGCACCAACTGGTCGGCCTTTGCCGACAAGACCGGACCGGTCATCGGTCCGTTGATGGCCTACGAGGTGCTGACCGCGTTCTTCCTCGAAGCCGGTTTCCTCGGCGTTATGCTGTTCGGTCTCGAACGCGTCGGCCCGAGGCTGCACTTCCTCGCGACGCTGATGGTGGCGATCGGCACGTTGATCTCGGCGTTCTGGATCCTCTCCGCCAATTCATGGATGCAGACCCCGGCCGGCTACGCCGTCAATTCTGATGGCCAGTTCGTGGTCGCCGACTGGTTCGAGGCGATCTTCAATCCATCCTTCCCCTACCGGCTCGTGCACATGGTGCTCGCCGCCTATTTGACGACATCGCTGGTGGTCGGCGCGGTCGGCGCGTTTCATCTGCTGCGCGACCGCCATCTCGCCGGCCCCCGGGTGATGTTCTCGATGGCGATGTGGATGGCGGCACTGGTCGCGCCGATCCAGATCCTTGCCGGCGATCAGCACGGCATCAACACGCTGGCGCATCAACCGGCCAAGGTCATGGCCATGGAGGGGCACTACCAGAGTCACAAGGACGGTGCGCCGCTGATTCTGTTCGGGCTTCCCGATCAGGCCGCCGGCCGGGTCGATTACGCGATCGAGATCCCGAAACTGTCCTCGCTGATCCTCAAGCACTCCCTCGATGCGCCGCTCGCAGGACTTGATACCGTGCCGCGCGAAAACTGGCCGCCGGTGCCGATCACATTCTGGTCGTTCCGCATCATGGTCGGGCTTGGCTTCCTGATCTTCGGCTTGGGGCTGTTCAGCCTCTGGGCACGCTGGCGCGGCACCCTGTTCGACTCCCGTCCGCTGCATATCTTCGCGCTGTACATGGGCCCGGCGGGGTTCATCGCGGTGCTCGCCGGCTGGATCACCACGGAGACCGGCCGACAGCCCTTCACGGTCTACGGCCTGTTGCGAACCGTGGACGCCGTCTCGCCGCTGGCCGCGCCGGCGGTGGGGTCGTCGCTGCTGGCCTTCGTCAACGTCTATTTCATCGTGTTCGCGGCGGGCGCCATTTACATTCTGCGCCTGATGGCGGCCTCGCCTCACCAGGGAGAGCAGGGGCCGCGCGGCGACATACCGGCGCGCGCCGCCGGCATCACGCCGGCCTCGGGCGCTGCGGCACAGGGTGCGCCGTCATGATCGCCGCCGTCGATCTCGCGACCGTCTGGGCCTTCATCATCGCCTTCGCGGTGTTCGTCTATGTCGTGATGGACGGATTCGATCTCGGCCTCGGCATGCTGTTTCCGTTGTTTCCCGCCAAGGCCGACCGCGACGTCATGATGAATAGCGTGGCCCCGGTCTGGGACGGCAACGAAACGTGGCTGGTCCTGGGCGGCGGCGGCCTGATGGCCGCCTTTCCTCTCGCCTATGCGGTGCTGATGCCGGCGCTCTACACGCCCATCATCGCGATGCTGATCGGCCTGGTCTTCCGCGGCGTCGCCTTTGAATTCCGCTGGCGCACCACCGCAGCACGAAACCGCTGGGACATTGCCTTTGCCGCCGGTTCTCTGGTGGCAACGCTGGCGCAGGGGATCGCGCTCGGGGCGATCCTGCAGGGCGTGCAGGTCGAGGCGCGGCATTATGCCGGCGGCTGGTGGGACTGGCTCACGCCGTTCAGCCTCCTGACCGGGATCGCCCTGGTCATCGGCTATTGCGTGCTGGGCGCCAACTGGCTCATCCTGAAGACCGAGGGCGCCCTGCGCGACAAGGCCTACCGGCTGAGTTGGTATCTGCTGTTCGCGATGCTTGCGACCATCGCGTCGGTCAGCATCGCCACGCCTTTTCTCAGCATCCAATACGCACAACGCTGGTTCGCCTGGCCAGGCATCGTCCTGGCCGCGCCGGTTCCGATCGCCGTCGCCGCCGTGAGCGCGCTCCTGATGCGCAGCCTCACCCGAAAGCAGGACTCGCGGCCGTTCTTGCTGTCTCTGGTGCTGTTCGCCTTGTCCTATGCCGGGCTGGGCATCAGCATGTATCCCTATATCGTGCCGCAGAGCATCACCATCTGGCAGGCGGCGGCGCCGCGGAACAGCCAGCTCTTCATGCTGGTGGGCGTGGCCGGACTGGTGCCGCTGATCCTCGGCTACACCGGCTGGGCCTACTGGGTCTTCCGCGGCAAGGTCCGGGCCGGGAGCGGCTATCACTGATGTCACGCAAAGCAGAACTGATGCCGCTGAGGCGGCGGCTGATCTGGTTCGCCGTTCTCTGGCTCGGCGGGGTGAGCGCCGTCACCATCATTTCGTTCGGTCTCAGGCTATGGCTTGCGCCGAATTGATCAGATCGTCCGGCGAGGACCGCTCGCCCGCCGCTGCTTGACTCCACGGACCCGTCCGTGGAGTTTCGCGCCGACAGAGATCAGCGCCCGCGATGGACGACGCCACCAGCAGCCCCGACATTCGCCTTCGTGAAGGCGCCTCGATCGCGCAGCGGCTGGTCATGTCCGGCTTTGCGGCCGCCGTGGCGCTGTGCTTCACGCCGGGCCTGTTCACGCACGACCTCCTAGAAGTGATCATCTCCGTGGTCGCGCTGCTGGTGGGAGCGGCGTTCGTCGGAATCATCATGCTGGCGCCGGCGGTGGTGTGGATCATCACGTCGGACGAGATCCTGATCGGGGAGCAGCGCCCGTTCGGAAAACTGCGGACGCGGATCGTTGCCAAGGACGACATCAGGGGATTGCAGGTTCCCGGCAGCAAGAGGGCGAAAGCCCGCTTCCAGCTCGCCTTCACGCTGGCCTCCGGAGAACGCCTGACATCGCCGCCGATCGCCGATGTCACCCACGTGCACGACACGGTGGCGCGGATCGCCGCGCAATTCGACGTTCCCGATGTCGAGTCTCCGGTCAATCCGCTCGATGCCAGCAATCCCGAGATGCGTCTCGGTGACCCCCTCGAGCCGTTTTCGACGAGGGACATCAGGATCGTCGCGCTGATCGTCGTCGCATTGTGCGCCGTTCCCTACGCCTACAGGCTCTGGCGTGGCCTGTCGCCCGGGCCGGTCGACATCATGCTGCTGCCGGTCGGCGCGCTCGCCGCTTTCGGCGTGCACCGATATGCCAACCTTGTGACCGGCGCCTTCTGGGTCATCCGCCAGGGCGATATCCGAGTCGAACGCCTGTGGGGCGACGGCACGTTGCGCGCCGACCACATCGAAGGGTGCGACGTCAAGACGATCACGGTCGAGCGCCGCGGCCGGTCCGAGGAGGAGCACTGCATCGTCGTGATCCGATCGCAGTCGGGACGACGGTTTCGCAGTCCTCGCATCGGTTCGAGGCCTGAGGCGCGGGCCGTGGGGACGGAGATCGTCCGGCGGCTCGGGATCGCGGCTGAGAACAACAAGATCTAGCTGGCATCTCGTGCGAATTGGCGAAGTTGATCTCGCCGCTAGTTCGGTCTGAGCCTCTCCCGGTTGCGGGAGAGGTCGGCGCGCCCGGGCGATGCGAAGCATCGTCCCGCGCGCCGGGTGAGGGTTCTCTCCTCTGGGGGAGTCTTTCTGCGGAGACACCCTCTCCCCGACCCTCCCCCGCAAGCGAGGGAGGGAGCGCATCGACTTGTCGGCGGTAATCTGAGCTTTTCGCGCCATCCCCCGTTTGTGGTATTGCGTGCCGTCCGTCAAAAAACCAAAGCATTCTCGTGACATATCGTCTAAGGGTGCCTTGAACTTGCCATGAAGATGGCCCTGAGATTTGATGGTTCCAGATGATTTTGGCCTTGGCCGCGGGGAGAGCTTGAAATGACGGATTTTCGTCGCCTGACCGGGATGTTTGTGGCTGCGATCGGCCTGATCCTGTCCGCGCCCCATGCCTACGCCCAGCAGCCCGACCGCGGCGACGAGCCGGGCCTGGTCGCCGACGATGCCTATGAGCTCGATCCGGAATGGCAGAAGCAGGTCGTCTACTTCCGCACCACCGAAGCGCCGGGCACCCTCATCATTTCGACCGCCGAACGGCATCTCTATCTGGTGCAGCCCGGCGGTCGCGCGATCCGCTACGGCATCGGCGTCGGCCGCGATGGTTTTCAATGGCAGGGGCTGGTGAACATCACCAACAAAAAGGAGTGGCCGGACTGGACGCCGCCGCCGGAGATGATCCAGCGCCAGCCCTATCTGCCGCGCTTCATGGCCGGCGGCCCCGGAAATCCGCTCGGCGCGCGCGCCATGTATCTGGGCACCACCGTTTATCGCATCCACGGCACCAATCGGCCCGACACGATCGGCACCAAGGTCTCCTCAGGCTGCTTCCGGCTCGTCAACCGCGACGTCGCCGATCTCTACGATCGCGTCCCTGTCGGCACCAAGGTGGTCATCCGGCAGAAGCCCGAACTCTGATCTTCTCGCCCTGGCGAATATTCCTTTTCCCGATTATTTCGAGAGAGCAACATGATGCGCACTTTTCGTGGCGGCCTGCTGATCGGGCTCGCAGTCGCCGTGCTGGTCGCCGTCCTGGCCATCATCTATGAATTCTACGACACCCGCACCCTGAAGCGCACCGTCCGCCGCGGCGAAGTGCTGTGCGGCGTCAACAAGGGCCTGCCGGGCTTCTCGATCCCCGACGACAAGGGCAACTGGACCGGCTTCGACGTCGATTTCTGCCGCGCGGTGGCCTCCGCGATCTTCAACGACCCGAGCAAGGCGAAATTCGTCGCGCTCGATGCCAGCGAGCGCTTCAAGGAATTGCAGAGCCGGAAAGTGGACATCCTCTCGCGCAACTCGACCTGGAGCATGGCGCGCGAGCTCGACTACGATCTCTATTTCCCCGCGGTCGCCTATTACGACGGCGCAGGCTTCATGCTGCCGCGCGCGCGCAACAAGGAAACCGCGCTGGACCTGACCGGCAGCAAGGTCTGCGTCCAGACCGGGACCACCACGGCGCTCAACGTCGCGGATTACTTCCGTGCCAACAACATGAAGTATGAAGAGATGAAGTTCGACAAGCTGGACGACGTGGTGAAAGCCTACGATACCGGCAAATGCGACACGCTCTCCGCCGACGTCTCCCAGCTCTACGCGCTGCGGATCAACCTGTCGAAGCCCGGCGACCACATGATCCTGCCGGACATGATCTCCAAGGAGCCGCTCGCGCCCGTCGTGCGCCAGCGCGACGACGACTGGATGATGATCGTGAAGTGGACGCTGTACGCGATGATCAACGCCGAGGAGCTCGGCGTCTCCTCGGAGAACATCGACGAGGCCCTGAAGTCGAAGAAGCCGGAAGTGATGCGGCTGGTCGGCACCGAGGGCAATTACGGCGAGCAGCTCGGCCTCACCAAGGATTGGGTGGTCCGCATCATCCGCCATGTCGGCAATTACGGCGAGATGTACGAGCGCAACATCGGAGAGAAGTCGAAGCTGAAGATCCCGCGCGGCATGAACCAGCTGTGGAATGCAGGCGGCGTGCAATACGCGCCGCCGGTGCGGTAAGGAGTATCTCCGCCGTCATTGCGAGCGGAGCGAAGCAATCCAGAGTCTTTCCAAGGCGACAGTCTGGATTGCTTCGTCGCAAGTGCTCCTCGCAATGACGAGCTTGGGGCGGGCGCGCTATCCACACTCTCAACTGTCATCGCCGGCGAAAGCGGGCGATCCAGTATTCCAGAGACGGTTGTGATCAATCGAGAGGCCGCGGCGTACTGGGTCGCCCGGTCAAGCCGGGCGACGACACTGCGTGTGAGGCACGTGCTCGCGTCTCATGTTCGCGACCTCAATATCCCCGCGCCCGCGCCAGCTGCTCGGTGTGGTAATTGGCGTCCCCGAACAATTCCTCGCACACGCGCGCGCGCTTCATGAAGAAGCCGATGTCGAACTGGTCGGTCATGCCCATGCCGCCATGCATCTGCACGCCTTCCTGCACCGCGCGCGCGGCGGTGGTGCCTGCGCGGGCCTTCGCCACTGCGACGGCTGAGGCGGCCTTGGTGACGTCCGCATCGAGCGCTTGCAGCGCCTTCATCACGGCGGCCCGGGTGATCTCGATGTCGACATAGAGCTCGGCGGCGCGGTGCTGCAGCGCCTGGAATTCGCCGATCAGCTTGCCGAACTGCTTGCGGCTCTTCAGGTACTCGACGGTGCGGTTGAACACCTCTTCGCTCAGGCCCACCATTTCGGAGGCCACCGCGCCGCGCCCGATATCGAGCACGCCGTCGAGCAGCCCGCCACCCTGGTCGACTTCGCCGAGCACGCTGTCGGCGTTGACCTCGACATTGGCAAGCTCGATCCGCGCCGCATTGTGCGCGTCGACCATGATGGTGCGCTCGATCGCAACGCCCCTGGCCTTAGGGTTGACCAGGAACAGCGTCAGCCCCTCGCGCTCGCCGGCCGCGCCGGCGGTGCGCGCGGCGACGATGAGGAGATCGGCAACGTGACCGTCGACCACCAGCGCCTTGGCGCCGGAGAGCTTGAAACCGTTGCCGGCACGCACGGCCTGGAGGCTGGTGTGAAGCGGGCGGTGTTTTGCGCCCTCGTCGATCGCGAGCGTCGCCAGCAGGGAGCCGTTGGAAATCTTCGGCAGATATTCCGACTTCTGCGCGGCATTGCCGCCACGGTTCAGCGCCGAGGCCGCGACCACGCTGGTGGCGAGGAAGGGCGACGGCATCAGCGTGCGGCCGATCTCCTCCATCACCACGCCGACCTCGACATAGCCGAGCCCGCTGCCGCCGAACTCTTCCGGCACCAGCAAGCCGGCAAAACCCATCTCGGCGAAGGAATGCCAAAACTCCTTGGAAAAGCCGATGGGGTCCTTGCTGTCGCGCAGATGCCGCAAATGCGACACCGGCGCCTTGTCGCTGATCAGCCCGCGCGCGCTGTCGCGGAGCATCGATTGTTCTTCGGTGAGGACGAGGGCCATGTGCGGGTTCCGATTCGAAATCTGTTTTGTCTTGTCATTCCGGGATGGCCCGAACGGCCAGGCCCGGAATCCATCAGGCGACATATACGCGGTGAAATGGATTCCGGGCTCGCGCTTCGCGCGCCCCGGAATGACGGGAAATCTTACGCCCCTGGCAGATCGAGGATGCGCTTGGCGACGATGCCGAGCATGACCTCGGTCGTGCCGCCCTCGATCGAGTTGGCCTTGGTACGCAGCCAGGCGCGTGGACGGGCGCCCTGCCTGGAGCGCTCGCTCTCCCATTCCAGCGCATCGACGCCGCCGGCCGACATCAGAATCTCGTAACGGCGCTTGTTGAGCTCGGTGCCGTAATATTTCATCGCCGACGAGAACGCCGGATGCGCCTGACCCGCCTTGGCGAGATCGACCGCGCGCTCGGCGCAGGCTGCAAGGGCAGCTTCGTCGACGTCGAAGCTGGCGATCCGGCCACGCAGCAACGCATCGTCGAGCCGTCCCAGCGCATCGGTGCCGACGGAATCGGCCGCGATCTGGCCGAGCGGACGGCCGACGCCGCGCTCGCCCATGCCTGATATCATCGCGCGCTCGTGCTGGAGCAGATATTTTGCGACGTCCCAGCCGCGGTTGACGGTGCCGACCACGTGCGATTTCGGCACGCGGACATTGTCGAAGAACGTCTCGCAGAACGGCGAGTAGCCGGAGATCAGCAGGATTGGCTTGGTGGTCACGCCCTTCGAGGTCATGTCGAACAGGATGAAACTGATGCCGTCATGCTTCTTCGCGGCGGGATCGGTGCGGACGAGGCAGAAGATCCAGTCGGCGTAGTTGGCATAGGACGTCCAGATCTTCGACCCCGTGATGACGAAATCATCGCCGTCGCTCTCGGCGCGGGTCTGGAGCGACGCGAGATCGGAGCCGGCGTTCGGCTCGGAATAGCCCTGGCACCAGCGGATCAGGCCCGCAGCGATTTTCGGCAGATGCTCCTTCTTCTGCGCGTCGTTGCCGTATTTGAGCAGCGCCGGCCCGAGCATCCAGATGCCGAAGCTCGACAGCGGGGGACGCGCGCCGATTCGTCCCATCTCCGCGCGCAGCACCTTGTGCTCGGCCGCGCTGAGGCCACCGCCGCCATACTCCTTCGGCCAATCGGGCACGGTCCAGCCCTTGTCGCGCATGCGCTCGAACCAGATGCGCTGCGGCTCCGACGAGAACTTTGCGTTACGTCCGCCCCAGAACACGTCGGCGTCTGATGTCGCGGGCTTGCGCATTTCCGGCGGGCAGTTGGCCTCGAGCCAGGCACGTGTTTCGCTGCGGAATGTTTCGAGATCGGCGGTCTCAGTCTCGCTGGCCCTGGAGTCAGTCATTGGTCGTTTCCATCATTCAAAATCGGCTTGTTGGGCGCGACTCTGGGCCAAGCTCCCGCGGAATTCAACCACTTCCGTGTCACGCATCCGCTATAGTCGCCGCGACGGCGAAGCTTGAAAACAAAGAGGAAACAACAATGCGCCTGAAGCTTCTTTCGCCTGGCGAAATGAACGAGAGCCAGCGGCAGACCTATGACGAGTCGATTGCCGGCAAGCGCGGCAAGCCGCCGGCGCCGATGATGGCCTGGCTCAACAGCCCCGACATGGCCCGTCACGCTACGCGGCTCGGCGAGGTCCTGCGCTACGACACGATCTTCCCCGCGAAGCTCTCGGAGATCGCGATCCTGGTGACGGCGCGGCACTGGACCGCCCATTACGAATGGTACGCGCACAAGCGGCTGGCGCTTGCCGGTGGCATGGACCCTGACATCATCGACGCCATCCGCGACCGCCGCACGCCCGAGTTCGACGATCCCAAGGGCAAGATGATCTACGACGTCGCAAAGTCGCTGCATGAGGGCCACGGCGTCGAGAAGGGCCTCTATGACGCGGCGGTGAAGCTGCTCGGCGAGCGCGGCGTGGTCGAGGTGATTGGTCTCTGCGGCTATTACACGCTGGTGTCGATGACGCTGAACACGTTCGAGTTCGAGCTGCCGGAGGGCGAGATGCGGGAGCTGTCATAGTTTCGCATATGGAAACGATGGGTTTCAGGATAGGCCAGTGGCACTGTCCCGAGGCAGGGTCTATGTGGGGATTGTCAACGGAGCAGCCAGATGTCGCAGAACCAAGCCGTCGCCGCCGGCACCAGGATCGGCCACGTCCATCTCAAGGTCGCCGACCTCGATCGCGCGCTCGGCTTCTATTGCGGCGTGCTCGGCTTCGAGCTGATGCAGCGCATGGGCTCCGGCGCGGCCTTCATCTCGGCCGGCGGCTATCACCACCACATCGGGCTCAACACCTGGGAGAGCAAGGGCGGCTCGCCGCCACCGCCCGGTACGACCGGGCTCTATCACACCGCGATCCTCTATCCGACGCGACCCGCGCTGGCCGATGCGCTGCACCGCGTGCTCACGGCCGGCATTGCGCTCGACGGGGCGAGCGACCATGGTGTCAGCGAGGCGCTGTATTTGCGCGATCCGGACCAGAATGGCGTGGAGCTGTATTGGGACAAGCCGCGGGAGCAATGGCCGTTCGGGCCGGACGGCAAGCTCGCGATGTTCACGAAGCGGCTGGATGTGGAGGAGCTGCTGAAGCAGCGGGAGGCGTGAGTTCTGCTCCCTCTCCTCGTCATTGCGAGCGCAGCGAAGCAATCCAGACTGTCACCGCGGAGATAGCCTGGATTGCTTCGTCGCAAGGGCTCCTCGCAATGACGGAGTGTGTTGAGGCGCCTTCGCTCACGACTGAGATCTTCGTCCCCGCACCATGATCAACGCCGCCGCCAGCACTTCCAGCGCGATGCAGAGATAGAACGGCAGCTCATAGCCACCGGAGAAATCGCGCAGAAAACCGACCACGCCGGGGCCGAACGCATAGGTCACCTGGTTGATCGCGGTGTTGAGGCTGATCAGCACGCCGAACGAGGCGGAATCGAATTCCTGCTGCACGATCAGCGACGGCAGCGTGATGAGATTGCCGACCGAGAAGCCGAACAATGCGCAGGCCGCGATCAGCACGTAGTCATTGTGCAGATTGATGACGACGAGAAGCGCCACGGCCTGGCTCAGGAACGATAGCGCCGAGGCAAGCCGCTGGTTGAGGCGGTCGATCACCAGCGAAAACAGCACCCGGCCGATCACCGCCATCGCGGTCAGCACCGCAACCGCAACGGCCGCGCGCTCGCGCCCGATCACGGGATCCAGGAACGAGATCAGGTGGACGATGAAGCCGACCTGCGCGAACAGCACCAAAGCAAAGGCAATGGTCACGGTGAGGAAGCCGACATCGCGCAACGCCTGGCTGCGAATCTGCGCCGACGATTGCGGCTTCGTTTTCGTCGCGGCGCGCCGGCCATGGAGATCGGGCGGGCGGCCGACGACGATCAGGATCACCGGCAGGAGCAGCGCCAGCATGGCGCCGGCGACGATATACATCGCGCTGGCGAAGCCGACATGGCCGATCAGGGTCACCAGCAGCGGTACGCCGACGATGCCGCCGAAGCTTGCGCCATTCAGCGCGAGACTGATGGCCATGCCGCGCTTGTGGTCGAACCACAGGCTGATCGTGTTGGTGATCATGGCCAAGCTCGTGCCGGCCCAGCCGAAGGCGAGCACGGCGTTCGCGAGATAAAGCTGCCATGGCTCGCGCACCGCGCCGATCGCAACCGCCGCGACCGACATCGCCAGCGTCCCCGCGATCAGGCCGAGGCGCGGGCCGTATGTGTTGACGGCTTCGCCGACGAAGACCACGAGCAGCGCGCCGAACAGATAGAAGAACGTCGTGCCGGACGAGATCAGCGAGGCCGACCAGCCGTGCGCGCGCTGGAGCTCGGCGACATAGACGCTCTGGCCGTAGAAGCCGAGCCCCCAGCCGAAGGTCGCGAGCAGGAAGCAGACCGCGACGATGCGCCAGCCTTCGTAGCGGAGGGAGGATTCGTCGACGGATGCGTCGTGTCGGGGGTTGTCGAGCATTTGCGCTTGTCCTTCGTTTCCCCCGCGAGCGTCGTGCTTCACGCTCGCCTGTTCATGACGAGCATCATGTAACAACCCAGGCCCCGGAAATCACTTCGACCTTGATCGAAGTGTCAACGTTGCTGACAGCCTCCCGCCATCTCAGATCGCGTCCGGGAACTCGCCCATGGCCGCGTCCAGCCGCGCTTTGCGGCGGCGAGCAAAGGACGCCAGCGAGAGCACGGCGAGGCCGAGCACCACCGGCGGGAACACCACCATGTTCACCGCGGACCAGCCGTAACTGGCGAGCAATTGGCCGGACGAGAACGAGCCGATCGCCATCATGCCGAACACCAGGAAATCATTGAAGGCCTGCACCTTGTTACGCTCCTGCGGCCGGTGCGTCTCCAGCACCAGCGCGGAGGCGCCGATGAAGGAAAAATTCCAGCCCACACCAAGCACGATCAGCGTGGCCCAGAAATGCATCGCGGTGATGCCGGACAGGCCGATGCCGGCGGCGCCGGCCTCCAGCAGCAGGCCGGCGGCAACGACCTTCCGCGCGCCGAAGCGGGCGATCAGCGCGCCTGTGAAGAAGCTCGGCCCGTACATGGCGACGATGTGCCATTGAATGCCGAAATTCGAATCGGAAACGCTCAAGCCGCACAGCTTCATGGCGAGCGGCGCCGACGTCATCACCAGATTCATCATGGGATAGGAGATGACGCCGCACAGCGCCGCCGCAATGAAGCGCGGCTGCGTCACGATCTCGAGCAGCGGCCGCCCGCCATGAAGATCGGCCGGCGCCGGCTTCGGCATGTCGACCCCGGCGACGATGCCCATCGCGATGAGCGCGACAGCGGCCTGGACCAGGAAGCTGAAGGCGAACAGGTAAGGCTGCCAGACATCCATGGTCCACTGCACGAGTTGCGGACCGAGCACGCCGGCGAACACGCCGCCCGCCATCACCCAGGACACCGCCTTGGGCCGGTACGCCGCACTGGCGCCGTCGGCGGCAGCGAAGCGATAGGACTGCGCCACCGCGCCGTAGAGGCCGCCGAGAAAAGTCGCCAGACAGAACAATGGAAACGAAGCGTGCAGGATCGCGAACGAGCCGAGCAGACCGGTCAGCGCGCCCAGACCGGTGCCGACGATGAAAGCGACGCGGCGGCCGAAGCGGCGTGAGATCGCGCCGGTCGGCAGCGTGCCGGCGGCGAGGCCGAGCACATACATCGAGATCGGCACGGTCGCGAACGAGACGTCGGGCGCGAGCGTCGCGCCGACGATCGCGCCGGTGGCGAAGATCACCGCCGAGTTGGCGCCGGTCAGCGCCTGCGCGGCGGCAAGGCGCACCACATTGCCGCGCACGCGGGCGTCGGCGGCGATCTCATTGGCTGCAGTCACATCCAGCATCGGCATTTCCGCCCCAACGGGCTTTCGAGGGGCTTTCAAGACTTTCAAGGGCTCGCTTGATTCCCGGCACTATGGCGGGGCGCGGGAGGGCGGGCAACCGGCGCAAACGGGCGCAGGCCATGTCTCTGACGCAATCGGGCCGATGATAATGGGCCGCGCACTTGACGGCTTGCGCTCGATCAAATCCTATCCGCCGCAACCTTCCGGAGTTTCGTTCATGTCCGTCGACGACAGGCCTACGCTCAGCGCTCCCGACGACGATCCCTGGCTCTGGCTGGAGGAGATCGAAGGCAAGCAGGCGCTCGATTTCGTCACGCGACAGAACAGCCTGACGCTCGAGGCGTTCGGCGGAGCGGCCTTCGCGCGCGACCGCGATATCCTCGCGGCGATCTACGATCGTCCCGACAACATCCCCTATATCAGCCGCCGCGGCACTGAACTGCACAATCTCTGGAAGGATGCCGCCAACCCGCGCGGCCTGTGGCGGAAGACTTCGCTCGCGGAGTTTCGCAAATCGCATCCGGCGTGGGAGATCATGCTGGATGTCGACCAGCTCGCCGCGCGCGAAGGCGAGGACTGGCTGCTGAGCGGCATCACCACGCAGAAGGGAAGCTCGCGCGCCATCTTAAGCCTGTCGCGCGGTGGCAGCGACGCCGTCACCTTGCGGGAATTCGACCTCGATGCGAAGAGTTTCGTTGCGGACGGCTTTGCGCTGTCCGAAGCCAAGGGCGGCGCCGATTGGCTCGATGCCGACACGCTGCTGCTGTCGAGCGCCCATGGCGAGGGCATGGCGACGAGCTCGGGATATTCCCGGACGGTTCGCCTGTGGCGGCGCGGCCAGCCTGTCGATCAGGCGCGGGTGATCATCGAGACCACGGCCGATCATATGGCGATCTCCGGCATCGTCGACGACACCGCTGCGGCCCCGCGCAGCTGGATCGTCGACCAGATCGATTTCTTCAATCATGCGCTCTGGCTGCGCGATGCAGACGGCACGACGACGAAGCTCGATCTGCCGACCGGCATCTGGTTGCAGGCGCATGGCGACTGGTTCGCGATGAAGCTGCGCGAAGCCTGGTCGATCGAGGGCAGAACTTATGCCGCCGACACCGTGCTCGGCATCTCGCTCTCGGCGTTCCTCGCCGGCAGCCGCGATTTCGCGGTGCTGTTCGAGCCGGAAGCTCGCCGCGCCCTGCAAGGTCTGTTTTGGACCGGAGGAAAGCTGGTGCTGTCGATCCTCGACGAGCTCCAGCCGCAATTCGAGATCTGCACGCCGTCCGCCACGAGCTGGAGCCGCGCGTCACTCGGCGGCCTGCCGCAGATCGGCGTGGTCGACATCTGGCCGCTGGATCGCCACCCCTCCGAGAGCAATGGCGACCTGCTTGCGAATGTGCAGGATCCGCTGACGCCGCCGTCGCTGCTGCTGATGGAGCGCGGCGTCGCGAGCCCGACAGTGCTGAAACAGGCGCCGAAAACATTCAACGCCGACGGCCTCGTGGTGACCCAGCACGAGGCGATCTCGATCGACGGCGAGCGTATCCCTTATGTGCAGACGGGCCCCACTGGCGAGACCGGCGATGCACCGGTCTATATGAGCGCCTATGGCGGCTTCGGCCATTCGGTGAAGCCGTATTACAATTCGTCGCTCGGCAAGCTGTGGCTGGAGCGCGGCGGCACGACGGTGCAGGCGAATTTGCGCGGCGGCGGCGAATTCGGCACACGCTGGCACGATGCCGGCCGGCTCGCCGGCAAGAAACTGTCGCACGATGATTTCGCAGCCGTCGCCGCCGATCTCGTCCGCCGCGGCGTGACGACGGCAAAACGCATCGCCGCACAGGGCGGATCAAACGGCGGCATCCTCATCACCAACATGCTGGTGCGATACCCCGAACGTTTCGGCGCGCTGTTCTGCACCATCCCGCTGATCGACATGCGCCGCTACACGAAGCTGCTCGCCGGCGCGAGCTGGATCGCGGAATATGGCGATCCCGACAAGCCCGAGGAGTGGGACTGGCTCAAGACCTACTCCGCCTATCACAACGTCAAGGCCGGCCAGCCCTATCCGCCGATCCTGATCGCCACCACGCGACGCGACGACCGTGTCCATCCCGGGCATGCGCGCAAGATGGCGGCAAAGCTCCAGGCCATGGGCTACGAGGCCTGGTTCTACGAGCCTGAAGCGGGCGGCCACGGCTACGGCAAGGACAACAAGGAGCGCGCCGGGTTCGAGGTGATTGGGTTTCGGTTCTTGAAGGAGAAGATCGGGTGGAAGGACGGCGAGGGTTGACGGGCTCTTGATTGAATCAGTGGGAGCGCAGCAGGCGGTGCACCTCGCCCGCTTGCGGGAGAGGTCGGCGCGAAGCGCCGGGTGAGGGTTCTATCCTCTAGGGGATGCCCCATTGCGGAGACACCCTCTCCCCAACCCTCCCCCGCAAGCGGGGGAGGGAGCGCACCGCCGTCTGAGCTTAGCGCCCAAACACCAGCGTCAAATTGTTCGCGGGCATGTCGATCGTATCAACGAGGCGAAGACCAACGCCGCGGGCGAGGGCCTCGACATCGGCGATGTCACGCACGCCCCAGTCGGGATTGCCTTCACGCAGGGAGGTGTCGAACACGGCGTTGCTGAGCGCGATGTGCTTGCCGCCGCGCTTGAACGGGCCGTAGAGGAACAGCTTGCCGTCAGCCCGCAAATAGCGGCCGGCGCCGGCGAACAGACCTTCGGCGACGCTCCATGGCGCGATGTGGATGACATTGGCGCAGAACAATGCGGCAAGACTTGACGGCGCCTGCCCGCTTTTCATCTCCGGACACCAATCGGGATCGATGAGATCGATCCGCAGCGGCGAGCGGATGTTTTTCAGGCCTGAATGAACGCGCCAGGCCTCGATGCTCTTGAGGTGGCGCTGGTTGAGATCGCTCGGCCACCAGATCAGGCCGGGCGTGTGACGAGCGAAGTAGACCACGTGCTGGCCGGTTCCGCTGCCGAGCTCGACCACGTTGCCGGTGCAGCCGGCGAGATGTTTTTCCAGTGCCGCCCAGAGCGGCTCGTGATTGCGATGAAATGCCGGTGCGTCGAGCCGCCCATCCGACTCGACCCGACCGCCATCCCTGCCGAATTCGACGACATATTCAGCCAAGTGAGGTCCCCTTGAAAAAACGAGAACGCGATGAAAACAGGTTGAGCGCCCAAACGCTCGGGAAACGCCGGCCCGCGCCACGGCCCTTAAGTCTCGGGCCAAATCGGCTGAACAAATAATCTCATTAGTTGCAATGGGGAAGATATTAACTTCATTTTGTCGCGTGCATAGTCTCGATTGTCAGGCGGTGCCCTTTGTGCTTTGGAACGCTTCTATTTCGCGATCTTGACCATCGATATAACGCCTCGGAATGACGCCTTGACCGCCTTTTCCCGGACGCCCGTTCTGTTCATCTTGCTGGCCATTGCGGCCGGCCTCGCCAGCCCCGCGTGGGCGCAGTCCGCTGTGGCAGACGGCCAGAAACTCGCTTTCGACCGCGGCAAGGGCAATTGCCTGACCTGCCATGTCATCCGGGGTGGCGACCTGCCGGGAACGATCGGGCCGGAACTGAAGGACCTCAAGGCCAAATACCCCGATCGCAACGAGCTCGCCGCGATCATCTTCGACGAGACCAAGCGCAATCCGCAGACCATGATGCCGCCGTTCGGCCGGAACCGGATTTTGACCGAACAGGAGATCAGCGCGATCGTTGATTTCCTGCAGACCCTGTGACTTCAGGCACGCCACGAGATTTGGTTGGGAGACCCGAGATGACCACACTCACCGGCCCAAGCGCGACGCGGCGCCTGATGCTTCAGGGCGCAGCCTCGGTCGCGCTGCTCGGCCTCGGCAATCTGCCGTTCGGCGCCGCGCCCGCGCGCGCCGCGGCCAACGACAAATATCCGGAAGAGGCCTTCAAGCAGAAGAGCGAGGCGGACGCCGTCAAGGCGCTGTACGGCAAAACCGCCGAGCCGTCCGACAAGGTCAAGCTGGACGCCCCCGAGATCGCCGAGAACGGCGGTGTCGTGCCAATCTCGGTGACGACGACGCTCGACAAGGTCACCTCGATCTCGTTCTTCGTGGCCGAGAATCCCAGCGCGCTTGCCGCCAGCTACAGGATTCCCGAAGGCACGATCCCTGCCGTCGCCAACCGGCTGAAGATGGCCAAAACCACCAACGTCGTTGCGATCGTGGAGGCCGACGGCAAGCTCTACAGCGCGACCAAAGAGGTCAAGGTCACCGTCGGCGGCTGCGGCGGCTAAGCGAGGAAGATCGAGATGGCATCCAGCATTCGCGTCCGCGCCACCGCCAACGGCGACATCACCGAGGTGCAGGCGCTGATCCAGCACCCCATGGATACCGGCTTCGTCAAGGACGCCAAGGGCGAGCTGATCCCGGCGCATTACATCCAGCAGCTGACATTCGAATGTAACGGCAAGGACGTCTTCGTTGCCGATTGGGGCACCGCGATCTCGAAGGACCCCTATGTCAAGTTCAGCTTCAAGGGGGCCAAGAAGGGCGACGATCTCAAGGTCTCCTGGACCGATAACAAGGGTGCGTCGGACACGACCACCGCGAAGATCTCGTGATGAAGGCCCGCACCTCCATCCTGCTTGGTTCGTTGAGCGCCGCGCTGGTCGCGTTGGCCCTCACCTCTCCGCGCGTGGTGGCGGCCGACAAGGTCGATCCCGTTGCCGATGCCAAGGCGTTCCAGAACTTCTTCTTCCAGAAATTCCCGACCGTGAAGCACGAGGATTTCGTCAACGGTCCCTATTCCATGAACGAGGACATGAAGCGGCAGTGGCAGGAGAAGGAGGAGTTCCCGCCCTACGAGTTCGCGCTCGACGCCGGCAAGGAGATGTTCGCCACCCCGTTCAAGAACGGCAAGACTTATGCCGACTGCTTCCCGAACGGCGGCATCGGCATCCGCCAGAACTATCCTTATTTCGACGAGAAGGAAGGCAAGGTCGTCACGCTGGAGCTGGCGCTCAACCGCTGCCGCGAGGCCAATGGCGAGGCGCCCTACTCCTACGTCAAGGACGAGATGGCCTCGCTCACGGCGTACATGGCCTTCACCTCGCGCGGCAAGCCGATGGACATCAAGATCCCCGACGATCCGCGCGCGCTCGCGGCCTTCGAGAACGGCAAGCGCTATTTCTACACGCGCCGAGGCCAGATGAACTTCTCCTGCGCGAGCTGCCATGTGCAGAGCCCGGGCGAGCGCATCCGCGCCGAGATCCTGGCACCGGCGCTCGGCATTCTGAACGCGATGCCGATCTACCGCTCCGAATGGAGCGGCATGGGCACGACCAGTCGCCGCTTCGTCACCTGCAACAGCCAGACCCGTGCGGTTCCGATGGAGCCGCAGGCCGATGAATACCGCGACGTCGAATACTTCCTGTCCTATGTCGCCAACGGCCTGCCGATATCGGGACCGGGAGCGCGGCCATGAAGCGGTCACTTGCCCTCGCCCTGCTGCTTACCCTCGGCCTCGCGCCGGCGGCGCACGCGGCAAACGAGGCGGATTACAAGACAGCCTATGCCGCCGCCGAAGCCGCCTCCAAGGAGGCTGCCAGCTTGCGCCACCAATGGACCGTGACCGTTTCGGCGCTGGCCGCCGCAAAGAAGGCGGCCGATGGCGGCGATTTCGACCGCGCCGTCGCCGCAGCCAGGGAGGCCGAGGCGCTGGCGAAGGCGTCGATCTTCCAGGCGATGTCCGAAAAAGAAGCCTGGAAGGCGATGGAAATCCGCTAGACTGTTCGCTTGTGCAACAGCCTTGCGACCATGAGAGGGCGCGGAGAATTTCTGGATGGCGATCCGCCGCCGCGATTTCCTGAAGAACGCAGGCCTTGCTGCCGTATCGCTCAGCCTGCCGCGGCTTGCGCGCGGTGCTGAGGCCGCGAGCATTTACGACCTCGAACGGTTCGGCAATGCGCGCATCCTTCACCTCACCGACACGCATGCGCAACTCAATCCGGTCTATTTTCGCGAGCCCAGCGTCAATATCGGGATCGGCGAGATGGCGGGACGGCCGCCGCATCTGGTCGGCCGCGCCTTCCTCGACCGTTTCGGCATCAGGCCCGACAGCGCGGACGCCTATGCCTTCAGCTGCTTCGACTTCGAGAAATCCGCAGGCCGCTTCGGCAAGCTCGGCGGCTTCGCCCATCTGAAGACGCTGATCGACCGCTTGCGCGGCGATGTCGGCGAAAAACGCTCCGTGCTCGTCGACGGCGGCGATCTCTGGCAAGGCACGGGACTCGCCAACACCACGCAGGGCCGCGACATGGTCGAGGCCGCAAACCTGCTCGGTGTCGAGGCGATGACCGGGCATTGGGAATTCACCTACGGCGAGCAGGCGCTGCGCGACAATCTCGCGCGCTTCAAGGGCGAGTTCCTGGCGCAGAACGTTTTCCTGACCGAGGAAGCGGCCTTCAACGACGCCCCCGCCTTCGACAAGGCGACCGGGCGCGTGTTCAAGCCCTCCGTGATCAAGGAGCTCGGCGGCCATCGCGTCGCGATCGTCGGCCAGGCCTTCCCTTACGTGCCGATCGCGCATCCCAGACGGTTCACGCCCGACTGGACCTTCGGCATCCGCGAGGAAGAGCTCCAGAAGCATGTCGACGGCTTGCGCGGCACCGACAAGGTCGATGGGGTCATCCTGTTGTCGCACAACGGCATGGACGTCGATCTCAAGCTCGCAAGCCGCGTCACCGGCATCGACGTCATCCTCGGCGGCCATACCCATGATGCGATCCCGCAGCCCATCGCAGTGAAAAATGCGAGCGGCACGACGCTCGTCACTAATGCGGGCTCCAACGGCAAATTCCTTGCCGTGCTCGATCTCGCGCTCGAAAAAGGCAAGGTCGGCGACGTCAGATATCATCTGCTGCCGGTCTATTCCGAGCTGTTGAAGCCCGATCCTGGGATGGCCGAGCTGATCGGCCGGTTGCGGGCGCCGTACGTCACCGACTGGTCGGAGAAGATTGCGACTCCCGATCGCCTGCTATATCGCCGCGACAATTTCGCCGGCCCGGTCGACGAGCTGATCTGCAGCGCGCTGCGCACCGAGCTCGACGCCGAGATCGCGCTGTCGCCGGGCTTCCGCTGGGGCGTCACCGGGCTGTCCGGCCAGGCGCTGACGATGGAGGATTTGCTCGCGGAAACCGCGATCAGCTATCCCGAGACCTATGTGCAGGAGATGACCGGCGCCCAGATCAAGGACGTGCTGGAAGACGTCTGCGACAACCTTTTCAATACCGATCCCTATTACCAGCAGGGTGGCGACATGGTGCGCGCCGGCGGGCTCAGCTACACCTGTACGCCGACGGCGGCGATCGGCAGCCGCGTCTCGGAGCTGAAGCTCAATGGCGGCAAGGCGCTCAGTGCCAGCCACCGCTACAAGGTCGCGGGCTGGGCCTCGGTCAACGGCCAGCACGGCGCGCCGGTTTGGGATGTGGTGGCAAAATATCTGCGCTCGGGCCGGATGTTTCAGGAGCGGCTCGGCTCCGGCGTCACGCTAAAGGGCGTCGAGGGTAATCCGGGCATTGCGGGACAGGGATGATGCGGTCGCAAACCCTATCCGCGATGCTACTGGCACTGTTCGCCTGGGCGGCGATGCCGCCGGCGTTTGCGCAACAGGTGCCGCTCCAGGACAAGCCGTTCGCCGAGCACAAGATCGTGCTGCAGCTCTCCGATGGCGATGCGAAGAAGCAAGCTCTGGTGCTCAGCGTCGCCAACAATTTGCTGAAGGCCTACGACCCCGACAAGGTCGCGATCGAGGTGGTGGCGTTCGGTCCCGGCATCGATCTCCTGTTCACAGGCAGCGAGCGGCGCAAGCAGGTCGAGAGCCTGATCGCGCAAGGCGTACGCTTCGACATCTGCCTCAACACCGTCGACACGATCGAGCGAGAAACCGGCAAGCGGCCGGAGTTCATCCCCGCCGCCACGCCGGTGCAAGTCGGGGTCGGGCAGATCCTGTTTCTCAGCGAGAACGGGTACACATTGGTGCGGCCGTAATCTTGGGCCCACCCTCGCCTGTCGTCCCGACGCAGGCCGGGCCCCATACCGCGAGGTCTATCGAGTGCGGGCGGTAGGAGCCCTGAACGACGAATCTTCGCCAAATTTCATTCGGTGGCTATGGGTCCCGGCCTTCGCCCGGCCTTCGCCGGGACGACACTGAGTTTGCGGATTGCCCCGAAGCCCAACAATAAAAATCTTCTAAATATTCTCATTTCAACAGCACATTACTTCTCTTTTTGTCCCGCGGCGTAGTAGAATTGGAATCACTCCACGCCGGGTCTTGCCATGATTTTCCGCCAGCTCTTCGACAGTGTTTCGGGTACCTACAGCTATCTCCTGGCGAGCCGCGCCGGCGGCGAGGCGCTGATCCTCGATCCCGTGCTGGAGAAGGTGGACCGCTACTGCCAGCTGCTGCGCGAGCTCGATCTCAAGCTGGTCAAGGCCGTGGACACCCATCTGCACGCCGACCACGTCACCGGCCTCGGCGAGCTGCGCGACCGCACCCATTGCATGACCGTGATGGGCGACCAGACCAAGGCCGACGTGGTGGCGATGCGGGTTGCCGACGGCGACAAGGTGACGATCGAGGGCCTGGCGCTCGACGTGATGTACACGCCCGGCCACACCGACGATTCCTATTCCTATTTGATGGGCGACCGCGTCTTCACCGGCGATACGCTGCTGATCCGCGGCACCGGCCGCACCGATTTCCAGAACGGCTCGTCGCGTGCGCAGTACGATTCGATCTTCAACCGCCTGCTCAAGCTGCCCGACGAGACCATGGTGTTTCCGGCGCATGACTACAAGGGCGACACCGTCTCCACCATCGGCGAGGAGAAGCGCTACAATCCGCGGCTCCAGGTGCGCTCGGTCGACGATTACATCGAGCTGATGGCCAATCTGAAGCTGCCCAACCCGAAGATGATGGACGTCGCGGTGCCCGCCAACATGCATGTCGGCCTGCACCAGGAGGAGCTGGAGAAAGAAGGCCGTGCGCTCCGCGCCGTCGAGGCGATCCGCAGCCTCGGCCGTCCCGATATCCTGCTGGTCGATTTGCGCGAGACCAATGAGCGGACGAAGCACGGCATGCTCGAAGGCGCGCTGCATACGCCCTATCCGTCCGTTGAGGACAGCCTCAAGCCCGGCGGCATGCTGCGCGAGGTCGCGGCCGCCACCGGCCGCCGCGTCGTGTTCTTCTGCGCCTTCGGTGAGCGCTCCGCGATGGCTGTCGCCGCCGCCAAGGAGGCCGGGCTCACCAACACTGCCCACATCGCCGGCGGCATCGATGCCTGGAAGAAGGCCGGCGGGCCGGTGGTGCACTGACGACTTGAGATAAGTCAGGAACCGCACATATCTTCGGGATAGGATCGGGCGCAGCATCACCATCCGGGACCAGCCATGGCCAAGATCGGCAAGCCGAGCGCGCCGCCCAAAATTGCGGACGACACGCCAGCAAAAGACAAGGCGAAGAAGCCTCCGCCTCCGCGCGACACCGACGATGATGATTACGAAGACGGCGACATCGCGACACCAAAGCGCGACCGCTACGGGCCGGATGACGAGCCGTTTTGAGGGCTCGGCTCTTGCCTCGCTCTCAACTGTCGTCCTGGCGAAAGCCAGGATCCATACCGCGTGATCTCTCGATCGTGGATGGTCGCAGTACCGGACCACGAGTTTTCGCCAAACTGCTTCCTGGGGTGATGGGTCCTGGCTTTCGCCAGGACGACGGCGGGGAATCCCCCGCCCCGCGCTACTGCCATGCGCCTGCGTTCATGGACAAATAACCGCTCTGCCCGATAGTTTGCGCGTCTCCAAAGGACGTGAAACGGAACTGCAATGGTCGACGTTCTCGCCGCACCGCAACAAGGCAAGGCGGACAGCGCGCTACGCACGCTGACGGGAATCTCGATCGCGCATTGGGTCAGCCATTTTCATCTGCTGGTCCTGCCGATGCTGTTTCCGTTCCTCAAGAATCAACTCGGCGTCGGCTATGTCGAACTCGGCTTTGCGCTGACGGTGTCGGCCGTGGTGTCGGGGCTGACGCAGGCGCCGACCGGCTATCTCGTCGACCATTTTGGCGCGCGACGGATCCTGCTGGGCGGCCTCACCCTCGGCGGCCTCGCGCTGATCCTGCTCGGCCTGCACCTCAGCTATGCCTCGCTGGTCGCCTGCGCCGTTCTGCTCGGGCTCGCCAACAGCGTCTACCATCCCGCCGATTACGCCATCCTCGCCGAGCACATGGACGAAGGGCGGATGGGCCGCGCTTTCTCGATCCATACCTTTGCCGGCTATTTCGGCGGCGCGGTGGCACCGGCGATCGTCGCCGCGCTGGTCACGGTGTCCGGCGGTACCGGTGCGCTGATCGCATCGGGCGCGATCGGCGTTCTGGTCGCGCTGTTGCTGGTGACCATGAACATTCCCGATGCCGGCGCGCACAAGACCAAGCCAGGCACCGAGAACGCACCCAAACAAGCCGTGATCACGCCGGCGCTGATCACGCTGACGGCACTGTTCATGCTGCTCAGCCTGTCGGTCGCCGGCATCAACAATTTCGGCGTGGTGGCGCTGATGAGTGGCTATGGCGCGACCTATTCCGCGGCCAATGTCGCGCTCACCGCCTTCCTCGGTGCGAGCGCCGCCGGCGTGCTCGCGGGCGGCTTCCTTGCCGACCACACCGAGCGCCACGGCTATGTCGCCGCCGTCTGCTTTGCCGCGAACGCGGCGATCGTGCTGCTGATCGCGCTGGTCACGCTGCCGGGCTGGGCGCTGACCGCCACGATGGCGGCCGCGGGATTCCTCTCCGGCGTGATCGCGCCCTCGCGCGACATGCTGGTGCGCAATGCAGCACCTCCCGGCGCGGCCGGCCGCGCCTTCGGCATCGTCTCCACCGGCTTCAATCTCGGCGGCATCGTCAGCCCGCTGCTGTTCGGCTGGATCATGGACCAGAGCGCGCCGCATTGGGTGTTCGGGGCGTCCGTGATCTTCATGGTCGCGACGGTGGTGCTGTCGCCGTTCACGGAGCGGAAGCGGCCAATCGCGGCTTGAGCAACAAACTCGATGGTCGGGCCATAGCCACCGAAAGGTGTTGTGGCGCGAGCTGGTCAATACCAGTCTTCGCCAAGCTAAAAATCGTGGGTATGGATCCCGGCCTTCGCCGGGATGACAGTTGTGATTGGGTTGGCGGATGCCCCGTTACGTCGGCGACACCGCGCTCTTCAGCGGTGTTGCCTGCGGCGTAGCTCCACCGGTCAGCCTGGCCTTTTCCGTGTTGGGCCAGAGCAGGAGCAGTCCGAGCAGGCCGGAGCCGACCATGATCGCGGCGTTGATGGTGAAGCCGGTCATGTAGCCGTCGAGCATGCTGCCGGCGCGCTGGATCACGCTGCCCATCACCAGCGGCGCGACGATGCCCGAAAGCGTATAGAGCGCACCGTAGATCGCGAGAACCGCGCCGCGCTGCGACGTCGGCGTGAATTCGCCGAGCATGGGCGGGCAGACGACGTAGATCGCGCCGCACAGGCCGGAGCCGACCACAAGCAGGGCGATCTGGAGGCCGGCGCCCTGGACGTGCGGCATCATCGCGAGGATCAGGCCGCCGACGATCAGCGGTACCGAGCCGAGCACGCCGCGCGAAATCCGCGACGTGTAGCCGCGCGCCAGCATCACCTGCGAGATCCAGCCCGTGAGAATGACGATGGTCGCCCCGAACACCCAGGGCAGGATCGAGACGAAGCCCGCCTGAGACTGCGAAAAGCCGAGGCCCTTGACGATGAAGGGCGTGAACCAGGTGAGCCCGAGCGACAGCGCCCAATAGGCGCCGAAGGTCGCGGTCACGCAGCCGATGAACGTGCGCGATGTCAGAAGCTGGAGATAAGGTATTCTAGATTCGATCACGGCCGACGCGTGGGTGTCCAGCGGGCCTTCCTTGCCGAGTGCGAGCCAGGCGGCGACCCAGATCAGCCCTACGATTCCGAGGGCGCCGAATGCATAGTGCCAGGAATGGTTGACGATGATCCAGTTCAGCGCCGGCACCGCCAGGATCACGCCAAAGGCCGAACCCTGCGACAGGATTGCGGTCGGCATCGTGCGCTTCTCGTCGGGGAACCATTTGTAGACTGCGTGCATCGCCACCGAGGCCGCCGGGCCTTCGCCGGCGCCGAGCACGATGCGGCAGACCAGGAGCGTGGTGAACGAGACGGTGCCGACCATCGGAAACTGCGTCAGCGCCCAGATCACCGCGAGCGTCAACAGCACCCAGCGGGTCGGTACCTTGTTGACGATGAAGCCGACCACGATCGCCGAGATCGAGAACAGGAAGAAAAACGACGAGCCAAGCAGGCCGAACTGCTCGGGCTCGAGCTTCAGCTCCGTCATGATCGGAACGCCCGCAAGACCGACGACGATCTTGTCGGCGAAGTTCACCAGCATGAAAAGAAACAGAAGAAATGTAACGGTCCAGGCACCCTTCGGCGTTTCCTTCGGCGTTTCCTTGGGCGTTTGCTTGGGCGTTTGCTTGGGCGTTTGCTTGGGCGTTTGCTTGGGCGTTTGCTTGGGCGTTTGCTTTTGCGCTTCCTTGGACGTCCCCGTCATCTTGCCCGCCGCGGGCTGCGTTGCCTGAGCGCTCATCGTTCTCCCCGTCGTCCCTTTTTGGCACTTTTTTGATGTGATCCTCTTGGGAGCTAACAACGGCTTCAATAGCAACGCAACCCGGCATTTCCGCAGCAAGTGTGCTACGCAGCAATTCCGCTAATTCCGTCCGGCGCCATTCATCGTGCTGAGCATCCGAAACCTCTCCAAGACGTTCTCTTCGGCCGGTGAGCCGGTCCATGTCCTGCGCGGCGTCGATCTCGACCTCAAGGCCGGCGAACGCGTCGCACTGACCGGCGAGTCCGGCAGCGGCAAGAGCACGCTGCTGCACCTGATCGCAGGGCTCGATACCGCCGATGGCGGCACGATCCGGCTGGAAGACACCGAGGTCACCAAATTGTCGGATGCGGGACGCGCGGGCCTGCGGCGCGACCGGATCGGCCTGGTGTTTCAACAATACAACCTGATCCCGAGTTTGTCGGTCGGGGATAATCTGGTGTTTCAGGCGCGGATCGCCGGCCGGTACGACGAGGCTTGGTATAACGAGCTGATCGAGCGTCTCGGGCTTGGCGGGCTGCTCAAGCGTTATCCAGAACAATTATCGGGCGGACAGCAGCAACGGGTCGCGATCGGCCGGGCCCTGGCAACAAAGCCGTCGTTGCTGCTGGCGGACGAGCCGACCGGCAATCTCGACGAGGCCACCGCCGAGGACGTGCTGGCGCTGACGGGCGACCTCGTCACGCGCACCGGCTGCGGCTTTCTGATGGTGACGCACAGCCTGCATCTGGCCGCGACACTCGATCGCCACGTCAACCTGCATGCCGGGCGGATCGCATGAGGCGCGCGCTCTGGGTCCTCGCCGTGCTGCTCAGCCACTGGCGGCGCCACAAGATGCAGTTCGCGACGCTCCTGATCGGGCTGATCGCGGCGACTGCGCTGTGGAGCGGCGTGCAGGCCATCAATCAGCAGGCCCGCAACGCCTATGACCGCGCCGCGGCAACCTTCGGCGGCGCGCGGACGCCGATGCTGGTCGCGCCTGATGCCGCGACTTTTCCGCAGGAGCTGTTCGTCAAGCTCCGCCGCGCCGGCTGGCCGGTCTCGCCGATGCTGGAGGGCCGGGTCCAGGTCAACGGGCGTTCGGTCCGGCTGCTCGGCATCGAGCCGGTGACGCTGCCGGTCGATGTCGGCAACGCACCCCGCCTAGGCGCCGGCGATCTGAGCAGCTTCGTCGCGCCGCCTGGCCAGACGTTGGTGGCGAAGGAAACGCTGAACGACTTGCAGGAGCAGGAGGGCGCGGCACCGGCGATCAGCAACGGCGCAAAACTGCCGCCGCTGCGCGTGCTGCCGCAGCTCGTGCCCGACGTGCTGGTGGTCGATATCGGCGTGGCGCAGCGGCTGCTGAACAAGCCGGACCAGATCTCGCGGCTTCTGATCGGCAAACCGAAGGGCAAGCCTGCGCCATTGGCGAGCGTCGTCGGCGACCGCTTGCAGCGGGTCGAGCCGGATGCGGAGACCGAGCTGGAGCGCCTCACCGACAGCTTTCATCTCAACCTCACCGCGTTCGGCCTGCTGTCGTTCTTCGTCGGTCTCTTCATCGTCAATTCGGCCGTCGGCCTCGCCTTCGAGCAGCGGCTGCCGATGCTGCGTACGCTGCGGGCCTGCGGTGCCTCGGCGCGACTCGTCAACACCGTGCTGGTTGTCGAGCTCGTGGCGCTGTCGCTGGTCGCAGGCCTGATCGGGCTAGCCTGCGGCTATTTCATTGCAGCCGCGCTCTTGCCCGACGTCGCAGCATCCCTGCGGGGACTCTATGGCGCGCAAATCCCGGGGCAGCTCAGCTTGCGACCTGAATGGTGGCTCGCCGGAATCGGCATCAGCATTGCGGGCGCGCTGGTCGCGGCCGCGACCAGCCTGATCAAGGCTGTCAGGATGCCGGTGCTGGCGACCGCGCAGCCGCGCGCCTGGCAACAGAGGCAGCGCCGTTGGCTGATCCTGCAAAGCGGGGCTGCCTGCGCCGTGTTCGCGGTCGCGCTGTTGCTGCTCCAGTACGGGCAATCGCTGATCGCGGGCTTTGGCGTGCTGGCAGCGCTGATGCTCGGCGCCGCGTTGATCCTGCCGGCGTTCCTCGACATCATCTTGCGCGTCGGGCAGCGTTTCGCACGACAGCCGCTTGCCCTGTGGTTCTGGGCGGACAGCCGGCAGCAGCTCTCGGGTTTGTCGCTGGCGCTGATGGCGCTGCTGCTCGCGCTCGCCGTCAATGTCGGGGTGTCCACCATGGTGGAAACGTTCAGCCGCACGTTCATCGGTTGGCTCAACGGGCGGCTCGCGGCCGACGTCTACATCAGCGCCTCCGACAATGCCAAAGGCGTCGCGATCCGCAACTGGCTGAAGGAGCGCAGCGATGTCGAGGCGATGCTGTCGGGCGGACGCGCCGAGGCGCAGGTACATGGGCAGCCGGTGGAATTGCTTGGCCTGCCCGATCACGCGCTCTATCGCGAGCGCTGGCCGCTGCTGGAAGCCGCGCCGCGTGCCTGGACCCGGCTCATACCCGGCAATGCCGCGTTCATCAGCGAGCAGTTGAGCCGCCGCCTCAACGTCCGCGTGGGCGATGTCGTTGACGTTCCGGCGCCGGGCGGAACCTGGGAGCTCGACATCGTCGGCATCTATGCCGACTACGGCAACCCCAAGGGCCAGCTTGCGGTGAACGTCGCGGCGCTGATCCGGCAATTTCCGCAGACGCCGCAGACACGCATCGGCCTGATCGTCGCGAAGGAAAACATCCCCGTCCTAATTGCGGCGCTGCAGAAGCAGTTTGCGCTCGACGACCGCAGCGTCGCCGACCAGGCGACGGTGAAGGCCGAGTCGATCCGGATCTTCAATCGCACCTTTGCGGTGACGTCGGCGCTGAACGCATTCACGCTCGGCGTCGCCGGGATTGCGCTTCTGACCAGCCTTCTCACACTGGCGAACTCGCGCCTGCCGCAGCTTGCGCCGCTCTGGGCGATCGGCATCACGCGGTCGCGCCTTGCCGCGATCGAATTGACCAAGACGCTGTCGGTTGCGCTGTTCACGTCGCTCCTGGCCGTACCGCTCGGGCTGCTGGTGGCGTGGTGCCTGATCGCGATCGTCAACGTCAAGGCGTTCGGCTGGCGGCTGCCTTTCCATGTGTTTCCGTTGCAACTCGTCGAGCTGGTCGCGGTCGCGCTGTTCGCCTCGTTGCTTGCCGCCCTGCTGCCGATGATCCGACTGGCCCGAATGCAGCCGGCTAGCCTCGTCAAGGTGTTTGCCAATGAGCGCTGACAGGATCTCGCGGCGCACCTTCGCCGGTGGAATCGCCGCCCTCGCGGCTGTTCGCCGTGCGGGCGCGCAAGGCTACGCGGGGCTCGGCGAGAACGCCGACGGCTTTGCTAAAGTGACGCCGGGAAAGACGTTCGCCTTTCCGGGCGATCACGGGCCGCATCCGGAGTTTCGGATCGAGTGGTGGTATCTCACGGCGAATCTCGTAGACGCCAGTGGCGCCGCGTGCGGCCTGCAATGGACGCTGTTTCGCCAGGCAACGCAGCCGGGGCCGCAGGGTGAACGCTGGGCCAATCAACAGGTGTGGATGGCGCATGCGGCGGTGACGCGCGCCGACACCCATCGTTTCAGCGAGCTGTTTTCCCGCGGCGGTGTGGGGCAGGCCGGCGTCACGGCGAAGCCGTTCTCAGCCTGGATCGACGATTGGGAGATGAACGGATCCGAGCACACCGGCGATCGAACCCTCGCGCCGCTGACGCTGAAGGCCTCCGGCGCCGACTTCAGTTACGCGCTGACGCTCGAGACCGATCGTCCAGTGGTGTTGCAGGGCGACGGCGGCTACAGCCGCAAGTCGGAGCGCGGGCAGGCTTCCTACTATTACAGCCAGCCGTTCTATCGCGCCCGTGGCACCCTCACCATCGACGACAGGCCGGTCGATGTTTCCGGCCAGGCCTGGATGGACCGCGAATGGAGCAGCCAACCGCTCGACGCCGACCAGACCGGCTGGGACTGGCTGTCGCTGCATCTCGCGTCCGGCGACAAGCTGATGCTGTACCGGTTGCGCCAGAAGGATGGCAGGGACTATCCATTCGGCAACTGGATCAGCGCGACAGGCGAGACGCAGATGATCGCGGGTGCCGATATCCAGATGATTCCAAAGGCGACGGCTGAGGTGGCAGGGCGCGAGCTGCCGGTCGAATGGCAGATCGCGGTCCATTCGCGCTCGTTCTCGATCCAGTGCAAGCCGCTCAATCCAAAGGCGTGGATGGGGACCGGTTTTTCCTATTGGGAAGGACCGATCAGCTTTGCCGGCACCCATGACGGCGTTGGCTATCTCGAGCTGACCGGGTATTGAACCGGGACCTCTTCGAAGGGACTAGCGATGTATCACCTCACCGCCCTCGTCACGCTGCTGGCGATCCTGTTCTACTTCTTCACCACCATCAACGTGTCGCGCTCGCGCACCAAAACCGGCGTCAAGGTGCCGGCAATGTCGGGCCATCCGGATTTCGAGCGCGCGTTCCGGATCCAGATGAACACGCTGGAATGGATGCCGATCTTCCTGCCGTCGCTCTGGCTGTTCGCGATTTACATCAATGATGCCGGTGCAGCAGCGATCGGTGCGATCTGGATTGCCGGCCGCATCGTCTACTTCATCGGCTATTCGAAGGCCGCCGCAAAACGCGGCCCGGGATTTTTCATTCAGGGCATCGCGGCCATTGCGCTGTGGGCGGGGGCGCTGGGAGCGGCGGTGCTGCGGCTGGTGTGAGGGGCGGGCCGTTCCTACACACTCGGCGTCGTCCTGGCGAAAGCCAGGACCCATAGCCGCGGGATGTGGTTATGGGCACGATGGTGGCACAATTTGTTTCAACAATTGCCGGCTGGGGTAATGGGTCCTGGCTTTCGCCAGGACGACATAAATAGTCTCACTTCGTCAGCGGGCAGCCGCTCTCCTTGGCGGTGAAGAACGCCTTCTCGCCGGGAACGACCGCGAGCTGCTTGTAATAGTCCCAGGGCTTCTTCGATTCGGAGGGCTTCTTGACTTCGAACAGATACATGTCGTGCACCATGCGGCCGTTCTCGAGCACCTTGCCGCCTTGCGCGAAGTCGTCGTCGACCGGCAGTTCCTTCAGCTTCTTGGCGACCGCATCCGGATCCTTGGTGCCGGCGGCCTTCACTGCTTTGAGATAGCTCAGCGTCGCCGAATAGGTGCCGGCCTGGATCATGTTCGGCATCCGGCCGGTGCGCTTGAGAAAGCGTTCGCCGAGATTGCGGGTGCGGTCGTTGATATCCCAGTAATAGCCCTCGGTCAGCACCAGGCCCTGCGCGGCCTGCAAGCCGAGGCCGTTCACTTCGGCGAGCGTCATCAAGAGGCCCGCGAGCTTCTGGCCACCGGAGACGATGCCGAACTCGGACGCCTGCTTGATCGAGTTGGTGGTGTCGAGGCCGGCATTGGCAAGGCCGACGATCTTCGCCTTCGAGCTCTGGGCCTGGAGCAGGAAGGAGGAAAAGTCCGAGGAGTTGAGCGGCACGCGCACCGAGCCAAGCACCTTGCCGCCATTGGCCGTGACGATCTCGCTGGTGTCCTTTTCCAGCGCGTAGCCGAAGGCGTAGTCCGCGGTCAGGAAGAACCAGCTATCGCCGCCGGCCTTGGTCAGCGAGCCGCCGGTGCCGACACCGAGCGCACGGGTGTCATACGCCCAGTGGAAACCGTAGGGCTGGCAGGCATCGCCGGTGAGGCGCGAGGTCGCAGCGCCGACGACGATGTCGATCTTCTTCTTTTCCTTGGAGAGCTCGTGGATCGCGAGCGCGACCGACGAGGTCGTCAGCTCCGTGATCATGTCGACGTTCTCGACGTCGTACCAGCGGCGCGCGATCGAGGTGGCGAGATCCGGCTTGTTCTGGTGGTCGGCGGTGACGAGTTCCACCTTCTGGCCGAGCACCTCGCCGCCGAAATCCTCGATCGCCATCCTGGCGGCCTCGACCGACCATTTGCCGCCGTAATCGGCATAGACGCCGGACTGGTCGTTGAGGATGCCGATCTTGACGCCTTGCGCGGAGGCCGGCGCGGCCAGCAGCAAAGCCGAAATTGCGACAGCGGCCAAAAGTGTTGATTTCATAGGTTAGCTCCCAGCAGTTTTCTGTTTTGAAATCGCGCGGATACTAGTGAAGAACCCCGGCGGTGCCCATCCATTGCATGTTGGTCGTTAGTATGGAGGTGTGCACCAAAGAAGCGGTGTCGTCCCGGCGAAGGCCGGGACGACACTGTGGGTGTTGATGCGATGGCGCTGCACTGACTACGATCAGCCCACCGCCTTCGGCTTCCCCTCGTTCTTCCCCTCGGCCAGGTTCCTCACCACCACGTAGAAGATCGGCGTGAACAACAGCCCGAACAGGGTGACACCGATCATGCCGAAGAACACGGCGACGCCGACGGCTTGCCGCATCTCCGAGCCGGAGCCGGACGAGATCACCAGCGGCAGCACGCCGAGGATGAAGGCGAAGGACGTCATCAGGATCGGCCGCAGGCGCAGGCGGCAGGCATCGATCACGGCCTCCAGCCGCGGCTTGCCTTCTTTCTCGATGTCGCGGGCAAACTCGACGATCAGGATCGCGTTCTTTGCCGCCAGCCCCACCAGCACGACGAAACCGATCTGGGTGAGGATGTTGACGTCCTGCCCCATGATGCGCACGCCGATGGTGGCGGCCAACAGGCACATCGGCACGATCAGGATCACCGCGAACGGCAAGGTCCAGCTGCCATATTGCGCGGCGAGCACGAGATAGACGAACAGCACGCAGATCGGGAACACGTAGAGACCCGCATTGCCGCCAGTGATCTGCTGGTAGGACAGATCGGTCCATTCGAAGCTGAAGCCGCTTGGCAGGGTGTCATCGGCGAGCTTCTTGATCGCGTTGAGCGCGGTGGTCGAGCTGGTGCCCGGCGCCGGCTCGCCCTGGAGCTCGGATGCCGCATAGAGATTGTAGCGAGCGACGCGGTCGGGGCCGGAGATGTCCTTGAAGTCGACCACGCTGCCGAGCATCACCATGTCGCCGGAGGCGTTGCGCGTCCGCAGCCGCGCAAGATCGCTCGGCTCTTTTCGGAACGGGAAGTCGGCCTGTGCGGTGACGTGGTAGGTGCGGCCGAACAGGTTGAAGTCGTTGACATAGGTCGATCCGAAATAGGTCTGGATCGTGTCGTTGATGTTGGCGATGGGGACGCCGAGCTTCTGCGCCTTGGTGCGGTCGATATCGACGAAGAGCTGCGGCGTATTGGCCGAGAATGGCGAGAACACCGTGGGAGCGAGCAGCGCGGGCGATTTTCGCGCCGCGGCGACAAGCTCGTCGGTGGCCGCGGCGAGCAGCTCCGGCCCGCGGCCTTGGCGGTCCTGGATGCGGATGGCGAAGCCGCCGCCGGTGCCGATGCCGGGCACGGCCGGTGGCGGAATGACAATGATGAACGCGCCCTGGATTGCAGCGAGCCGCTTGCGCAGCTCGCCCGTGATGGCGTTCGCAGTCAGCCCCTTCTTGATCCGCGCCTCGGGCTCGTCGAACACCGGGAAGAGCGCCGCCGCGTTGCCGGCCTGCGTCCGCGTCGCGCCGGAGAAGCCGGCGAAAGCGGCGACGCGGATGATACCCGGCGTATCCAGCGCGATCCGCTCGATCTCGCGCACGACCTCGGTGGTGCGTGCCAGCGAAGCGGCACCCGGCAATTGCACGGAGATGATGACGTAGCCGCGGTCCTGCGCCGGAATAAAGCCTTGCGACGTGGTCCCGATCAGCCAGCCGGCGCTGCCGATCAGCACGACGTAGATCAGGATCATCACCGCGGAATGGCGGATCACGAAATTGGCGAGGCCGGCATAGCCATGCGCGAGCCGGTCGAACACGCGGTTAAACACGCCCGTGAAAGCGTTCCAGCCGCGTGCAACAAGATTCCAGCGCGCCGGCGGCCGTTTCTCCTCATGCGGGACGAGGAGAAGCGAGGCCAGCGCCGGCGATAGCGTCAACGAGCAGAAACAGGAGATTGCGGTCGCGACCGCAATGGTGACGGCGAATTGCTGAAAGAACTGCCCTGAGATGCCGCCCAGAAACGCAGTCGGGACGAACACCGCGCACAGCACCAGCGCGATCGACACCAATGCGCCGCCCACCTCCTCCATCGTCTTCAGCGCGGCATCGCGCCGGCTCATGCCATGCTCGAGATGCCGCTCGACATTCTCGACCACCACGATGGCGTCGTCGACCACGATACCGACGGCGAGAACGAGCCCGAACAGCGTGAGATTGTTGATCGAGAAGCCGAGCGCCGCCATCACCGCGAAGGTGCCGACCAGTGAAACCGGGATCGCGATGATCGGGATGATCGCGGGCCGCCATCCCTGCAGGAACACCAGCACCACGACGACCACGAGCAACATGGCCTCGTAGATGGTCTTGATCAGCTCATGGACGGATTGCGCGATGAACTCGGTCGGGTTGTAGCCGATATTGAAGTCGAGGCCCTTCGGAAAGGTCTCCTTCAGCTTCGTCATCGTGTCCGAAATGTGCTTCGCGGTCGCGAGCGCGTTCGATCCCGGTCGCTGCGTCACCAGCATCGCGACCGCCGATTTGCGCAGCAGGAAGCTGTTGGTGGAGTAGGCGAGAGCACCGAGCTCGATACGGGCGACGTCGCGCAGGCGCACCGTGCGGCCGTCGGAGCCGGCCTTGATCAGGATGTCCTCGAACTGCTTCTGGTCTTTCAATCGCCCCGTGAAGGTGAGGTTCGGCTGGAAGGCGCGGTCGGCGATCGGCGGTTCGGCGATCTGGCCGCCCGCGATCTGCACGTTCTGCGCACGGATCGCGGCGAGCACTTCGGCCGACGTCAGGCCGAGATTGGCGATCCGGTCAGGATCGAGCCATAGCCGCATCGAATAATCGCGTGCACCGAAGATCTGGATGTCGCCGACGCCGTCGATCCGGAGCAGCTGGTCGCGGACCTGGAGCAGCGCGTAGTTGGAGATGTAGAGCTGGTCGAAGGTGTCGTCCGGCGACAGCATGAACACGACCATCAGAATGTCAGGCGAGTTCTTGCGCGTCGTGACGCCGTTGCGCTGAACCTCTTCAGGCAGGCGCGGCTGCGCGATGGCAACGCGGTTCTGCACCAGCACCTGAGCCTTGTCGAGATCGGTGCCGAGCTTGAAAGTGACGGTGATGGTGAGCTGGCCGTTCGAGGTCGCCTGGCTGTAGAGATACAGCATGTCCTCGACGCCGTTGATCTCCTGCTCGATGGGAGCTGCAACCGTGTCGGACACCGTCTGCGCGGAGGCGCCCGGATATTGCGTGGTGACGACGACGGTCGGCGGCACCACTTGCGGATATTCGGAGACAGGCAGCGTGGTGTAAGCGAGCGCGCCGACGATCAGCAGCACGATCGACAGCACCATCGCGAGAATGGGCTGGTTGATGGAGAGACGGCCGAGGTTCATGACTTGTCACCGGGCTTGCCGCCGGCTGGCGCAGTCTGCGGGGCGACCTTGGCGCCGACACGGGCGCGCTGGATGCCGTTGACGATGACACGGTCCTCCGCCTTCAGCCCTTCGCGGATCACGCGCAGGCCGTCGTCGAGCGGCCCTAGAGTCACGGGACGCGCCTCGACAGTGTCGTCCGGCTTCACCACGAACACGATCTTGCGGGACTGGTCGGTCGCAACCGCGACGTCGGGAATCAGAAGCGCCTCATATGGCGCGCTGCCGATCAGGCGGACGCGACCGAACTGACCCGGCAGGATCGACAGATCGGTGTTCTTGATCACGGCGCGGCTGCGCAGCGTGCCGGTGGAGACATCGAGGCGGTTGTCGAGGAAATTGATGCTGCCTTCACGGGATGGTTTCGTCTCGCCCGCGAGCGTCACCTGCACAGGGTTCGCCGTATCGCGCGAACTCGGGCGGCGGCCTTCGAACCACAGCTTGCTGTATTTGATGAAGGTCGCCTCATCCATGTCGAAATAGATATAGATCGGGTCGAGCGTCACGATCGAGGTGAGCAGCGTCGACGTTCCGGTATCGCTGCCCTGCACGAGATTGCCAGGGCTGACAAGGTGGCGGCTGACGCGACCGGTCAGCGGCGCCGTCACATGCGTGAATTCGATGTTGAGCTTGGCGACTTTGAGCGCACCCTCGGCCTGTGTTTCGGCAGCGTGCGCGGCCTGCAAGGCCTGACGGCGCTGATCGACCACCTGCTCGGAGACGGCGCTGGTCTGCACCAGGCTCAAACCGCGATCGAGCTCACGCTTTGCAAGCTCTACCTTGGCACGCGCATCGGAAAGCTGCCCCTCGGCCTGCGTGGCCACCGCCTCGAATGGACGCGGGTCGATGACGTAGAGCAGATCGCCCTGATGCACGATGGCGCCATCCTGGAATTCGACAGAGTTGACGAACCCGCCGACGCGCGGGCGGACCTGCACCTCCTCCATCGCCTCGAAGCGGCCGGTGAACTCGTCCCAATCGGTGACAGTGCGCTTGACCGGCTGGGCGACGGTCACCGGCGCGGGCGGCGGCGCGGCCGCTTGCGGGGTCGGCTGACCACAGCCCGCAAGACCGAATGCCGCGGCGAGTAGCCCGGCGATCACGCGAGGTCGAGGCGAAACGAAATCGTGCTTTTTGACAAACTGCTCGCTTCCGTCCGGTCCGTTCATCCCAGGTCCTCGCATAAAAACCGCGGAAATAGCAGGGTACGCCTGTACCCGCGGGCGCCACAAGATGGGTTTCAATGATGAACTCTTCAAGACCACCGCACGCGCAATGCTCGGAGGAATGCCCCGGCCGGATGACGGGTTGACAGGGCTTGTTCGCCTCTCCCGGTAAACCGCAAGGCAATCGCATATGGATTTCACGAGGACCGCGCGGGCTTGCTCCGCCTCTCCCGCTTGCGGGAGAGGCCGACGCGCCCCGGGCGATGCGCAGCATCGTCCCACGCGCGGCGGGTGAGGGCTCTCACCACACAGGGACATCCACTGCAATTCTCGATAATCCCGACGCGGAGACACCCCCACCCCAGCCCTCCCCCGCTAAGCGGGAGAGGGAGCCCACTGCCAATGCTGCCGCATCGCGAACGTCATATGCAATTGCCCGGCGGTAAACCGGGGGAGGAAGATGAGAGAGCGACAGCGTCTTCGCACATGACGGGCGGAGCCGGCTCAGCTAGATTACCCCTCATAAAACAAGACGAATTGTCCGGGGAGGACTGGTGTGCACCAGGGACGTGTCGTTTACGGCGCGATCGAGGAAGTCGTGTTCGGCCACCCCGCGGCCGAGGCCGTGGTCGCGCAGATGGATCGGCTGGGGACGCGCCACGCCTTCCTGATGGTGTCGGGCACGCTCAACCGGCAGACCGACGAAATCGCGAAGATCAAACAGGCCCTGGGCACACGCTGCGCGGGCGTCTTCGACGCCATGCCGGCGCACACCCCGCGCGAGGCGGTGATCGCCGCCACCAATGCGGCGCGCGAAGCGGGCGCCGACCTGATCGTCACCGTGGGCGGCGGCTCGATCACCGACGGCGCCAAGGCGGTGCAGCTCTGCCTCGCCAACGGCATCGACGATGTCGACGGCATCGAGCGCATCCGCGTGCACAAGGGCGTCGCGCCCGAGATGACGGCGCCGACCGTGCGTCAGATCAGCGTCCCGACCACGATCGCCGGCGGCGAGTTCAGCTCGATCGCAGGCGTCACCGACCGCACCGCCCATGTGAAACAGATGCTACGGCATCCACTCAGCGTTCCGCGCGCGACCATCCTCGATCCCGCCATCACCGTGCACACGCCGGAATGGCTGTTCCTCTCGACCGGCATCCGCGCCATCGATCATTGCGTCGAGGCGATCTGCTCGCGCGAGACGCATCCCTATGCCGACGCGCAGTCGGTCAAGGGCCTCGCCATGCTCGCCGACGCGCTGCCACGGGTGAAGGCTGACCCTGCTGACCTCGACGCGCGAATGGATGCGCAGATCGGCACCTGGCTGTCGATGGGCGCGCTCGCCGCCGGTGTGCCCATGGGCGCGAGCCACGGTATCGGCTACGTGCTGGGCGCGGCCTTCGACGTGCCGCATGGCTACACCTCCTGCATCATGCTGCCGGCCGTGATGCGCTGGAATGCGCCCGACAATGCCGAGCGCCAGATGATCGTCGCGGCCGCGATGGGCTTTCCCGGCCACGCGGCGGCTGACGTGCTCGATGCCTTCATCCGTTCGCTCGGTATGCCGCGCAGCCTCGCCGAGGTGCGCGTCACGCCGGAGCATTTCGACGCCATCGCCGAGCAGGCGATGCGCACGCCCTGGGTGCCGCGCAACCCGCGCAAGATCGACGGCCCCGCGCAGGTGCGCGAAATCCTGCTTCTTGCCGCATGATCTAAAGCCGGAGGACCGATGTACCCAGGTCAGCATGCCCGCCTGCGCCCGCTCCAGCCCGCCTTCATCATGGCGGCGACCGGCGAGGCCGTCACCTATCGTGAGCTCGATGCGCGCAGCAATCGCCTTGCGCATCTGTTCCGCAAGCACGGCCTGAAGCGGCTCGACCACTTTTCGATCTTCATGGAGAACAACTCCCGCTATCTCGAAGCCTGCGGCGCGGGCGAGCGCTCCGGCCTCTACTACACCTGCATCAACTCGTTGACGCCGGGCGAGCTCGCTTATCTCCTCGTCAACAGCCAGTCGAAAATCCTGATCACGTCGGTGGCGAAGCTCGACATCGCGCGCGAGGCGATCAGGGTCTGCCCCGACATCAGGCTGTGCATCGTCGCCGACGGCCCGGGCGAGAGTGAGCGCATCGTCGGCCTCACCGAGGTGACCGCCGAGTTGCCGACGACGCCGATCCCGGATGAATGGCTCGGCACCGCCATGCTGTATTCATCGGGCACGACGGGACGGCCGAAGGGGATTATTCGCCCGCTGCCGGAGGAGCCGCCGAAGCACAATCTGCCGCTGTTCGAGTTCCTGACAAAGCTCTGGCAATACCGCGAGGGCATGATCTACCTCTCGCCCGCGCCGCTCTATCACTCCGCGCCGCAGGCCGCGGTCAATTTGACGATCCGGATGGGCGGCACCGCGATCATCATGGAGAATTTCGATCCCGAGCGTTACCTCCAGCTCGTCGAGCATTGGGGTATCACCCACACCCAGCTCGTACCGACGATGTTCTCGCGCATGCTCAAGCTGCCGGAGGAGGTGCGCACGCGCTATGACCTGTCGTCGCTCGAAATCGCGATCCATGCCGCCGCGCCGTGCCCCGCCATGGTGAAGGACGACATGATCAAATGGTGGGGACCGATCATCCACGAATATTACGGCGCGACCGAAGGCCTTGGCTTCACCGCCTGCAACAGCGCGGAATGGCTCGCCCATCGCGGCACCGTCGGCAAGGTGCTGCTTGGCGACCTCCATATTCTCGACGAGAGCATGAAGCCATGCCCGACCGGCACGCCAGGACAGGTCTGGTTCAAGACGGCCTCGCCGTTCGAATATTTCAACGACCCGGAGAAGACCAAGGAGGCGCGCTCGGCCGACGGCAGCATGAGCACGGTTGGCGATGTCGGCTATGTCGACGAGGACCGCTTCCTCTATCTAACGGACCGGGCGACCTTCATGATCATCTCCGGCGGCGTGAACATCTATCCGCAGGAGTGCGAGAATCTGCTGATCACCCATCCGAAGGTCGCGGACGCCGCGGTGTTCGGCGTGCCCAATCCCGATCTCGGCGAAGAGGTGAAGGCGGTGGTGCAGCCGATGCCCGGCATCGTGCCGGGCCCGGCGCTCGCCGACGAGCTGATCGCGTTCTGCGGGGCGTCGCTGTCGCGGCAAAAGGTGCCGCGCTCGGTCGATTTCGAAAAGGAGTTGCCGCGGCTGCCGACGGGGAAGCTGTACAAGCGGCTGCTGCGGGACCGGTATTGGGGGAACAAGGCGTCGAGGATTGTGTGAAGACCGCCGTCGTCCTGGCGAACGCCAGGACCCATACCGCGTGATCTCACGAGTGAAGAAGGTAGCAATACCGAACGACCATCTTCGCCAAACACCTCCTTGAGGTGATGGGTCCTGGCGTTCGCCAGGACGACGCGGGAGGGACGTCTCTCAATTTGTGAGAGAACCCCCTGCGGCCTTGCGTCATCCGAATTGCCGAGAGAGTAGCAGACCTTGCCGGTTGCCTCACCGCGCACGCGTCGCTATCGTCCACTCAAACAGGCCGCAAAAGGCCGATGTCCAGGGAGGATGAGCATGTCGAGCGTGTGGTCGCTCGCCGCAATGGCGGCGCTAACTGTGCTGACGACCTCGAACACCACGCTGGCCGGCGAACCAAAGCAGGGCGGGATCCTGCGGATGTATCACCGCGACAGCCCGGCCAATGCGTCCATCCTGGAGGGCGCGACATATTCGATCAACGTGCCCTTCATGGGAGTGTTCAACAATCTCGTCGTTTACGACCAGCACATTGCGCAGAACAGCCCTGATACCCTGAGGCCAGAGCTGGCCGAGAGCTGGTCCTGGAGCGGCGACAACAAGAAGCTGACCTTCAAACTGCACCAAGGCGTCAAGTGGCATGACGGCAAGCCGTTCACGTCGGCCGACGTCAAATGCACCTTCGATCTCCTGATGGGCAAATCGCAACAAAAGCTGCGGCAGAATCCGCGCAAGGCCTGGTACAACGAGGTTAACGACGTCACACCGAATGGTGATTTCGAGGTCTCCTTCGATCTGAAGCGGCCGCAGCCCTCGCTGCTGGCGATGCTCGCATCCGGCTATACGCCGATCTATCCCTGTCACGTCTCGCCGGCGGAGATGCGCACCCATCCGGTCGGAACCGGCCCGTTCAGATTCGTCGAGTTCAAGGCCAATGAATCGATCAAGCTGACGCGAAACCCGGACTATTGGAAGAAGGGCCTGCCCTATCTCGACGGCATCGAGTACACGATCATCACGAACCGCTCCACCGCGATCCTCGCCTTCGTCGCCGGCAAGTTCGACATGACCTTCCCGACGCACATCACGATCCCGCTCCTCAAGGACATCAAGTCGCAGACGCCCAACGCCCTCTGCGTCGTCGAGCCGACCAACGTTTCGACCAACATCATCGTCAATTCGGCGGCCCCGCCGTTCGACAACATCGACATCCGCCGGGCCATGGCGATGGCACTCGACCGCAAGGCCTTCGTCGACATCCTGTTCGAAGGCCAGGCCGATATCGGCGGCACCATGCTGCCGCCGCCGCAGGGCATCTGGGGCATGCCCAAGGACAAGCTGGAGACCATTCCAGGCTATGGCCCGAACGTGACTGCGAGCCGGGATGAGGCCAGAAAGCTGATGCAGAAGGCGGGCTACGGTCCCGACAAGCACTTGGCGGTGAAGGTCTCGACGCGCAATCTCGCGGAATATCGCGATCCCGCGGTGATCCTGATCGACCAGCTCAAGAGCATCTATATCGACGGCGAGCTCGACGTGGTCGAGACCGCAAACTGGTTCCCGAAGGTTGCGCGCAAGGATTACATGCTCGGCCTCAATCTGACCGGCAATTCCGTCGACGATCCCGACCAGTCTTTCTACGAAAACTATTCCTGCGGGTCCGAGCGGAACTACACCAATTATTGCAACAAGGAGATCGAGAAGCTGTTCGACGTGCAATCGCAGGAGATCGACATTGGCAAGCGCAAGCAACTGGTCTGGGACATCGACAAGAAGCTGCAGGAGGATGTCGCCCGCCCGATCATCTTCCATGCGCGAGCCGGCACCTGCTGGCAGCCTTATGTCAAGGGCGTGACGGTCATGTCGAACAGCTCTTATAACGGCTTTCGCTACGAGGACGTCTGGCTCGACAAGTAGCGCGCAAGGCTGACGACTAGCGGCTCGACAGGAGGGCGCGGGATGTTTGCCTATCTGGTACGGCGTCTGTTCCTGATGCTCGTGACCCTGTTCGGGATCTCGATCGTCATCTTCTTCCTGCTGCGCGTCGTGCCCGGCAACATCGTCGACATCCTGTTTGCCGCCGCCGGCTATGTCGATCCCGCCGACAAGGCCAATCTGGAGAAGGAGCTCGGCATCGACCAGCCGCTGGTGGTGCAATATTGGCACTGGATCGGCGGCTTCCTGCGCGGCGATTTCGGCTACTCCTATGTCTCCGAGAAGCCGGCGCTGCAGGAGATCCTGCCGCGGATCCCGATCACCGCACGGCTCGCCGGGCTGGCGTTGTTGTTCTCGGCGTCGATCGGCATTCCCCTGGGCGTCATCAGCGCGGTGAAGCAGGGAACGAGGCTCGATTACGCGTTGCGTGTGGTGAGCCTGAGCGGATTGTCGCTGCCTTCGTTCTGGCTCGGCCTGCTCATCCTCACCGCATCGGTGGCGATGTTCAACCAGATGCCGATCTTCAACCCGAATCCGGCGACCTGGCTGGAAGCCTTCGCGACCTACGCCGTGCCCGCCGCCGCCGTCGGCTTCCGCAGCGCGGCACTGACCATGCGCATCACGCGATCCTCGATGCTGGAGGTGCTGCGGCAGGACTATATCCGCACCGCGCGTGCCAAGGGCGCATCGGACGCCGCCGTGAACTATCAGCATGCGCTCAAGAACGCGATTTTGCCCGTCATCACCGTGATCGGCATCGAGGCGGCGTTCCTGATCGGCGGCCTCATCGTGACGGAGACGGTGTTCAACATCCCCGGTGTCGCGCGCTTCCTGGTCGAGGCGATTCGCTGGCGCGATTATCCGATCGTGCAGAACCTGGTGATGCTGATTGCCATCGTCGTGGTGAGCGCGAATTTCATCGTCGACATGCTGTACGCCGTTTTCGACCCGCGCATCCGGTACACGGATTAGGAGAGCCTGTTGGCTGCGATCGACTATGACGTTGAACTGAGGCGCGCCGGGGCGCACGCGACCGTCGGCTGGCGGCGCGTGCTGTTTTTGGCGCAGCGGCACGTGCTGGGCGCGGCCGGCCTTATGATCATGACCCTGTTCGTTTTCACAGCGATATTCGCCGACTTCATCGCGCGCTACGATCCCCTGACGATCGACTCCGCCCGCGCCCTGGCGCGTCCAAGCCTGGCCCACTGGATGGGCACAGACTCCTTCGGCCGCGATGTCTTCAGCCGCATCATTCATGGCGCGCGGATCTCGCTCGCGGTCGGCATCGGCTCGACCGCACTCGGTGGCAGCATCGGCGTGATCGTGGGCCTCACCTCCGGCTATCTCTCCGGCTGGGTCGATCTCGTGTTCCAGCGCGTCTCCGACGTCCTCCAGGCGCTGCCGCTGCTGGTGTTGGCTCTGATCATGACCGCGGCGCTTGGGCCGTCCCTGCCGAACGTCATCATTGCGATCGCCATTCCGCTGATCCCGACTGTGTCGCGCGTCATCCGCGCCAACACGCTGGCGCTGCGCGAGCTGCCGTTCATCGAGGCCGCCAAGTCGATCGGCATGAGCGAGGTACGCATCGCGCTCCGTCACGTGCTGCCCAACACGCTGGCGCCGCTGATCGTGCTTGCGACCGCCCAGCTCGGCTCCACCATCCTCACCGAAGCCTCGCTCTCCTTCCTCGGCCTCGGCATTCCCGAGCCGTACCCGTCGTGGGGCCGCATGCTCTCTGAATCCGCCGCCGAATATGTCCGCACGGCGCCCTGGCTGGTGATCTTCCCGGGCATTGCCATCAGCCTCGCGGTGTTCGGTGCCAATCTGTTCGGCGACGCCTTGCGCGACATCCTCGATCCCCGGCAGCGCGGCTGATGGCTGACAAACCCGATCTCGTGCTCGAGGTGAAGAACCTGAAGACGGTGTTCTTCACCAACTCCGGTCTCTTCCAGGCCGTCGACGATGTTTCCTTCACGGTGAAGCGCGGCGAGACGCTGGCGATCGTCGGGGAATCCGGCTGTGGCAAGAGCGTCACCGCCCTATCCCTGATGCGGCTGGTGCCGGATCCGCCCGGCCGCATCGTCGGCGGCTCCGTCACGCTTGAAGGAACCGATCTTCTGACGCTGGACGAGGCAGAGATGCGCGCCGTCAGGGGCAACCGCATCTCGATGATCTTCCAGGAGCCGATGACCTCGCTCAATCCGGTGATGCGGATCGGCGACCAGATCGTCGAGGCCGTGCGGCTGCACCGGAACATGTCGAGTAAAGAGGCTCGGGACATTGCGATCGAGATGCTGCGCCTGGTGCGCATCCCCGAACCGGCTCGGCGCGCAAGGGAATATCCGCATCAACTGTCTGGCGGTATGCGCCAGCGCGCCATGATTGCCATGGCGCTGGCGTGCCGGCCGGCGCTGCTGATCGCGGACGAGCCCACGACCGCACTCGACGTCACCATCCAGGCGCAGATCCTGGCGCTGATCCTGGACCTTCAGAAGGAGCTCGGCACCGGGCTCGTGCTGATCACGCATGATCTCGGTGTCGTCGCGCAGACAGCGCAGCGCGTCATCGTGATGTATGCGGGACGGAAGGTCGAGGAAGCGAGCGTCGAGGCACTGTTCGCCGCACCGAAACATCCGTACACGCGCGGATTGATGGCCTCGATCCCGGCGGTGCCGGCACCGGGCGTCGCGGCGCCGGCACGGCTCAACGAAATTCCCGGCACAGTGCCGTCGCTGGTGCGGCTGCCGAAGGGATGCGCGTTCGCGCCGCGCTGCAAGCTCGCGATCAAGCGCTGCGAGGCCGAATATCCGCCGCTCATCGATTGGGGCGGCGGCCATCTCGCCGCCTGCTGGCGCGCGGCCGAGGTTGCGGAGGTGGCATGACCGAGGCGCTGCTCGAAGTCACCGATCTCAAGAAGCACTATCCGGTGCGCGCCGGCGTGTTGCGCCGACAAGTCGGCACAGTGCATGCGGTCGACGGCGTCTCGTTCTCGGTTGGAGTCGGCGAGACGCTGGGCCTCGTCGGCGAATCCGGTTGCGGCAAGTCGACGGTGGCGCGCAGCGTGTTGCGGCTGGTTGAGCCGACCTCGGGTCAGATCCGGCTCGAAGGTGAAGACATCACGCATCTCTCCAAGTCCGCGCTGCGTCCGCACCGACGTTCGATGCAGATCGTGTTCCAGGATCCTTTCGCCTCGCTCAACCCGCGTATGACCGCCGGGGACATCGTCGGCGAGCCGCTGTTCGTGCACGGGCTCGCGACCGGCAAAGCGCTGGAGACGCGTACCGCAAACCTGTTCGAGCAGGTCGGCTTGCGGCCCGACCAGATGCGCAACTTTCCGCATCAATTCTCCGGCGGCCAGCGCCAGCGGATCTGCATCGCCCGCGCGCTGGCGCTCGGGCCGCGGCTGATTGTCTGCGACGAGCCGGTCTCCGCGCTCGACGTCTCGATCCAGGCCCAGGTGATCAACCTCCTGATCGACCTGCAGCGCGAGCACGGCTTCTCCTATCTCTTCATCGCGCACGACCTCGCGGTGGTCGCCCATATCAGTCACCGCGTCGCCGTGATGTATCTCGGCCGCATCGTCGAGATTGCCGACAAGGACGAGCTGTTCCGCAATCCGCGCCATCCCTATACGCAGGCCTTGCTCGCCTCGGTACCGGTCGCCAACCCGCTCGCCAAGAAGCTCGTGCCGCTGGTCGACGGCGACGTGCCAAGCCCGGTCAATCCGCCATCCGGATGCGCGTTTCACACCCGCTGCCGGTTTGCGATGGAGCGATGCAGGACGGAACGGCCGGCGCTGCTGGACGCGGGCGAGGTGCACGAGGTGGCGTGCCTGCTCAATGAGGGGACGGGGCGGAGCCAATAGCTCGCTGTCGTCCCGGCGAAGGCCGGGACCCATAACCACAGGATCGGGTTTGGCGAAGACTCGGAGTTACCTGCTCGCACTGTGACCGCTGCCTGGGAGTATGGGTCCCGGCCTTCGCCTGGCCTTCGCCGGGACGACAAGTTGAGCTTGCCGCCCTACCCCGCCCCGATCTCCGCCACGATCCGGCCCGTCGTTACCTGCTCGCCCTCGGCGACGTCGATCGCGGCGACGACGCCGTCGATGCCGGCCTTGTGGACGTGCTCCATCTTCATCGCTTCCAGTGTCATCACCGGCTGCCCGGCGGTGACGCGGTCGCCCGGCTTGACGAGGACGGCAACGACGCGGCCGTTCATGGCAGCACGAACCTTGCCGTCTCCGTTGCTTGCGGCGGCCTTCGGCGCGGCGAGCGTGAGATCGGTCGCCGCGAGCGGGATGCCGCGGCGCTGGAGGTGGAGCCGGTCGCCGTCGCGCAGGAATTTGGCGCTGTCCATAACGCCGTCATGGCGGAAGCGGATCACGCCGAGATCGAGCTGGTCGATCTCGAACTTATCCTGCCGGCCGTCGCTCGCGACGGTGTAGCTGCCATCGCGCTCCCGCGTGACTTCGAGCTCATACACGTGACCTGCGATCTCGATTTTCGCCGGCAGCGGGAACGTTGCCGCGAGGCTCCGTCCGCGGCGCCACGAAGGTGCCTGCGGGCTCGCGACGTAGAGCAGCAGGCCGGCCAAAGCGATATTGAATGCGGCGTCCGCGCGCGGCGCCAGCAATTCGTCGCGATGCGCACCAATGAACGCCGTGGTCGCCTCGCCTTTGGCGAAGCCGGGATGACGCAGGCATGACAGCAGGAAGGCCTGATTGGTGGTCACGCCGAAAGCGGTCAGTTGCTCCAGGCCGACGATCAACCGCCCCCTCGCCTCCTCGCGTGTCGCGCCATGGCCGATCACCTTCGCGATCATGGAATCGTAGAACGGCGGAATCTCGGAGCCCGATTGCAGCGCGTGCTCGACGCGGATGCCATCCGGCACCTGCCAGCGCGCCATGCGTCCGGACTGCGGCATGAAATCAAGCGCGGCATCCTCCGAGCACAGCCGCACCTCGATGGCGTGGCCCGTGAAGCGAATGTCCTGCTGCTTGACCGGCAGCGGCTCGCCGCGCGCGACCCGCAACTGCAATTCGACGAGATCGAGCCCGGTGATCGCCTCGGTCACGGGATGCTCGACCTGGAGGCGCGTATTCATCTCCATGAAGTAGAACGCGCCGCTTGGATCGAGCAGGAATTCGAGCGTGCCGGCGCCCTCGTAACGCAGCGCCTTCACCGCGGCGACCGCGACCTCGCCCATCTTCGCGCGCAGTTCCGGCGTCACGGCGGGCGAAGGCGCCTCCTCGATCAGCTTCTGGTGCCGGCGCTGCACCGAGCAGTCACGCTCGCCGAGATGGATGGCATTGCCATGGCTATCGCCGAACACCTGGATTTCGATGTGACGGGGATTCTGGATGGCGCGTTCGAGGATCACCGTCGGATCGCCAAACGCCGCCTTGGCCTCGGAGCGCGCGCTACGCAGTGCATCGGGGAACGAATTGCCATCCGCCACGAGCCGCATGCCGCGTCCACCGCCGCCGGCGACCGCCTTGATCATCACGGGGAAGCCGACCTTCTTGGCCTCCGTAAGCATGACTTCATCGCCCTGATCGGCGCCCTGATAGCCGGGCACGCAGGGCACGCCGGCCTTTTTCATGATCTCCTTGGCACCGGCCTTATTGCCCATCGCCGCGATCGCCTGCGCCGACGGGCCGATAAAGACCAGGCCGGCATCCTTGCACGCTTGCGCAAACTCCTCGTTCTCGGCGAGGAAGCCATAGCCGGGATGAACGGCATCCGCGCCGCTGGCCTTTGCGGCCGCCACGATCGCGGGAATGTTGAGGTAGGATTGCGCCGGCAGCGCTTCGCCGATGCGCACGGCCTGGTCGGCCTGTCGCACATGAAGCGCATCGCGATCCGCATCCGAATAGACCGCGACGACGCCGAGGCCGAGCTTCCGCGCGCTGCGCATCACGCGCAGCGCGATCTCGCCGCGATTGGCGATCAGGACCTTGAAGAACGGCCTGTGCTGCGTTGATCCGTTCCTCATGGACGAGCCACCGAAAACTGCATGCGTTGGGGTGTACGCGCATCGCCCTCGCGGCAGATCGCGAGCACTTCCGAGAGCACCGCGCGGGTGTCACGCGGATCGATCACGCCGTCGTCGAGCACGCGGGCGCTGGTCGAGAACACGTCCATCTGGCCGTCGAACACGCCGATGATCTGCGCCTTCATGGCATCGAGCTTTTCTTTCTCCAGCGGCTTGCCGCGGCGAGCTGCCGCGGCTTCGGTGACGATCGCCATGGTCTCGGCGGCCTGCTCACCGCCCATCACGGCAGTCTTGGCATTGGGCCAGGAGAAGCAGAAGCGCGGATGGAAGCCGCGCCCGCACATGCCGTAATTGCCTGCCCCGAACGAAGCGCCGCAATAGATGGTGATCTGCGGCACCGTCGCCGACGTCACCGCCTGGATCATCTTGGAGCCGTGCTTGATCATGCCGGCTTCTTCGTAAGCTTTGCCGACCATGTAGCCGGTGGTGTTGTTCAGATAGAGCAACGGCGTGCGGGTCTGGCAGCACGCCTGCATGAAATGCGTCGCCTTGTTGGCACCCGCCGGATCGAGCGGGCCGTTGTTGGTGACGATGCCGATCGCTTGGCCCTCGATACGGGCATGGCCGCAAACGGTCGCCGGACCGTAGTTCGGCGCCATCTCGGTGAAATCGGAATCGTCCACGACGCGCGCGATGACCTGCTTCATGTCCACGGAGCGCTTGTGGTCCATCGGCATGATGCCGAGCAACTCGTCCTGGTCGTAGCGCGGCGGCTTGTATTGCGCAGCTCCCTGGTCCGGCCGCGCCCATTCCAGCGCCGCCATGATCTCGCGCGCGATGCGCAGGGCGTCGCGGTCGTCTTCGGCGAGGTAATCGCCGAGGCCGGAAACCTGCGTGTGCATCTCGGCGCCGCCTAGCTCCTCCTCAGTCGCGATCTCGCCCGTTGCAGCCTTTAGCAGCGGCGGCCCGGCGAGGAAGGCGCGGGTGCGGCCGCGCACCATGACGATGTAGTCGGACAGGCCGGTCTGATAGGCCCCGCCCGCGGTCGACGAGCCATGCGTCACGGTGACGACCGGTAGCCCGGCTGCCGAGAGCCGCGCGAGATTGCGAAAAATGTTGCCGCCCCGGACAAAGTCTTCGACGCGGTAACGCAGGAGATTGGCACCGGCGCTCTCCACCAGCTGGACGTAAGGCAGCTTGTTCTCCAGCGCGAGCTCCTGCACCCGCAGCGTCTTGTCGAGGCCGTAGGGTTGAAGCGCGCCGGCATCGATGCCGGAATCGTTGGCGCTGATCATGCAGCGGATGCCCGAGACGAAGCCGATGCCGGCGATGACGCCGCCGCCGGGCACGCTCTTGTCCGGATCCGATACGTCGAACATGTAGCCGGCGAGCGTGGACAGCTCGATGAAGGGCGCGCCGGGATCGAGCACGAGCGCGACGCGCTCGCGCGGCAACAGCTGGCCGCGCTTGTGGAAGCGATCTTTCGCTGCGGCCGACGCCGCACGCGTGCGCTCTTCCAGCGCGCGCATGCGGTCGATCAGGCCGAGCATGCCGTCGCGGTTGGCGCGATAGGCGGCACTGCCTGGGGAGACGGTGTTTTCGAGAATGGACATGACTCAATCCTGCTCGTCATTGCGAGGAGCGAAGCGATGAAGCAATCCAGACTGCATCTATGGAGAGATTCTGGATTGGTTCGCTTCGCTCGCAATGACGGTTGAGGCGATAATTTACCGATTCGTCCCAAAAATCGTCCGCGCTTCCGCGGGGCTCGCAATCTCGCGGCCCGCACGGCGGGCGCAGGCGGCGATGGCCTCGATCAGCTGGCCGTTCGACGTCACCTTCTTGCCGTCGGCGAGATAGAAGGCATCTTCGAGGCCGGTGCGCAGATGGCCACCGAGCTCGGCGCAGCGCTGGTGCAGCGGCCAGATCTCTTCGCGACCGATCGCGGTGACCTGAAATTGCGCCTCGGGACGCTTCAGCTTGATCAGGATCGGCAGCAGATCGGGATCCGACGGCATGCCGGAGGCGACGCCCATCACGAAGTTATATTCGAGCGGGCCCTTGTACATGCCGACCTGGCGGTACATGCCGACGCAGCGCACGATGCCGACGTCGAAACATTCGAATTCGGGGATGGTCCCGACCGCGTTCATGACGTCGAGATAGTCCTTCACTTTCTCGACCGCATTGTCGAACATCATCGGCGGCCAGGCCCAACTGTTGTCGGCCTTCACCTTCAGATAGTTCAGCGAGCCGGCATTGCAGGCGGCGATCTCCGGCCTGGTCTCGCGGATGCAATCCAGCGCTCCGCTGTAGTTCGGCCCGGAGACGCCCGAGGTGTGATTGATGATCACGCCGGGGCAAGCTTCGCGAATCGCCTGCTGGATCTGCTTGCTGACGCTGACCTCCCACGACGGCAGATGCCCCTTGTCCGGCGCCTGCTGGCGCAGATGGATGTGCATGATGGACGCGCCGGCGTCGAACGCAGCCTTGGCCTCGCGCGCCATCTGCTCAGGCGTCACAGGCACGTTGTGCTGCTTCGGGTCGGTGAGCACGCCGTTCAGCGCGCAGGTGATGACGGCCTTGTCGCTCATGCCACTGATGTCTCGCACGTTGAGAATTCAACGCTTGCGATCATGTGATGGGCGGCATACGGCTTCTTGCGCGGAGAAGCTGGAAACAATGCGATCGTAGGGTGGGTTAGCCGAAGGCGTAACCCACCAAGGTCTCCCCGGAGAGAAAGGTGGTGGGTTACGCTAGCGGACTGCGCTTCGCGCAGCCGCGAGCTAACCCACCCTACGAGACGACCCTAGCTCGCCTCCGCAAGCCTCACCGTCTCGCTGCTGCGATAGATCGCGAGATCCCGCGAGCCGACGAAGATCGCGCGCGGTTTCAAACCGTAGAAGCGGCGGATCGAATGGCTGAAATGGGTGCTGTCGGGATAGCCGATGTCCTGCGCGAGATGGGCGAGGTTGAGGTCCTGGTTGGCGAAGTGCAGCAGGTGACGCGCCCGCTTCCAGGCGCGGAAGGAGCGGAACGAGATGCCGGTCTCCTCCTTGAACAGATGCAGGAAACGCGAAGCGGAAAGTCCGGCGTCCGCCGCACAAGTGTCCGCCGTCACGGGCTCGCCCGTGAAGCGGCCGATACGGGCGACCGCACGCGTCACGCGGGGATCGAGCACGCGGCGCGGCAGCGCTTCGCCAAAACACATCTCGTCGAATTCGGCGGTGGTGATGTCGCCGTAGCGGCGCTGGCGCAGCAGCGTGTAGGCGGCGAGGATCTTGCGGGCATAGACGGCCCTGTCGGGTCCGGTGAGCCGCTCGGCCAAGACCTCGATCACGCCATCAGGCATGCTCTCCGGCTCCAGCGTGACGCTGATCGCGGTGCGGTAATCGCTGGCAATGGAATGCCGCTGGTTCGGCAGGGTGACGAACAGCTCGCCGGTGGCGAGGACATCCTCGATCGTCAGATGCAGGCTGCCCTTGACCGCGACATAGACGTGGCAGCAGCCGGGGGTCCGCTTGCGGGGGCGGCCGAGCAGGCCGGCATAGAATACCCGCTCCGGCGTGATCAGCATCAAATGGTCGGATTCGCGACCGTTATCTTCCATGGGGATCCTCCTCGCGCGGCTCTTTGGCCGCTGCGGACGGAGGTCACCTTAGCGGAAATCTGGGCGCTGTCACGGCGGGATAGCGCTATCATGAAGCGCAAAAGGTCGGCACTCCCGGATGGATGGCGGACGACCCGGAACTCCTGGCAACATCGTCGTCCTCGCTTTCGCCAGGACGACAATTAAGCCCTCACCCTTGGCGCCACGTTTTGCTCGACGCCGGCCTGTTGCTCCGCAGCAACCGCGCGCTTGAAACCATCGCGCTGCTGCAAGCGCGCCCAATAGGCTGCGACATTTGGCCCAAAGTCCTTGGCGAGCCCGATATTTTCCGCGAGGCGGAGCGCGTAGCCGATCACGATGTCGGCGGCAGTGAAGCGGCCGGCGCACAAGGTTTCAGTATTCGCAGTGGCTGCCTCGACGGCGCGCAGCCTCCCCAAGAACCATTTGGCATAGTCGCCGGCCACCTGCGGATTGCGGCGCCCTTCCGGCTCGAGTTGGGCATATCGGAGCACCAGCGTCTGCGGGAAGGTTAACGTGGCGTCGCTGAAATACATCCAGTTCAGGAACGCGCCATAGGCGGGATCTTCAGGTCCGACCATCAATGGCGTCGGTCCATGCTTGGTGCCGAGATAGTGGCAGATGCCGGACGATTCCGTCATCCTGGTCTCGCCGTCGATCAAGAAGGGGATCGTGCCCAGCGGATTGAGCGCGAGGTATTCCTTGGCGAACACCCGCGGCGGGAATGGCAGCATCTTCAATTCGTAGGGAAGCCCCATCTCCTCCAGCATCCAGAGCGGACGGAAGGAACGCGCAGCGTCGCAGTGATAAAGCGTGACCATCAGGAACTTCCTTTGCTGCCGGGCAGCGTGCCCATCATCTTGCACAGGACCATCAGCATGACCTCGTCGGCACCGCCACCAATCGATGTCAGGCGACTGTCCCGATAGGCTCGGCTGACCGGCGTCTCGTTGGTAAAGCCCATTCCGCCCCAATATTGCAAGCAGGCGTCGGTAAGCTCGCGGCCGAGTCTCCCGGCCTTCAGCTTGGCCATGGTCGCAAGTTTCGTGACATCCTCGCCCGCCACCAGCGCCTCGCCAGCACGATAGATCAGCGCGCGCAGCAGCTCGACCTCGGTCTGCATCTCGGCCAGCTTGAAGTGAACGACCTGGTTGTCGAGGATCGACTTCCCAAAGGCCTTGCGATTGCGGGTGTAGTCGATGGTCTCGTTGATGATGTATTCATGCGCCTTCAGGCAGGCGGCCGCGCCCCAGAGCCGCTCCTCCTGGAACTGGATCATCTGGTAGGTAAAGCCCTTGCCCTCCTCGCCGATCCGGTTGCGCCTGGGCACGCGGACATTATCGAAGAAGATCTGCGCGGTGTCGGAGGAGCGCATGCCCATCTTGTCGAGCTTGCGCGCGACGGTGACGCCCTTGGTCTTCATCGGCACGCAGATCAGCGACTTGTTGCGGTGAACGGGTCCGTCGCCGGTATTGGCGAGCAGGCAGATCCAGTCGGCCTGAGTGCCGTTGGTGATCCACATCTTGCCGCCATCTATGACGTAATCGTCGCCGTCCGCGCGCGCATTGGTCTTGATCGAGGCGACGTCAGAACCAGCGCCGGGCTCGGAGACGCCGATGCAGGCGACGTAGTCGCCTGAGATCGAGGGGCTGAGAAACTCACGCCGCACCTCGTCCGAGCCGAACCGCGCCAGCGCCGGCGTCGCCATGTCGGTCTGCACCCCGATGGCCATCGGCACGCCGCCGCAGGTGATGGCGCCAAGCTCCTCCGCCATCATCAGTGCGTAGGAGTAATCGAGCCCGGAGCCGCCGAATTCGACCGGCTTGTTCAGCCCGAGAAAGCCGAGGCTGCCCATCTTCCTGAACAACTCGTGCGCCGGGAAGATGTCGGCTTTTTCCCATTCATCGACATAGGGATTGATTTCGTTGGCAATGAATTTTTGCAAGCTTCGGCGGATCTCGTCGTGATCGGCGGTAAACAGCATTTCTTTCCCTTTGTCATTCCGGGGCGCGCGAAGCGCGAACCCGGAATCCATTCTTCTGCGACATCTGCGGCTCGATGGATTCCGGGTTCGACGCTACGCGCCGCTCCGGAATGACGGCGTCCTTCACAACCCCATCTGCCGCGACGCCAGATCCTTCATGATCTCCTCGGTGCCGCCGCCGATGGCGTTGACCTTGACCTCGCGATAGATGCGCTCGGCCTTGATGCCGCGCATGAAGCCTGCGCCGCCAAAAATCTGCACGGCTTCCGAGGCGCAGAATGCCATGGTCTGCGTCGCCTGGTTCTTCATCATGCAGATTTCGGCGACCGGGCTTTCGCCCTGTTCCAATCGCCAGGCCAGCATCTCCAGCATCGCCTGCGATGCGGCGACCTTCTGCGCCATGTCGACGATCTTGTGGCGGATCACCTGGTGCTGCGCGAGCGGCTTGCCAAAGGTCTTGCGCTCCTTGGCATAGGCAATCGCCTCGTCGAGGCAGACGCGCGCGAACGCGGTGCAGCCCGCCGCCATGCCCATGCGCTCGCTGTTGAAATTCCGCATGATGATCTTGAAGCCATGGCCTTCCTCGCCGATCAGGTTTTCCGCCGGTACGCGGCACGCGTCGAAATGCAGGGTCGCGGTGTCGGAGGCCCACCAACCCATCTTCTTCAGCTTGGTCCGCGACAGGCCGGGCGTATCCCCCTCGATCAGGAGCAGGCTGACGCCGCCGGCGCCCTCGCCGCCGGTGCGCACCGCAACGGTCAGATAGTCGGCACGCATCCCGGATGTGATGAAGGTCTTCTCGCCGCTCACGACGTAGTAATCGCCGTCGCGCCGCGCCTTGGTCCGGAGGCTCGCAACATCAGAACCGCCGCCCGGCTCGGTGATCGCGAGCGCTGAGATTTTCTCACCCGCGAGCACCTGAGGCAGCACGCGCGCCCGAACCTCGGGGCGCGCGGCCAGCGCGACCGGCGGCGAACCGATCGTATGGCTCATCAAGCTGGCGCTGACGCCGCCGGCGCCAGCCCGCGCCAGCTCCTGGCTGGCGACGATCTTCATGAACTGGTCGGCGGCGATCCCGCCATATTCCTCGGGAAATCCGAGTCCCAAGAGCCCGATCTCGGCCGCCTTGCGATAGAGCGCGCGCGGGAATTCGCCGGCCTCGTCCCACTCGTGGGCAAAGGGTGCAATCTCCTTGTCGACGAAGCGGCGCATCACCTCGCGAAAGGCGTCATGCTCGGCGGTATAGAACGGGTTCATCATCGCACTCTCGCCTTGCTGGCGGATTCGTCTCGTCCACCATGGCCGGAACCTTGGCGGCTCACTTGCGCGGAGTGGCTGGCCGGCGGCCGCTTCCGAGCAGCGCCCGCTCTAGCAACTCAACGCAAGACGATTTTCATCGCTCGCGCGCCAACTCCGGATCAAAAAAGGATGGTGCACAAACTCCGGCTGGCCCCTGGGCCATGCCGGGCATGGTGCATGGCAATAGGGACGCGGGCGGCACCAGACCGCCGAGGAGGAGTTCTTGGCCGTTCGTTACTACGACTGGATCGCCCATTATGGCCGCCGTACGCCGAACAAGATTGCGGTGATCGACCTCGCGAGCGAGCGCCGCTTCAGCTATGCGCAGCTCGACGCGCGCATCTCGCGTCTCGCGTCATTTCTGCGCCATACGCTGGAAGTCTCGCGCGGCGAGCGGATCGCCGTGCTGGCGCTGAACACGACCGATACGCTGGAGGTGCAATTCGCCTGCGGGCGATTAGGTGCGATCTTCGTGCCGCTGAACACCCGCCTCACAGTTCCCGAACTCCAGTTCATCACCGCAGATTGCGCGCCGAAGGTGATGATCCACGACACCGATCTTGCCGAAACGGCGCTTGCCGTCGCAAATCTCTGCGGCATCGAGACGAGCCTGCTGCTTGGCCCCGGCGGGACTTATGAGGCCGGGATCGCCGCCGCAAAGCCGCTTGAGACAATCGAGGAGGTCACCCTCGATGACGTCTCGACCATCATGTACACCTCGGGCACGACGGGTCATCCGAAGGGCGCCACCATCACCCATGGCATGACCTTCTGGAATTGCGTCAATCTCGGCGGCCCCGCCTGCATCGAGCCGTCCTCGGTGCTGCTCACCGTGCTGCCGCTGTTCCACACCGGCGGTCTGAATTGCTACACCAATCCGGTGCTGCATGCCGGCGGCACCGTGATGATCATGCGCGCCTTCGATCCCGGCACGGCGCTTGGTCTCATCAATGATCCCGCGCAGGGCATCAACGTGTTCTTCGGCGTGCCCGCGATCTACCAGTTCATGGCCCAGCATCCGACCTTCGCGACCACCGACCTCGGCCGGCTGATCGTCGGCGGTGTCGGCGGCGCACCAATGCCGGTGCCGCTGCTCAAGGTGTGGGAGGCGCGCGGCGTCGCGCTCCAGCAGGGCTACGGCATGACCGAGACCTCGCCGGCCGTGCTGGTGCTCGATCGCGAAGATGCGGCACGGAAAGCCGGCTCCGCCGGCAAGCCGGTGCTGCACACGGAAGTGCGCATCGTGCGTCCTGACGGCGGCGACGTCAATGTCGGCGAACTCGGCGAGCTCTGGGTCAAGGGACCGAACATCACGCCCGGCTACTGGAACAGGCCGGAGGCGAACAAGACGTCGTTCACCGATGGCTGGCTGCACACGGGCGACGCGACACGCGTCGACGAGGAAGGTTTCTACTACATCGTCGACCGCTGGAAGGACATGTACATCTCCGGAGGCGAGAACGTTTATCCGGCCGAGGTCGAAAACGTCCTGCACCAGCTCAACGCCATCGCGGAAGCCGCCGTAATCGGCATTCCCGATCCTCAATGGGGCGAGGTCGGCCTCGCCATCGTCGCGGCCAAGCCGGGGCAAAGGCTGACCGAGGCCGATGTCTTCGCGCATTGCGCGGCGAATCTCGCGCGCTTCAAATGTCCGCGACAGGTCCGCTTCGTCGAAGCGTTACCCCGCAACGCCACCGGCAAGATCCACAAGCCGACCTTGCGCAAGGAATTCTCGGTTACTTCCGAAGTCGACAACAAAGCCGCCAACGCCTGATCAAAGCACCCCTCTCGCGGGCGCTTTTCTCTTTCAATGCGCCTGCTCCAACCCAGAAGAAACCCCAAGGGGTTTTGAGGGATTTTAAGGGATCTTCATGAAGGGCCGCTGTTCTCTTCGGCGAGCGCGGGGGTTTCCGCGCATTCAATCGCGAGCCTGTCCTGGCCGACATCGATCGCCGCGATCGGCAGGCCGAGACGACGCGAATCGCCGCGGCCCCTGAACACGGGGCATGCCCAGGCGAGGGTGGCGATGCCTGACGGCGGCAGATCGAGGCTCAGTGTGTAGCTGTCATAGCCGGTCGCGACCGCTTCGGGGGCGACGGCCGTGCCGTCGAGATAGAATCGCGTGCCGATCGTATCCAGCGGCGCGCGAAGCGCGGGGCTTCGAACGCGGACGATGGTGCGGCCAGGCATTCCCTTGATCCGAACGGCAGCCTCCGGTTCGCTCCAGCGAAACGTACGACCGACGGAGATCTCCTCGGCATGGAAGCCGATCTGCGCGATAATCTGCTCGCCAAGAAGGCCGCCGGCAGACCGCGTGTATCGCCCGAGACGATGAATGCAATCGAGTCTCTGATGCCGGATCAGCGCGGCGATGTATCGCCGCATCCATCGCGCGATCGCATCGCTCGATCCGACGGTCGTCAGAACGACCAGCACGGCCCGCGCGTACCATGCCCCCAGCCGCGCGAAGCCGCGCGCGCCGAGACTGCCGAGCAGCGCCGGTACGGCCCAACGCCATAACGCCAGCAATTTCTCGCCAGGCCGTCCCCAGCCGCCGCCAGCGAGGCTGTAGCGCAGGAGCGCGTTCAATGCATTGCGGGCGAGCGACGCGCCGGCCTCGCTCCGCGAGCTCCACTCGACCGGAATGTCGAGCAGCTCGCTGCCGGCATCGTTGCGGGCCTCGCTCAGATAGCGAATCTCGCCTTGCACGAAGTCGAGCGTGAATTGCTTCAGCTCGTCGATCTCGCCGACGTAATAGTGATGGAAGCGCGCCTCCTCGAGATAGCCGATGGAATGGCCTCTCGCGTGATAGGCGGCTGCAAGCACCCATTCGGCGAAATGACCGAGCTCCTCGCGCAGGCCGCCGCATTCCCGGTAGACGTCGCGCCGCGTCACGAAACACTGATCCAGGACCTTGCGCCAGGGATGCTGCTTCATACCGAACTCGATGTCGGCCTGGTACATGGCGGCCTCTGCCACGGATAACCGGTTATGGCAGATCGGGATCGAACGGCAGGAAAAGCCGGCCCAGTCGGGATGAGCATCGATCGCGCGAATGCAGAGTTCGATCACGTCGGGTTCGGGCCGGCAGTGCGATTCAGTGAAGAACAGATAGCTGCCGCGCGCCTTCGTCGCGCCGAATGCGCAGAGCCCGATGTCGTGTTCGGAATCGGTGAATTCAAGGCGAGCCCTGTTGCTGGCCAGCGCCTTCAACTGCTCGCGTGCCGTGAAATCCGGCGGCACGACCAAAATGATCTCGTAGAGCGATTTGTCGGCAGTCTGCGACGTCCAGCCGAGCCAGGACATCTCCCACTGCCCGCGGTGAGATTCGAGCGGGATAATGATTGAGAACAGCGGAGATTCGCCGTCGTAGAGTGCGGGCGCGTCCTGCATGTCCCCTTATAGACGCATGCTGCGTCGTTCCGGATAATTTCTTGCGGACTATACCGACAGAAACAGCGCGAACGATTCTTCTACCGTTCGGCGCAGATGCTTTTGGTATAATTCGTGGTTAGCATCGCCGGGCGCGACCCGACCCAGCGAGGGCTTCGCGAAGTTTCGGAACGGCACATAGGCGATCGGCGCTGCGATCGGCGTCAGCTGCGAGCCGGGACCGGCGCGGAGCGTCGAGATGATCCCGTACATCTCGCCGGCGACCGTCGGCCGCGACACAGTGATCACGCGATGCTGGCCGTGCTTGATGATGACGAGATAGATGAAGCCGGACTGATGCGGCACGGCGACTTCGCCGGTGTGTTCATAGGCGGCATCGGTCCGCTCCCCCTCGCGGAACACCAGTGAAGAGACTTTAGGCTCCCAGACGATCTCGGTTCGGTAGGCGAAGATCGCGTCCTTGTCGCCGAACGACGGTCGCAACGTGATGTAGACGTCCTCGAGCCAGGTCACCGCGCGATGCGCATAGGAGCCGAGGCTGTCGGGCGCGACATCGTTTGCGGCCGGAGGCGTCACCACGGCGGCGCTTCTGCGCAGCGAGACGCCGAGCGCCTGCTCCAGCCGCACTGTGGTCGCCAGCGTGAACGGCCGTCGGCCGCCGAGCACCTTCTCCAGCGTCGACAGGCTGAGCTTGGCCTGCTCGGCCAGCGCCTGCCGGGAAATCCGGCGCCTGGCGAGCTCCTCACGGATGGTCTCCGCAATCTCGCGGCTCTGCTCGTCCGACAGCTGCTTGTCGGTGAATTTGTCCTGCGTCTGCATCGTGGCCCTGCTCCAGGACGACATCCTAGCAGGGCGGACAAACCAGCACAAAACCACACTTGGCCACCCGGCGGCGGCCCACGCGGGCCGGCCGCGGCGGATCATTGCCGATCATTCTGCTCGCGAAATCGGGCCGTCCCGGCCGATGCTCGAGGCCAGCGAACAACCTCGGGAGCAGGCCAAATGGATACCTACGACACGATGGACAGTAACGAACACCCTTGGCTGGGCAGACTTATCGTGGTCGGACTGTTCCTTCTGGCGCAGGGCATCGCGGTGATGCTGGTCGCCTTCGTGGCCCTGCTGGTGAGCTTGGAGCCGGGCTGGTCGGCGACGACGGAGCAGGCCAGCCTGCTCCAGCCCGGCGATGCCAAATCCGGGTCTCTCCTCCTCAAGGAGGACGGCGCCTACACGGAAGCGATCCGCCTCGGCATCGACGTCGACATCACGGTGTCGGGCCCGACACTGCGAGCACGAGTCACCCAGATCTTTCGCAACCCAACGAAGGACTGGGTCGAGGCGACCTATGTCTATCCGCTCCCCGCCGGCGGTGCGGTCGATTCGCTGAAGATGGTGGTCGGTAACCGCGTCATCGTCGGCGACGTCAAGGAGCGGCAGCAGGCGCGCGTGATCTACGAAGAGGCGCGTCGGGCCGGCCAGAAGGCCGCGCTCACCGAACAGGAGCGGCCGAACATCTTCACCAACTCGGTCGCCAATATCGGTCCCGGAGAAACCGTGCTGGTGCAGATCGAATATCAGGAGCCGGTGCATCAATCCGGCAACGAATATTCGCTGCGGCTGCCGCTGGTGGTCGGGCCGCGCTACAATCCGGCGCCGATCGTCCAGAGCGTCGATTTCCGCAACGACGGCTCCGGCTGGGGCGCGACGAACTCGGACCCGGTGCCGGACCGCGACCGCATCGCGCCGCCCGTGCTGGATCCCGCCAGGAATGCGCCGGTCAATCCGACCAGCATCACGGTGCGCCTGAACGCCGGCTTTGCGCTCGGTGAGGTCAAGAGCTCCCACCACACCGTCAAGGTCGAGAGCCCGGATAATACGACGCGAATCGTCACGCTTGCCGACGGTGCCGTGCCTGCCGATCGCGATTTCGAACTGACCTGGAAGCCGGCCGCCGTGAAGGCGCCGTCGGTCGGTTTGTTCCGCGAGCGCGTCGGCGACGCCGATTATCTGCTCGCCTTCGTCACCCCGCCCGCCGCCGAGCAGGCGACGCAGAAGCCACGGCCGCGCGAAGTGATATTCGTGATCGACAATTCCGGCTCGATGGGCGGCACGTCGATCGTTCAGGCCAAGGCGAGCCTCACCTACGCGCTCTCCCGTCTCCAGCCCACCGACCGTTTCAACGTCATCCGTTTCGACGACACCATGGACGTGCTGTTTCCGGCCTCCGTGGCGGCGGATGCCGAGCGTGTCGGTGAAGCCACCTCGTTCGTCAGCGCGCTGCAGGCGCGTGGCGGCACCGAGATGGTGCCGGCGATGCGGGCCGCGCTGACCGACAAGCTCGGCGACGCCAGCATGGTTCGCCAGGTCGTATTTCTGACCGATGGTGCGATCGGCAACGAGCAGCAATTGTTCGAAACGATCACGGCGATGCGCGGCCGCTCGCGCGTGTTCATGGTCGGCATCGGGTCGGCGCCCAACACCTATCTGATGACGCGCGCCGCCGAGCTCGGCCGCGGTGCCTTCACCCATATCGGCTCCGTCGAGCAGGTCGAGGAGCGCATGCGCGGCCTGTTTGCCAAGCTCGAGAACCCGGCCGTGACCGGCCTGAGCGCAAAGTTCTCCGAAGCCAAGGCCGACGTCACACCGACGATCATTCCCGACCTCTATCGCGACGAGCCCCTGGTGCTGGCGGCAAAGCTCGACACGCTCGCGGGCTCGGTCGAGATCAAAGGCCGCGTCGGCGACCGCCCATGGTCGGTGACGCTGCCGCTGCAAAATGCGGCGGAAGGCAAAGGGCTGTCGAAGCTTTGGGCCAAGCGCAAGATCGCCGATGCCGAAGTGGCGCGCACCCTGCGCGAGATGACGCCCGAGGATTCCGACAAGGCAATCCTGGCACTGGCGCTCGACCATCAGATCGTCACCCGGCTCACCAGCCTCGTCGCGGTCGACAAGACGCCGAGCCGTCCCGAAGGCGAGCCGCTCAAGCCCAGCGAATTGCCGATCAACCTGCCGGCCGGTTGGGATTTCGCGAAGGTCTTTGGCGAACGACAGCAGGTCCCGGCGCAGCTCCGCGAGCGTCACGCCGATGCACGCAACCAGCCGGCCACGAGACGGCCGACGCCCGCTGCACCGGATGCGATCCGCCTGCCCAAAACCGCGACCTCGGCGGAGCTGAAAATGACCGCAGGCCTGATCCTGGTCGTGCTCGCCCTGATCCTGTTCGTGTTCAACCGGCGTCAGTCCTTGCTCACTGACGCCGCTTGAGAGAGGAGCCCCCCGAACTCCTCTGTTAGCGCGCGCGGCTGCCCGTCCCACACCAACGGCCGCGCGCGCCTTTTTGAACACGCCCTCTCAACTTCGTCATTGCGAGCGAAGCGAAGCAATCCAGAAATTCATCCACGGCAACAGTCCAGATTGCTTCGTCGCTTCGCTCCTCGCAATGACGGGAATTAGTACAATGCCCCGCCTCATCTCTCCCCTGGCTCTCGCCCTGATCGGCATCATCCTGTTCGGCGACGGCGCCTACATCCATGCCAAAGCGTGGCTCGCGCAGGTGCTGCTGGAGCGGGCGTTCGACCGGAGCGTTGCGACCGGCGAGGTGGTCAGGCCATGGTCCTGGGCCGATACCTGGCCGGTCGCACGGATCGAGGTGAGGCGGATCGGCGCCAGCGCGATCGTGCTGGAAGGCGCGAGCGGCCAGGCGCTCGCTTTCGGTCCCGGCCATATCCGCCAAACGGCTGACGCAGGCGAGCGGGGTGTTGCCGTATATGCAGCGCACCGCGACACTCATTTCCGCTTCCTGCGGAATGTCGCCATTGGTGACTTGATCGATGTCACACGCAGTGATGGCAAGCACTTTCGCTTTCGCGCGGATTCCTCCGCTGTGGTTCGCTTCGATGCCTCCGGCATCGATCGTGCGGCACGGACAGCCGAACTCGTGCTCGCGACCTGCTGGCCGTTCGACGCCGTCGCGTCCGGCCCCGAGCGCTACATCCTGCATGCCACCCTGATCGGAACCGATGAATAGCGGTTCGCAATCGATCCGCGCCCCCCTCTTGAATCCGCCCGGCCTGTAGGGACAATCCCGCTTGATGGAACCGCTGAACCGGCGCCGTCGACGGGAGACTTATCAGAACGGCCCATTGAGCATTTTCGCTGCAATTTGCGAGAAGAACGGTGATGGATGAGGAGTTCAGGCCGCGTCTCGAACAGCTCGAAAACCGCGTCGCGCTCCTGGAGAGGAACCAGGATCTTATCGCCGCCGGACAAAGACGCTCGTCGCTTCGGAGCCTCTGGCGCCGCCCGCCGATGTGGACTTTCGAGCAATATCCGCCGCGCCTGCTCAACCTGACGGCTTTCCCGCCAGCACCTGCGATCCATTCGGGCGCGCCCAGAATCGCGATGGTCACTCCGAGCTACAACCATGCGCAATATCTCGGCGCCACGATCGACAGCATCGTCAGCCAGAACTATCCGGACCTGTATTATCACGTGCAGGACGGCGCCTCGATCGACGGTACGCTCGATCTCCTGAAGAGGCGCGGCGATAGCCTGAGCTGGAGCAGCGAACCGGACAAGGGGCAATCCAGCGCCATCAATCTCGGCTTCGCCGGCATCAAGAGCGAGATCATGGCCTATCTCAACAGCGACGACATGCTGCTGCCCGGGACGCTTGCCTATGTCGCAAATTACTTCATCGCACATCCGCGTGTCGACGTCGTCTACGGCCATCGCGTCTTCATCGATCGCGAGGGACTCGAGGTGGGCCGCGCCGTCCTGCCGCCCCATGACGGCAGGGCGCTGCGATATGCCGACTACATTCCGCAAGAGACGATGTTCTGGCGCAAGCGCGTCTGGGACAGGATCGGGCCGATCGACGAGAGCTTACACTACGCGATGGACTGGGACTTCATCCTTCGAGCGCAAGCCGCAGGATTCAAATTCGCACGCTTGCCGCGATTTCTCGCCTGTTTCCGAATCCATGACGCACAAAAGACGGCATTTACCTATGCGATCGGCGTCAGGGAGATGGGCGTCCTGCGGCGACGCATTCTCGGCTTCGAACCGACACAGATGCAGATCCGGCGCGCCATCGCTCCTTATCTGGCGAAGCAGTTGGCCTATCACTACGCCTACAAGCTCGGCATCCTGAGATACTGAACGACGGCGCGAGCAGTGATCCCAAGATGTCGATCACCACCGATGCGCGCTCATTCCACCGCACGGCATACCTGCCCACGTGGTTGCCAGTCCGAAGAACTCGCCATAGAACAGAGTGACACACCGCCAACAAGAACAACAGGTGAGGTCACACCATGGAAGCTCGCGTATCTGCCGCCTCCGCTTCGTCGCGCCCATGGTCTCCGTCGCCCGATGCCAGCGACATCGTCAGGGGCATCCACGCCATGCTGCATCCGCGCAACATCGTGCTGGTGGGCGCGACCGACAAGCCCGGCAACTATGCCGAGCGCATCTGGAACAATTTGGTCAAATACGGCTACGAGGGCGGGCTCTATCCGGTCAATGCCAAGCGCGACACCATCTGGGGTGTCCCCTGCTACAAGGACTTTACAAGCCTCCCGGAGAAGCCCGACCACGTGCTGGTGCTGGTGCCGGCGCGCTTTGCCGTGCGGGTGATCCGCGATGCCGCCGCGGCCGGCGCGCGCTCGGCCACCATCGTCACCTCGGGCTTCAGCGAGTTGCAGGACGAGGAAAGCCAGAAGCTCGCCGCCGAACTGCAAGCGGCCGTGCGCGAGACGGGATTGGCGGTCACCGGCCCGAACTGCCTCGGCAATTTGAGCGCGGGCGAGAAGCTCTTCACCAATATCGACGACCGTATCGTCACCATGGAACAGGGCGCGGTGGCGATTGCCGGACAATCCGGCGCCATCGTCATGGCGATCCGCCAGGCCCTGGAAGATCGCGGCGTCGGGGTCGGCTACATGGTGACGACTGGCAACGAGGCCGGGCTCGAGACGCCGGACCTGATGCGCTATTTCGCCGAGGATCCGAGCATCAAGGTGATCGTGGTCTACCTCGAAGGCGTGCGCAACACCAAGGCATTCCGGGACGCCTGCAAGGCGGCGCGCGCCGCGAGCAAACCGGTGATCGCGCTCAAGCTCGGAGCGTCCGAGGGTGGCCGCGCGGCGGCGATGGCACACACCGGCGCGCTTGCGGGCTCGATCGAGACATTCGACGCCATTGCAACGCGCGAAGGGGTCATCAGGGTCGGCGGGCTCGACGAACTGATCGAGACCACCGAATGCTTCGTCCATGCCGCTGTGCCCAGGGGCGACCAGCTCGCCGCAGTGACACTATCCGGCGGCAAGCGCGGCATGCTGATCGATGCCTTCGATGCAGAAGGCCTGAATTTCGCACCACTCAGCTCGCATGTCGGCTCGGAGCTGGCAAAGATGCTCGGGCCGGGTTCGATCGTCGGCAATCCGCTCGACGCTGGCTTTGCCGCGGTGGTCGATCCCTCCGTCTACATGAAATCGATCGGGCTGATGATCGACGATCCCGATATCGACATCGTCATCATCGATGCCGAGCTGCCGAAGGCGCCGCACGAGCTGCGCGAGCGCAATCTGCGCATCGTCGACGAGATGGCGGGCCGGGCAGGCAAGCCGGTGATCTATATCAGCGCGATGTCGATCGGCTTCACCGAGTTCACCAAGACCTTGCGCAAGTCGCTGCCACATCTCGCGGTCATGCAAGGCATGGATCGCGCGGTGACCGCGATCAAGTCGCTGCTCGACTACGCCAAGCTACGCAAGGAAGTGCCTGATGTCGTCTCGAGCTCGAAGCCTGCCGCTCGTGCCGTGCTGGAGAAGGCGCTGAAATCGGCAACCGGCGCCGCACTCGACGAGGTCGCCTCGAAGAAGCTCCTGAAGGCCTATGGCATCCCGATCTCGAAGGAGGCAATCGCACAGACGGCAGCCGAGGCCGTGAAGATCGCCAAGCAGATCGGCTTCCCTGTCGTGGCCAAAGTCGTCAGCGCCGAGATCCTGCACAAATCAGACATCGGCGGCGTGGTGCTGAATCTCACCAGTGTGGCCGAGGTGAAAAAGGCGTTCGCCGACATCACCGCGCGCGTGAACAAGCTGAAGGGCAAGCCGAAGCTCGACGGCATCCTGATCGCGCAACAGGTCAAGGCCGATCTGGAGCTCGTGGTCGGTGCCTCCCTCGATGCCGAGATGGGCCCGGTCGTGCTGTTCGGCACCGGCGGCATCGATATCGAGCTGATGAAGGACGTCGCGCTCGCCGGTGCACCGCTGGACGAGGCTGAGGCCCGGCTTCTGATCGGCCGCACCAAGGCCGGTATCAAGATGCGCGGCTATCGCGGCAAGCCGGCTTTGCACGAGGCCTCCGCGGTGAAGGCGCTGGTGGGTCTGTCCAACCTGATCGCGGATGCCGGTGACCGGATCGCCTCGATCGACGTCAATCCTTTCCTGATCAATGCCAGGACCGGCGTCGCCGTCGATGCCCTGATCGTGCTGAACAATGCTGCGGCAAAAGGCGCGGCCGGGCATTGATGTCGCGCAGGGCGGATTAGCGCAGCGTAATCCGCCAAATCGGTCCATGGCCGCAGGAGGCGTTGGCGGGTTACGCTTCGCTAACCCGCCCTACGTACCATTGCAGCTCCTTCCAACTTCCTTCGTTTGGCCGTAAAATCACCCTGCATGGCACGCGCGAGCAATCTGGTGATCGGAACGGCGACGCTGGCGGTGATCGCCGTGGCGTTCGGCGGCGTGCTCGGCGTGCAGAAATGGCGCACCCTCCAGAGCCGCAGCCAGTTACGCGTGGTATTCGAGGGCGGCTCGGCCAGCGGATTGCGGCGCGGCGGGCCGGTCAATTTCGACGGTGTTCCCGCTGGCCAGATCCTGTCGATCAAGCTGGACAATCCGCGCAAGGTCGTGGCCCTGGTGATGCTCGACAATACCGCGCCGATCCGCAAGGACACCGTCGCGGGCATCGAGTTCCAGGGTCTCACCGGCGTCGCCGCGGTCTCGCTGATCGGTGGCGCGCCCTCCGCGCCGCCGGTGCCGCTGGATTCGGACGGCGTCCCCGTGCTGACCGCCGATCTCAGCGACGCCGAATCGATCGTCGACACCCTGCATAGTGTCGACCGCACAATCGTCAGCAACGCACCGGCGATCAAGGAGGGCCTGCGCACGTTCGAGAACTACACCGCCGATCTCAGGAGCAAGGGCGGCGAAATCGATTCCGTCATGGCCAAGGTCGACAGCGCCTTCGCAGGCTTCGACAAGGCGGTCACAAAGATCGAAGGCGTCGTGCCCGGCTTTGCCGACGGCAAGGCGGATGAGCTGTTCGAAAAGATCCAGGGATTGCACGAGCTCGCCGACACCATGAGAAAGAAGTCGGCAAACTTCCTCGATGACATCCGTCGCTCACTGCTCGACGTCAGCGAGGCCGCCAACAAGATGAGCGGGACACCCACACCGGCTGCCGCTCCGCGACCGCCGCGCAAGCCGGCGCGGCAGAAACGGTAGACCCTCAGCACGCGTTGTGCACGACGCCCGTGCCGGCGCAGGACCGGGTGGTCGATGCAGCCATGGCTCAGTAGTTGCTCGGCGCCGCTTCATTGGGGATGCCGTCGATCGGGCATTCGGCGGTCCCGGGCGTCGCACGCGTCATCGCCTCGACCATGTCCCTTGTGCCCTCGGGATCGGCGATCCAGTTCTTGTAGAAATCATAGGGGCAGGCGGCGACACCGCGCGGGCTTTCGCCGGAATTGATCATGCCGGTGTAGCCGCGATGGACCAGCTTGTAGAGATGGTTCTGCGACTGGCCGTTGCGGCGCGCATCGCGGATCAGATGCTTCGACAGCTGGGCATATTGGATGCCGTAGTCCTCTTCGCCGCACTCACCGAGGGTGCGGCCATCGAAACCGATGATCGCGGAGTGGCCGAAATAGGAATAAACCCCGTCGAAGCCGGCAGCGTTGGCGACCGCGACATAGACGTTGTTGGCCCACGCCATCGCCTTGGAGATCATGACCTGCTGCTCCTTGGCCGGATACATGTAGCCCTGGCAGCGCACGATCAACTCGGCCCCCTTCATGGCGCAGTCGCGCCAGATCTCCGGGAAGTTGCCGTCGTCGCAGATGATCAGGCTGACCTTCATCCCTTTCGGGCCGTCGGAGACATAGGTGCAATTGCCGGGATACCAGCCCTCGATCGGCACCCACGGCATGATCTTGCGGTACTTCTGCACGATCTCACCCTGGTCGTTCATCAGGATCAGGGTGTTGTAGGGCGCCTTGTTCGGATGCTCCTCGTGGCGCTCGCCGGTCAGCGAGAATACGCCCCACACCTTGGCCTTGCGGCAGGCTTCCGCAAAAATCGCGGTCTCTTCACCGGGCACCGCGCAAGCGGTCTCATACATCTCCTTGGAATCGTACATGATGCCCTGGGTCGAGTATTCCGGGAAAATCACCAGATCCATGCCGGGAAGGCCGGTCTTCATGCCCATCACCATGTCGGCGATCTTGCGGGCGTTGTCGAGCACCTCGGCCTTGGTGTGCAGGCGGGGCATCTTGTAGTTGACCACCGCGACGCCGACGGTGTCGTTGCTGCTGGAGATGTCACCGTGAAGCATTTGAATTGCTCCTCTACTCTGTTTCTGTTTGGGAGAGCCGGGTAAATCAGTGACTGATCATCCAGGGCCGCGCGGTAGGGAAGCCCTTGGCGCCGCTTCTGGTCTTGGTCACCAGCCGCGCCGGCTTTTTCTTGTCCGATGAGTTTTTTCCCGTGGAGCAGCAGCCGCAACCGGGACCGTGCGAGGCCTTGTATTGCGCCAGCGTCTGCGGCGCGTGCGTGCTGCGCTCGTTGACGGCGTGAGCCTTGCGGGTCTCCGACGGCATGCAGAAGAAGTTCGGGGCGGTCAGGATAACGCGCGGCGCCATGATTTCACATTGTGGGCAGACCTGCGGATCGTCGCATTCGGCCATCGGGCGCATATCCTTGAACGGACCGCAATCGTCACAGAGATATTCATAGACCGGCATCGCATCATCCCTACGCTGTTGTCTGTGAGAGAACTGCCGCGGCGGATGCGGGGCGGCAGATACACCGTCCCGCACCCCGTCACGCAGGGATTATTTGTCGGGTGAGATCGGCATCTGGATATCGCCCTTGATGTGCTTGATAGGTCCTGCCGAGGACGGCATCACGTCGAAGTCGAAGATCTCCGTCGGTAGCCATAGCGTGGCGCAGGCATTGGGCACGTCGACCACGCCGGAGATGTGGCCCTGAACCGGTGCCGTGCCGAGGATCGAATAGGCCTGGGCACCGGAGTAGCCGAACTTCTTCAGATATTCGATCGCATTCAGGCAGGCCTGGCGATAGGCGATGGTGACGTCGAGATAGTGCTGCTTGCCGGCCTCGTCGACCGAAATGCCCTCGAAGATCAGATAGTCCTTGTAATTCGGCGTGATCGGCGACGGCTTGAAGATCGGATTCTTGACACCGTACTTCGCCATGCCGTCCTTGATCACCTCGACCTTCAAATGCAGCCAGCCCGCCATCTCGATCGCGCCGCAGAAGGTGATCTCGCCGTCGCCCTGGCTGAAGTGCAGATCGCCCATCGAGAGACCAGCACCGGGTACGTAGACCGGGAAGTAGATCTTCGAGCCACGCGAAAGGTCCTTGATGTCGCAATTGCCGCCATGCTCCCGCGGCGGCACGGTCCGCGCGCCTTCGGCGCCGATCTTGTCCTTGACGTCGCCCTTGGCGCGGCCGCCATGGGCGGTCGGCGCGAACGGCGGATTGGCGAGGCCGGGCACGCGGGTCGGATTGGTCGCGATCAGCTCGGCCTCGCGCTTGTTCCAGGTATCCAGCATCTTCGGATCGGGCAGACAGCCGATCAGGCCAGGATGGATCAGGCCGGCGAAATTGACGCCCGGAATATGCCGCGACGAGGTGTAGAGGCCCTTGATGTCCCAGATCGACTTCTGCGCCAGCGGGAAATGATCGGTGAGGAAGCCGCCGCCGTTCTGCTTGGAGAAGAAGCCGTTGAAGCCCCACATGCTCTCCTTCATCGGACCGACGTCGAGCAGATCGACGACGAGGAGGTCGCCGGGCTCGGCGCCCTTGACGCCGATCGGGCCCGAGAGGAAGTGCACGATCGATAGATCGATGTCGCGCACGTCGTCGGCGGAATCGTTGTTCTTGATAAAACCGCCGGTCCAGTCATAAGTCTCGATGATGAAGTCGTCGCCTGGATTGACCCAGGCCACGATCGGAATGTCGGGGTGCCAGCGGTTATGCACCATGTCATTTTCATAGGCCGATTTGGTGAGATCGACCTTGATCAGTGTCTCTGGCATCGAGATGCTCCCCTTTTACACGGTTGGTTAGACGGACAGATATTTCGAGACCTGCGCGGCATCGACGGCGTCGCGCGGATCGTCGCGGACGATCTCGCCGTTCTCGATCACCAGCACGCGGTCCGCGATATCGAGAGCGAAGCTCAGGACCTGCTCGGACACGACGATCGAAAGCCCCTTCTCGTCGCGGATGCGCTTGAGCGTGCGCGCCATCTCCTTGATGATCGACGGCTGGATGCCTTCGGTCGGCTCGTCCAGCAGCAGCACTTTTGGCTTGGTCGCCAGCGCGCGGGCGATCGCGAGCTGTTGCTGCTGGCCGCCGGAGAGATTGCCGCCGCGGCGGTCCTTCATCTCCAGCAGCACCGGAAACAGTTCGTAAATGTCACCGGGCACCTCGGTCCCGCCGGAGACCACGAGGCCGGTCTCGATGTTTTCCTTCACCGTCATGGTGGAGAAGATCATGCGGCCCTGCGGCACATAGGCGAGACCCTTGGCGACGCGCTCGTAGCTCGGCAAGGCACCGAGCTCGGCGCCGTCCATGGTCACCGAGCCGCTCTTGGCCGGCAGGATGCCCATCAGCGATTTCATCAGCGTGGTCTTGCCCATGCCGTTTCGGCCCATGATCGCCACGATCTCATTGGGCGCGACCTTGACGTTGAGCCCGTGCAGCACCTCGCTCTGGCCGTAGGCGACGTGAAGATCAGAAATAGCCAGCATCGTCGCGCTCCTTAGTGACCGAGATAAACTTCGACGACCTTGGGGTCGTTCTTCACCTTCTCCATGGTCCCTTCTGACAGGATCTGGCCCTGGTGAAGCACGGTGACCTTGTGCGCGATGTCCTCGACGAACTTCATGTCGTGCTCGATGACGAGCACCGAGCGGTTTTTGATGATGCGGTTGAGCAGCTCGGCGGTCTTGGCGCGCTCGGACACGCTCATGCCGGCGACCGGCTCGTCGAGCATTAGCAGGTCCGGGTCCTGGATCAGCAGCATGCCGATCTCGAGCCATTGCTTCTGGCCGTGGCTGAGCAGATCGGCATTCACGTTCAGCCGATCCTTCAGGAAGATCATCTCGGCGACCTCATGCACCCGGTCGCGTACGGCGGCGTCGCGCGTGAAGGTCAGCGCCCCGAACACCGAGCGTCCGCGCGGATAGGAGATTTCCAGATTCTCGAACACCGTGAGATCGTCGTAAATCGACGGGTTCTGGAATTTGCGACCGACCCCGGTCTTGACGATCTCGTTCTCTCTCATCCGCGTCAGCTCCTTGCCGCGGAACTGGATCGAACCCGAGGTCGCTTTGGTCTTGCCGCAGATCAGGTCGAGCACGGTGGTCTTGCCGGCGCCGTTCGGACCGATGATGACGCGGATCTCGTTCTCGTCGACGTAGAATGAGAGATCGTTGACCGCCTTGAACCCGTCGAACGACACGGTCAGCGCTTCGACGGCGAGCAGAAATTCCTTGGGCTGATGACCGACGAGCATGATCTACCTCCTCACTGCCAGCATGGCATCGGCATCGTGATGACCGACGAGCATGATGATCTCCTCACTCCGCAGGGGCGCCGTCGGCGACCGAGCTGTCGGTCCAGCCTTCGGGTTTCGGTTTGCGCGACGAGATCAGGCTGTCGATGCGCGGCTGCACATAATCGCCCCAGATCCCGGCAAGGCCGTTGGGAAAGGCCAGCACGACGGCGATGAACAGCCCGCCCAGTCCGAACAGCCACAATTCGGGAAAGGTTTCCGACAGGCTGGTCTTGGCGAAATTGACCAGCAGCGTGCCGTAGACCGCGCCGAGGATCGACAAGCGGCCGCCGACCGCGGTGTAGATCACCATTTCGATTGACGGCACGATGCCGACGAAGGACGGCGACATGAAGCCGACATTGAGGGCGAACATGGCGCCGCCGATTGCGGCGAACACGGCGGCGACGCAGAAGGCGAAGATCTTGAAGTTGGCGACGCTGTAGCCGGAGAAGCGGACGCGGTCCTCCTTCTCCCGCATCGCGACCAGGATGCGCCCGAGCTTGGAGTGCCGGACGAATTGCGCGATCATGATGCAGACGAACAGGCACCCGACCTCGAAGAAATACAGCACGATCTTGGCGTGGTCGGGCCGGATGTCCCATCCCTTCAGCGTCCGCAGATCGGTCATGCCGTTGATGCCGCCGGTGTAGCCCTGCTGGCCCACGATCAGGATGGTCAGGATGGCCGCGACCGCCTGGGTGATGATGGCGAAATACGTGCCGCCGACACGGCGCTTGAACATCGCAGTGCCGATGATGAGAGCAAATATGCCGGGCACGAGAATGATGGCGGCGACCGTGAAGGTCAGGCTGCTAAAGGGCTTCCAGAACAGCGGGAGCGCGGTGATCTGATTCCAGTCCATGAAATCGGGAATGCCGGGGGTCGACTGGATCTTGGTGTTCTCCACGCTCGAGGCCTCGAGCTTGAGGAACATCGCCATGCAGTAGCCGCCGAGCCCGAAGAACACGCCCTGGCCGAGACTGAGAATGCCGCCATAGCCCCAGCAGACCACCAGCCCCAGCGCGACGAAAGCGTAAGTCAGGTATTTTGCGACCAGGTTGAGCCTGAAGACATCGAGCGTGAGCGGCAGCACCACCACCAGGAAGACCGCGAGCACCAGAATTCCGATGAGCTCCGATCGATTGAAGAAGCGATTGTCGGTCATTGCATCAGCCCCAGTTTCTCACTTGCGAACCTTGAGGGCGAACAGCCCCTGCGGCCGCAGCATCAGGATTCCGACAACGGCTAGCAGCGTCAGCACCTTGGCCATCGAGCCCGACATGAAGAACTCGAGGGTGGATTGGGTCTGCGAGATCGAGAAGGCCGATGCGATGGTGCCGAGCAGGCTTGCCGCGCCGCCGAACACGACCACCAGAAACGTATCGACGATGTAGAGCTGTCCGGAGGTCGGCCCGGTCGAGCCGATCATCGTAAAGGCGCTCCCGGCGACACCGGCAATGCCGCAGCCGAGGCCGAAAGTGTAGCGATCCACCTTTTCGGTGTTGATGCCGACGGCACCGGCCATGATGCGGTTCTGCACGACGGCGCGCACCTGCCGACCCCAGCGCGATTTGTACATCACGTAGGCGACGCCGACGGTGATCAGGAGGGTGAGGCACATCACGAAGACGCCGTTGATCGGCACTTCGATGCTGTCGGTCACGTGCAGCGAGCCAAGCATCCATTGCGGCAGCTCGACGCCGACCTCGCGCGCGCCGAACACGGAGCGATAGGCCTGTTGCAGGATCAGGCTGAGGCCCCAAGTCGCAAGCAGCGTGTCGAGCGGGCGCTTGTAGAGATGCCGTATCAGCACCCATTCCACCAGCATCCCCAACGCACCGGATGCGACAAAGGCCAGGATCATCGCGAGGAAGAAGTAGCCGCTGAACAGGCTCGGCAAATAGGATTGGAAGAAACTCGAGGTCATCCAGGTGACGTAGGCCCCAAGGATCATGAACTCGCCATGGGCCATGTTGATGACGCCCATCTGGCCGAAGATGATCGCAAGACCCAGCGCCATCAGGACGTAGACGGAGAACAGGATCAGTCCTGCAAAGCCCTGCATGACGAAGATGGAGCCAAGGTCACCAAGCGAGTAGTCGCCGAACATCGATGTCCTCCGTCGGGAAAGGGTCCCGCGTCGCGAGCAGGTTCGCGACGCGGGGGTCTTGGGCGTGGACTTGCGATCCGCGCCAGGGAGACGCTTGATCTCAGGGGAAGCCGCGGCAGGCGCCGCGTCTTACTGGTGATCCCAGTCTTACTGGTAGCCCTTGGGGAACGGATCCGGCTCGACCAGATCGGCGGTCTCGTAGATCAGTTCGAACTGGCCATCGAGCTTGGCGCGTCCCACCCGGGTCTTCGACCAGAGGTGATGATTTTCGTGGATGCGCACATAGCCTTCCGGAGCGCCCTTGAACTCGATGCCCGGCGACGCCGCCGCGATCTTGTCGATGTCGAAGGAGCCCGCCTTCTCCACCGTCAACTTCCACAGCCACGGGCCGAGATAGGCAGCCTGGGTGACGTCTCCGATCACGGTCTTCTCGCCCCACATCTTCTTGAACGCCGGGACGAAGCTCTTGTTGTTCGGATTGTCCAGCGACTGGAAGTACTTCATGCAGGCATAGGCGCCCGCGATGTTCTCGCCGCCGATGCCGTCGATTTCGTCTTCGGTCACCGAGATCGTGAGCAGCGCCTGCTTGGAGAGGTCGATGCCGGCGGCCTTGAGCTGCTTGTAGAACGCAACGTTCGAACCGCCGACGACGTCAGTGAAGATCACGTCGGGCTTGGTCAGCTTGATCTTGTTGATGACCGAATTGAACTGGGTGTTGCCGAGCGGATAATACTCTTCGCCGACGACCTTGCCCTTCAGCACGTTCTCGACGTGCTTGCGCGCGATCTTGTTCGAGGTGCGCGGCCAGATGTAGTCGGAGCCGATGAAGAAGAACGACTTCGCGCCCTTCTCCTTGGCGATCCAGTTCAGGCCGGCGAGGATCTGCTGAGTGGCTTCCTGGCCGGTGTAGATCACGTTCTTCGACTGCTCGAGACCTTCATAGAAGGTCGGGTAATAGAGCATGCCGTTGTACTGTTCCATGACGGGCAGCACGGCCTTGCGGGACGCCGAGGTCCAGCAGCCCATGATCGCCGCGACCTTGTCGTTGACCAGCAATTTCTTGGCCTTTTCGGCAAAGGTCGGCCAGTCGCTCGCGCCGTCTTCCTGGATGAACTTGATCTTGCGCCCGAGCACGCCGCCCATGGCATTGATCTGTTCGATGGCGAGCTTTTCGGCTTCGATCGAGCCGGTCTCGGAGATTGCCATGGTGCCGGTCGCCGAATGCAGGATGCCGACCGTCACCTCGGTGTCGGTGACCGCGAGGCCCGTGGTATTGACCGCCGAGGTCGCCGGGGCCTGCGCAAAAGATGCTCGCGGTAGCATGGTGATGGCCGGCACGGCCGCCATTCCCATCAATAATTTGCGCCGGAGCGGCGATAACAGGCCCTTGTTCGCTTCGTCTGACATGAGCACCCCACTGTTGTTCGAGGACACGCGATTGGTGCCGTGAGGATGGCTCGAATTTGTGCACTGCAAGCATACGCAAGATCGCGTATACTGCACCGCAAAATGACGACGTAGGGTTTTGGTACAGGTTTTGCGAGGGATCCGGGAGTTCGGGAGTGGGGGTTAAGTGGCAGGGCGGCAGCGGATAGATCGCGTCAGGCGCCAGTACAACCAATGGGTCGCCAACCAGACGCTGGAAGACTACGCGCTGCGCTTCACCGCCAAGAGCGCGCGCCGGTGGTCCGCCGCCCGCGTCGCCAACACCGCACTGGGCGCCATCTCCTTTCTCGCGCTGGAGGCGATCGGCGGCACAATCACCCTGAACTACGGCGTGACCAACGCCACCGCGGCGATCCTCGTCGTCTCCACCATCATCTTCTGCTGCGGCGTTCCGATTGCCTATTATGCCGCCAAATGCGGCATCGACATTGACCTGCTCACCCGCGGCGCCGGCTTCGGTTATATCGGCTCGACCGTCACCTCGCTGATCTACGCCTCCTTCACCTTCATCTTCTTCGCGATCGAGGCCGTGATCCTGGCGACGGCGCTCGAGATGTGCTTCGGCATTCCGCGCCCGATCGGCTATCTCATCAGCGCGGTCGCGATCATCCCGCTTGTCACCTATGGCATCACGCTGATCAGCCGCTTCCAGCTCTGGACGCAGCCGATCTGGATCATTCTGCACATCCTGCCCTTCGCGGCGATCGCCTGGGCCAATCCTTACTCTTTCACGGAGTGGCGCAAATTCGCCGGCGAGCACGGCGACCCCAGCGGACATTTCGATCTGCTGCTGTTCGGTGTCGCATCCTCCGTGGTGTTTTCACTGGTGGCCCAGATCGGCGAGCAGGTCGACTTCCTGAGGTTCCTGCCGCGCGACCGCCGCACGTCGCGAACGTCGTGGTGGGCCGCCCTGCTGATCGCGGGCCCCGGCTGGATCATCTTCGGCGCGCTGAAACTGCTGCTGGGCTCGTTTCTCGCTTTCTTCGCGCTGAGCCACGGTCTCTCCAGCGAGTTGGCGGCCGAGCCTGCGCACATGTATCTCCAAGCGTTTCGCTACGTGCTGTCGCAGCCGGACATGGCCTTGGCGCTCACCGGCGCGTTCGTGATCCTGTCGCAGCTCAAGATCAACGTCACCAACGCCTATGCAGGCTCGATCGCCTGGTCGAACTTCTTCTCGCGTCTGACGCATAGCCATCCGGGCCGGGTCGTCTGGCTGGTGTTCAACGTGATGGTGGCGCTGCTGCTGATGGAGATCGGCGTCTACAAGGCCTTGGAGCAGACGCTAGCGCTCTACTCCAATGTCGCGATCGCCTGGGTCGGTGCGCTGGTGGCCGATCTCGTGGTCAACAAGCCGCTCGGCCTACGCCCACCGCAGATGGAGTTCAAGCGCGCCCATCTCTACGACGTCAACCCGGTCGGCGTCGGCGCGATGACGATCGCGACCATCGTCTCGATCGCGGCATTCTACGGCCTGTTCGGCTCGACCATGAAAGCGCTCGCGGCCTTTGTCGCGCTGACGGTCGCCTTCGTCACCGCGCCCGTCATCGCCTGGCTCACCGACGGCAAATACTACATCGCGCGCAAGCCGAAGAGGAGCTGGGCCAATATCGAATCGATCCAGTGCTGCATCTGCGAGCACCATTTCGAGCCGGAGGACATGACCTCCTGTCCGGCCTATGCCGGCCCGATCTGCTCGCTGTGCTGCTCGCTCGACGCGCGCTGCCATGATTTGTGCAAACCGCATGCGCGGGCGCAGGTGCAGTTCGCCGACGCGCTCGCCAGGATCTTGCCGCAGTCGATCTATCAGCGGATCAACTCGCAGTTCGGCCACTACATCGGTGTGTTCGTGGTCTCCGCGGGCCTCGTTGCGCTGGTGCTGGGGCTGATCTACCTCCAGACCTCGGTCAGCGTGCCTGGCGAGAACATGCTCGTCTCCAACGTGCTCTGGAAGGTGTTCTTCTCGCTCAGTATCATCATCGGCGTGGTGGCCTGGCTGTTCGTGCTGGCGCAGCAGAGCCGACGGGCCGCCGAGGCCGAGACCCGGCGCCAGACCACGCTGCTGATCCAGGAGATCGATGCGCACAAGCGCACCGACGCCGAGCTCCAGCGCGCCAAGGAAATCGCCGAATCCGCCAACCTCGCCAAGAGCCGCTACGTGGTCGGCCTGAGCCACGAGCTGCGCTCGCCGCTGAATGCGATCAGCGGCTATGCCCAACTCCTGGAGCAGGACACCACGCTCAACACCAAGCCGCGCGACCAGGTCCGCGTCGTCCGCCGCAGCGCCGATCACCTCTCCGGCCTGATCGACGGCATTCTGGACATCTCCAAGATCGAGGCGGGGCGGCTGTACCTGTCGCGCGACGAGGTGCGCTTGAGCGAATTCCTCGACCAGCTCGTCGGCATGTTCCGCCTTCAAGCCGCAGCCAAGAGCATCGACTTCGTGTTCCGGCGGCCGGCGCATTTGCCGGTCGTGGTCTATGCCGACGAGAAGCGGCTCCGCCAGGTGCTGATCAATTTGCTGTCCAACGCGATCAAATTCACCCAGGCCGGCAGCGTGCAGTTCGTGGTGCACTATCGCAGCCCGGTCGCCGAGTTCGAGGTGATCGACACCGGTCCCGGCATCCAAGGGGACGATCTCGAACGCATCTTCGCACCCTTCGAGCGCGGCGCGCTCGGTGTCTCGCAGCCGCAGACCGGCACCGGGCTGGGCCTGACCATCAGCCGGCTGCTCGCCGGCGTCATGGGCGGCGACATCAAGGTCTTGAGCACGGTCGGCAGCGGCAGCACGTTCAAGGTCAAGATGTTGCTCTCGGAAGTCACCAATCCGCAGCGCATCGCGCCGGTGGAGGCCCCGATCTCCGGCTATCACGGCGCGCGCAAGACCATCCTCATCACCGACGACGATCCCGTGCATCGCGACCTCCTGCGCGAGGTGTTGACACCACTCGGCTTCATCCTGCTCAGCGCGCCCGACGGACCTGGTTGCCTGGCGCTGGCCCAGCACTGCCGGCCCGATCTGTTTCTGCTCGATATCTCCATGCCGGGCATGGACGGCTGGACGGTCGCGGAAACGCTGCGCGCGAACGGCCATCATCAGGCGCGCATCCTGATGGTGTCGGCCAGCGCGCTCGAGGCCCACGGCACACCGCTGGCGCAGCCCTTCCACGACGGCTATCTGATGAAACCGATCGACATCCCCAGGCTTTTGGAAGGCATCCGCCAGCTTCTGAAGATCGAATGGCAATACGGCACGGACGAGATCGCCGTGCCGCTATGGCGGCCGGAGAGCGGCTCGCGGCCGCCTGTACGACACATCGAGGCGCTGATCGGGCTTGGTCAGATCGGCTACGTCAAGGCTATCCAGTTGAAGCTGGACGAGATCGGCGGTGAGCATCCTGAACATGCCGACTTCGTCGCGGAAATGCGGTCGCTGATCGACCGCTTCGATCTCGACCAGTATATGGCCACATTGAAGACGTTGCATGCGTATGAGCACTGAGTCGAAAAAGCGCGACGTCGCGCTCGTTGTCGACGACTCCCCGGAGACGCTGCGGCTGCTCACCGACGCGCTCGACAACGCCGGGATGACGGTGATGGTGGCGCTCGACGGCGCGGCCGCGATGCGCATCGTCGACCAGATCACGCCTGACATCGTGCTGCTCGACGCGGTGATGCCTGGCATGGACGGATTCGAGACCTGCCGCCGCCTCAAGCGCGATGCGGGCCTTGCCAATGTCCCGGTGATCTTCATGACGGGGCTCGCCGAGACGGAGCACATCGTGCGCGGGCTGGAGGCCGGCGGCGTCGACTACGTGACCAAGCCGATCGTGATCGAGGAGATGCTGGCGCGCATCCGCGTTCATCTCGGCAATGCGCGTCTGACGCAAAGCGCACGCGCCGCGCTCGACGTGTCCGGCCGATTCCTGTTCGCGGTCAACCGCCAGGGCAAATTGTTGTGGGCGACCCCGCAGGCGCAGAAGCTGCTGGCGGACCACCACGGCGCGCAGCCCGACGACGACTTCGTCCTGCCGATATCATTGCTGCAATGGCTGGAGCAGGCGAAGGGCAAGGGCAGCTCGAAGTCCCAGGCGGCTTCCCTGCCCGAGAATCCTCAGCTCCGGCTGTACTACATGGGCGAGACCGCGCCGCACGAGTTCCTGCTGCGGCTCTCCAAGGAGTCCGGCACCGCGCCGCCACCCGAATTCACCAGCGAGCTTGGCCTCACTACACGCGAAGGCGAGGTGCTGGCCTGGCTCAGCAAGGGTAAGACCAACCGCGACATCGCGCAGATTCTGGGCTTGAGCCCGCGCACGGTCGACAAGCATCTCGAGCAGATCTATTCCAAGCTTGGGGTCGAGAACCGGACTGCGGCTGCGGCGATTGCAACGAATGCGACAAGAAGGAATTCGTAGTCTTGCTGCGAGTGAGTTGAAACGCGCCCCGTCCAACCAACAGTGTCGTCCCGGACAAGCGAAGCGCAGATCCGGGACCCATAACCACAGGGAGACGATTGGCGAAGACTCGGAGTGACCGGCTCGCCCCACGACCACTGCCTGGGAGTATGGGTCCCGGGCTCGCTTCGCGCCCCGGGACGACAGTGGAAAGTGTCGCGATCGCTTGCGTCCCTACGGGCCCCCTCACCCGTACACAAACTCCCCGCCATCCAGATCCGTCTTCGGGATCTCGTCCTTTTCGGTCCAGTAATCCTGGCTGTGCTGCCATTCCGGCTTGTCGCCGCGCTTGGGAAGCAGGTCCATGTTGCGCATCATGTAGCCGGGATTGAAGTTTTCCGGATCGATCCAGGGCAGGATCGGCATGTTGTGGTCTTCGGCGCGTAACTTGACCTCGACCTTCTTCTTGCCTTTGGCCTTCATGTGACCGAGCAGGCGGCAGACGAAGTCGGCGACGAGATCAACGCGCAGCGTCCAGCTGGCGCGGAAATAGCCGAACACCCAGACCATGTTCGGCACGCCCGTAAACATCATGCCGCGATAGGTGACGGTGTCGCCGAAGGCGAGCGGCTTGCCATCGACCTCGAAGTCGATGTCGCCGAGCGCCGCGAGATTGAAGCCGGTTGCGGTGACGATGACGTCGGCTTCGAGCAGCTTGCCGGATTTGAGTTGGATTCCGTTCTCGACGAAGCACTCGATCTCGTCGGTGACGACGGACGCCTTGCCGCTGGCGATGCCCTTGAACAGATCGGCATCGGGCACGAAGGCGATGCGCTGCCGCCACGGCCGGTAGCTCGGCGTGAAATGTGTGTCAACATCGTACTCCGCACCGAGCACCGCGCTGATCTGGCCGATCAGCTCTTGCTTCACCTGCTCGGGTTTTGACAAGCAAAGCTTGGTGAACGCGTCCTGTTCGAACAGGATCTTGCGCCGGACGATCTCGTGGATCCAGGCTTCGTCAACCTGAAGCCTGCGCAGCTCCTCCGCGATCTCAATGGCGTTGCGCCCCAAACGGAAATAGGTCGGCGAACGCTGCAGCATGGTGACACGCGCGCATTTGTCGGCGATGTTCGGCACCAGCGTCGCCGCCGTCGCGCCGGAGCCGATCACGACGACCTTCTTGTTCGCGAGGTCAATATCATCAGGCCAGGTCTGTGGATGAACGATGCGGCCCTTGAAGCGATCCGTGCCCTTCCATTCCGGCGTATAGCCTTCCGAATGGCGGTAATAGCCCTGGCACATCCAGAGGAAATTCGCCGTCAAAGTTTTTGGCTCGCCAGTGTCGGTCGTCACCGCTTCGATGGTCCAGAGGTTCTGCTCGCTAGACCAGTTCGCCGAATTGATCTTGTGCTTGTAGCGGATATGCCGCGCGATATCGTTTTCGTCGATCACTTCGTTCATGTAGGCGAGGATTTCCTCTGCGGTCGCGATCGGCGGCCCGACCCAGGGCTTGAAGCTATAACCGAAGGTGTGGAGATCGCTGTCGGAGCGGATGCCGGGATAGCGATGCGTGGTCCACGTGCCGCCGAACGTCGCCTGCGTTTCCAGGATGACGAAGCTCGCATCCGGAAGCTGCTTGGTCATGTGATAGGCGCTACCGATGCCCGAGATGCCCGCGCCGACGATCAGCACGTCGAAATGTTCAGAAGCCTGTTTGGCCGTGGCGTGACTGCGAACAGCGACATTCATTGTTGCTTCTATGCCTTGCTTGTTTTTGTGGCCGCCCTTGATTGGGCGACGCGTTTCCTCCGCGACGGACGTGGTTGCCCATCGCGCTTCCGCTTCAAGATGACATAGATCAGGGCGCGGTCAAATCACAGCGCCGCACCCCAGCTCCGCGCGGTCTGCAAGATCCACTCGCGATAGAGCGTGAGCGGCGTGACACCGGTCAGCCCGCCGCAGCCGGCGGCTCCGTTCGGCCCCGTGGACCAGCTGATGACGCCGACGAGCACGGCTCCGGTCGGCTTGTCCTCGAACACGGGACCGCCGGAATCACCGGTGCAGGCGCCAATTCCGTCGCGAACACCGTTGGTTACGGGGTCGACCAGCCGGATCTGGAGCGTGCCGGGCTGCCCCGTCGCAACGAGGCCGGCAACGCGCGTCGCGCCGCCACTCTTGCCGTCGCCACGCACGGTGACGCCGATACCGGCGATGACGAAGCGGCTGCCGACCTGGATCGGAATAGTCGGCGCACCGACGGGCACCGTCGATTTTCCCTTGAGTGGAATTTCCAGTTGCAGCAGCGCCAGGTCGGCGGTAGCGCGATGCGCTTGCATCGCCTGCATGTTGAAATTCGGATGGATTGCGACGGTGCGGACATCCAGCAGTTGCGGCTGCCCGTCGGTGCCGCGATCGACGATCTTGTAGTCCGCGCCGGGCTGCACGCAGTGGGCAACGGTGAGCACCAGCTTTGGCGCAACCAGGGTGCCGGTACAGAAATTGCCGCGGGAGCCGACGATCGTGACGACGGCGCGCGCGACGCCATCGGCCTGCGGCGTGCCGCCACCAACGATGGCATAAGCGGGCGTGGCGAGCAGCAGCGCGGCCGTAGTGAGGGTTACGAGCTTCTTCATGGGAACACGCTTTGGTATCGGGTCGGTGACGGCGGTGGGATGGCTTCGGACTGGTCCTTGCCGATAGCGCATGCTAGCGCTCTTGGAAAGGAATTGACGAGGGCGGGATCTTGACGATCGAGGCTGTGATCTTTGATTTTGGCGGCGTGCTGACGAGTTCGCCGTTCGAGGCGTTCACGCGGTTCGAGACAGAGCGTGGCCTGCCCATCGACATCATCCGGCGCACCAATGCCGCCAATCATCTGGAAAATGCCTGGGCCAAGTTCGAGCGCGCCGAGGTCGACATCGACACGTTCGATCATTTGTTCGCGACGGAGTCACTCGCGCTCGGCGCGGAGGTGCGTGGCCGCGATGTGTTGCCGCTGCTTCAGGGCGATCTGCGCCCCGAGATGGTGGAAGCGCTGAAGCGCATCAACGCGCAATTCAAGACCGGCTGCATTACCAACAATCTGCCGGCCAATGCGATCGGCAGCATGACCGGGCGTTCACTCTATGTCGCCGAGGTGATGGTGCTGTTCGACCATGTCATCGAGTCCGCCAAGATCGGCCTGCGCAAGCCCGACCCGCGCATCTATCAGCTGATGGTCGAAACGCTGAAGGTTGATCCAAAGAATTGCGTCTATCTCGACGATCTCGGCGTCAATCTGAAGCCGGCACGCGAGATGGGCATGACGACGATCAAGGTGACCAGCGGCGCCCAGGCGATCGCCGAGCTCGAGGCCGCAACAGGATTGAAGCTGAGCTAGCCGCGCTGCCTGTGCCTCATCCTGAGGAGCGCGCCCTTGCGCGCGTCTCGAAGGATGAAGGCCTCACTGGGGCTCCTCGCCCTTCGAGACGCCGCGCAAGCGCGGCTCCTCAGGGTGAGGGATTACACATCCTACTCCGCCGCGGCGGCGATCCGCTCCGGAAACGCCGCGGCAAGTGAAGCACGATCAGGCTTCAGCACGCCGCGCTCGGTGATGAGACCGGTGACGAGCCTCGCCGGGGTGACGTCGAAAGCATAATTCGCGACCGGCGAGCCCTCCGGCACGATGCGCACCGTCTCAAGTCTTCCGTCTGCGGTGCGGCCGGTCATGTCGGTGACTTCCGTGCCGCTGCGCTGCTCGATCGGGATGTCGCGGATGCCATCATCAACGGCGAAATCGATCGTCGGCGACGGCAGCGCGACATAGAACGGCACGTTATTGTCGTGCGCGGCGAGCGCCTTCAAATACGTGCCGATCTTGTTGCAGACGTCGCCATTGGCGGCAACGCGATCGGTGCCGACGATGGCGAGATCGACCATGCCGTGCTGCATCAGATGACCGCCGGTGTTGTCGGGAATCACCGTATGCGCCACGCCGTGATGGCCGAGCTCCCAGGCCGTGAGCGAGGCGCCCTGGTTGCGGGGACGCGTCTCGTCGACCCAGACATGAATCTTGATGCCGCGCTCATGCGCGAGATAGATCGGCGCCGTCGCCGTGCCCCAGTCGACGGTCGCAAGCCAGCCGGCATTGCAATGGGTCAGCAAATTGACGGTCTCGCCCGGCTTCTTCTTTGCGACGATCGCCTCGATGAGTTTCAGGCCGTTGCCGGCGATGCCGCGGTTGATCTCGACGTCCTGCTCGACGATCTCGTCGGCGCGCGCATAGGCAGCTTCGGCGCGCTCCAGCGGATCGATCGGCGCGAGGCTCGCGCGCATCTCGTCCAGCGCCCATTTCAGATTGATCGCCGTCGGCCGCGCCACCACGAGCGTGTCGTAGGCACGCCTCAGGCCGGCGTCGGAGGCGTCCTCGCGCATCGCCAGCGCCATGCCGTAAGCCGCGGTCGCGCCGATCAGCGGCGCACCGCGCACCAGCATGTCGCGGATGGCGAGGGCCGCGTCCTCGCATGAGGTCAGCTTCGCAACGATGAACTCATGCGGCAGCCGGCGCTGGTCGATCGCGCCGACCGACCAGCCGTCGCGCTCACGCCAGATGCTGCGGAAATGTTTGCCGTCGACCTTCATGGCATTCTGCCTTTCGTATCACGTCCGCAGGATGCGCCCTGCCACCGCATCGAGCTTCTTCAAGAGCTCGGGATCGCGCGCCTCGGGCGCGGTGATCAGCGCGGTATCGAGCGCGCGGTCCGAGCCGATCGGGCACGGCTCATGCTCGCGCGGGAAGTCTTTCGCCAGCCGCGCCACCAGCGCTTTTGCCTTGTCGGCATTCGAGCTCAGAACGCGGATGATGTCCTGCACGGTGACGGCGTCGTGATCGGGATGCCAGCAATCGAAATCCGTTACCATCGCGACGGTGGCGTAGCAAAGCTCGGCCTCGCGCGCGAGTTTCGCCTCGGGCATGTTGGTCATGCCGATCACGGAATAGCCCAGCGTCTTGTAGGTCATGCTTTCCGCATAGGTCGAGAACTGCGGTCCCTCCATGCAGACATAGGTGCCGCCGCGCGCAAACGCGATGCCCTCGGCTTCGGCCGCCGTGGCAAGATGGATGCGCAGCCGCGGCGAGACCGGGTGCGCCATCGACACATGCGCGACGCATCCCCTCCCGAAGAACGAGCTCTCGCGTTTGTGGGTACGATCGACGAACTGGTCGACAAGAACGAAGGTTCCCGGCGGCAGTTCCTCCCTGAACGAGCCGCAGGCCGACAGCGAGATCAGATCGGTGACCCCGGCACGCTTGAGGACGTCGATATTGGCGCGATAGTTGATGTCGGAGGGCGACAGCCGGTGGCCCTTGTCATGGCGCGGCAGGAACACGATCGGGAGGCCGGCAATGGAGCCGCGCCGCAGCGGCGCCGACGGCTCACCCCAGGGGCTCTTGATCACCTCTTCGCGAGCGTCCTCCAGCCCCGGCAAATCGTAGATGCCGGAGCCGCCGATGATGCCCAATACCGCCTGCGTCATGCCTGCTCCACCCCGTTCGCGCCTTCGCAATCCCGTGGAGAAGCTATGCCAGTTTTACGTCGGTTTTGGAACGGGGTGTGGGTACCGATGCCGAGACGAGCGGAAAGCGCTCGCCACACATTCGGTGTCGTCCCGGCCTAGTGCGCAATTGCGCACTAGGCCGGGACGACGCCGGAAATCTCGATTATGCCGCGACCGCCGACTGCAGCTGGGTCGCGACCATGCGCTCCAGCGTCTCGACGGACTGGAAGTTCTCCGGTGTGATCTCGGACTGGGGAATCGTGAAGTCGAACTCGGCTTCGACGCCGAGCATCAGATTGACCATGTCCATCGAGGTCAGGCCGACGTCGACGAGCTTGGCCTGCGGCGTGACCTCGGTGGAGAGCGAGTTCTGGGCGAGGATGCCCTTCACCAGCTTGATGATGCGATTGCGCAATTCGGTATCGAAAGCCTGCATCGGTAAATTCCCATCTGTCGACATAGGTCGGACCGGTTGCCCGCTACGATGGGCACGGCGGGCCGATCCTGCAATGGACGCCACCATTACTTCGCGTTTCTTAGTAAACGATGACTCAGATTGTCTGGATTTCCGGCTTCTTACAGATCCCTAACGCGATCGCGGGAATCCGGACGATGCAAACAACCCGAACTTAACTGTTCGTTCGGAATTGGGCTTTGTTTACCCTCTATTTCATCGACGAATTTGAATTAAATCCGTAGCCTCATCTCATAAGCAAAGATGGTCGAAGGATCGCTCAAGCGGCATCGCGAATGATGCCGGCGATCCTGAACGGCAAACCGGAGGCGGACGAGTATGAACGTGCGTGAAGCAGTCCTCACTGTCGACGAGGCGCAGACGAGCTTTCTCGAGCAGGGTCCGTCCCTCGTCGAGCGCGCCGCCCGGACCGCCACCGTGGCGGCAGCCGACGCAGACGGGGTCGATCGCGATGCCCGCTTCCCGCACAAGGCTTTCGAGGTCGCGCGTGAGCAAAAGCTGCTCGGCGTCATGATCCCGGCCGAGTTCGGCGGCTTCGGTGCCTCGATCCATGACGTCACCGACGTCTGCTACACGCTCGGACGCGCCTGCGCCTCCACCGCGATGATCTACGCCATGCACACGACAAAAGTCGCCTGCATCGTCAGGCACGGCCACGGCATCCCCTGGATGGAAACCATGATGCGCCGGGTCGCGCGCGACCAGTGGCTGCTCGCCTCCTCCACCACCGAAGGCCAGAACGGCGGCAACATCCGCGCCAGCGCCGCCGCCGTCGACGTCGCCGGCGATACCGTCTCGCTGCTGCGCGACGCCACCGTGATCTCCTACGGTGCCGAGGCCGACGGCCTCGTCACCATCGCCCGCCGCGCCACCAACGCGTCTGCGTCCGACCAGGTGCTGCTGGCGCTCGCCAGGGACGATTATTCGCTGAAGCGGACGCTGGGCTGGGAAACGCTCGGCATGCGCGGCACCTGCTCGACCGGTTTCGAGCTGAAGGTCGACTGCCCGACCGACCGCGTCTTCCCGGAATCCTACGACAAGATCCACGCCCAGACCATGACGCCGTTCGCGCATCTGTGCTGGTCCTCGGCCTGGGCTGGTATCGCTGCAGCCGCAGTCACCCGCGCGCAGGCTTTCGTCCGCAAGGCGGCCCGCACCTCAGGCGGTCAGATGCCCCCGGCAGCCGCGCATTTCACCGCCGCCAAGATGTCGCTGGCCAAGCTGCGGGCGCTGATATCGGCCAATATCGACGCCTTTGCTCGCGCCGAGCACGACGAACGCGCGCTCGGCTCGCTCGACTTCCAGTCTTCGATCACGCTTCTGAAGGTGCAGGCCTCGGAGCTCGCGGTCGAGACCGTGATGCATGCGATGCGCACCGCTGGCCTTTCCGGCTACCGCAACGACGGTGAGTTTACCATGGGCCGCCACCTGCGCGACGTGCTGTCGTCGCCGATCATGATCAACAACGACCGCATTCTGGCCAATGCCGCAACATCGACCCTGATGAGCGGCGTGCCGACAAGCCTTCGGGACTGACGAGCTTTCGAGACCGACGTGCCTTCGTTCAATAAGAATAATTTCAGATAGCAGGAAGCCGAACATGAACATTGTTGTTCTCCCCAACTCGCCTGAGACCGCGCCGCAGATCGTGGATCCGCTGGATCATCTCGCCGAGAAGCTGTTCCATCCCATGGGCTCGGACGGCGTCTATGCCCGCACCGCGCTTTACGAGGGCATCGTCGAAAAGCTCGCCGCGCTGATCACGAGCCATCGCGAGGCCGGCACTGAAGTGATGCGCTTCCCGCCGGTGATGAGCCGGTCTCAGCTGGAAAAATCCGGCTACCTCAAGAGCTTTCCGAACCTACTCGGTTGCGTCTGCGGCCTGCACGGCACCGAGCGCGAGATCAACGCCGCGGTCAGCCGCTTCGATGCCGGCGGCGACTGGACCAGCTCGCTCTCGCCGGCAGACCTCGTGCTGTCGCCGGCGGCCTGCTATCCCGTCTATCCGATCGCGGCGAGCCGCGGCCAGTTGCCGAAGGGCGGCCTGCGCTTCGACGTCGCCGCCGACTGCTTCCGCCGTGAACCGTCAAAACATCTCGACCGGCTGCAATCGTTCCGGATGCGGGAATATGTCTGCATCGGCAGCCCCGATGACGTCGCCGATTTCCGCGAGCGCTGGATGGTGCGGGCGCAGGCGATTGCTACCGATCTCGGTCTCACCTTCCGCGTCGATTACGCGAGCGATCCGTTCTTCGGCCGCGTCGGTCAGATGAAGGCGGTCAGCCAGAAGCAGCAGCAGCTCAAGTTCGAACTGCTGATCCCGCTGCGCTCGGAAGAGCAGCCGACCGCTTGCATGAGCTTCAATTATCACCGCGAGCATTTCGGCACGACCTGGGACATCAAGGACGCCAATGGCGAGCCGGCCCACACCGGCTGCGTCGCTTTCGGCATGGACCGCCTGGCCGTCGCCATGTTCCACACCCACGGCACCGACCCTTCCGCCTGGCCCGCCAAGGTGCGGGAGATCATGGGCCTGCAGCCGCAAATCGCGGCCGATGCCCACGGCGAAGGCTGGCGCTAACGGAACGAGGCTTCATTTCCACGGGAAAGACGAGCGTGATCCATACCAAGGTCCGATGCCGCGAGATCACCGAGTCCGACGTCGATGCGGTCGCCGACTTGCTGACGCGCGGCTTCGTCGGCCGCTCGCGCAGCTACTGGATCCAGGGCCTGCGCCGGCAAGCCTTCCGGCCGGTACCGGATGGCTACCCGCGCTTCGGCTACATGCTCGACAATGGCGGTACGCCGGTCGGCGTGCTGCTGCTGATCTACACGGCGCGGAGGGACGACGATGAGACCGCCATCCAGTGCAATTTGTCGAGCTGGTACGTCGATCCGGCCTACCGCAACTACGCCCCGCTCCTGACCAAGATCGCGCAGCGGCACAAGGACGTCACCTATCTCAACATCAGCCCGGCGCCGTGGACCTGGCCGATCATCGAGACGCAGGGCTTTCGCGCCTATTGCAGGGGTATATTCTTCTCTGTGCCTGCGCTGGCACGCGTCCCACGCTGGAGCACGATCGAAGTCATCTCGCAGCACGCCAAGACGATCGACGGGCTTTCCGATGCCGAGACCGAACTCTTGACGCGGCACGCGCGCTACAATTGCCTCAGCCTCGTCTGCCGCACGCCGAAGGGAGCGTTCCCCTTCATCCTGCAACCGGTGCGCATCCGCCGTGGCATCATTGCGCCGCCCGCGATGAAGCTGATCTACTGCCGCAACGCGGCCGAATACACCGAATGCGCGGGCCGCATCGGCCGGCTGCTGCTGCGGCTCGGCAAGATCGCGGTCGCCGTCGATTCCAACGGCCCGGTTCCCGGCCTCGTCGGCATCTACACCGAGCGTCGCGGCCGCAAATATTTCAAGGGCCCGCACCGGCCGCAACTCGCCGATCTCACCGATACGGAACTCGTGCTGTACGGGCCGTAGGCCGCCTCGCATGCCCTCTACATTGGCAGCATCCCTGCATCGCCGGTCACCCTCCGTAAACTACGGCGCTTAAGGGAATTTTCCTGCCTCTTCGCTAGCCTCGGCGGCTGAATTACCTTGCGTTAGGTCTATTGCGCGCCGAGACCCCGCCGCCCCATGACGTCGATCCGAAACAACGAGATTGATGCACGCCGCGAGCAGGGTCCGAAGGCCCTGGTCGGGCTGAGCCAGCTTGCGCTCGACCACATGGAGCAAGGCGTCTGCGTCTACGATGCCGCCAACCGGATCGTGCTGGTCAATCAGCGCTATCTCAGCCTGTTCAACATGTCGGCCGAGAAGGTGCGGGTCGGCACGAGCTACCGTGACGTGCTCGCCCACAGCGTGGCCCTCGGCAACATCCCCGCGGGGGAAGTCGACGCACTCTATGCCGCGCGCATGGCGCGGATCGCAGCCGGCCAGCCGTTCCGGACTCAACAGACGCTCGCGAGCGGCCTCGTCATGGCGCTCGAGCTGAAGCCCCTCCCCGGCGGCGGCTGGATGACGATCTGCGACGACATCAGCCGCCTCGCCCGGGTCGAGGCGGAGCTGCGCGTGCAGACCGAGCGCAGCCGGCACGCGCTCGCCAACATGTCGCACGGGTTGATCATGTACGACGCCGACAGCCGCGTCGTCGTCTGCAACGATCGCTTCCTGAAGCTCTACAATCTCGACCCGGACATCGTGAAGCCGGGCGTCTCGCATGGTACGGTCATCGAGCATTGGATGTCGCGCGGCAACCTGCCGGGCATGCCGGGTGAGGAATTCCACGACACCAGGCTGGAGGACGTGCGCACCAGGAAGACGAAAACCTTGCTGGTGATGCGCTATGACGGACGGATGGTGCAGGTGGTTTCCCGTTTTCTGCCCGACGGCGGCTGGGTGACGGTGCACGAAGACGTCACCGAGCGGCTGCAATACGAGGAGATGCTGAGGCAGCAGAATTTCATGCTCGATGCGGCGCTGGAAAACATGGCGCACGGGCTCGCCTTCTACGACAGCGACATGCGCCTGCGCGTCTGCAACACCACCTACCGGAAGATCTATCGGCTCTCGCCGGAGGAAGCCAAGCCAGGCACGCATCTCGGCGAACTGATCGAACGCTCGATGGCAAACGGCGCGTTCTCGTCCGAGTATAGTCCGCAACAACTCCTGGAAGCCGCCAGCGCAAGAATTGCGGACCGCAACTCCTCGCCGATGCGCCGGCGGATGTCGAACGACACTACGATCTCGGTGCGCTATTGCGCCCTGGCCGAGGGTGGTTTTGTGGCCACCTACGAGGACATCACCGAACGCGAGCACGCAGTCGAAGAGCTGAGCGAGCAGTATCGGCGCTTCGACGCGGCCCTGAACAACATGAGCCAGGGCCTGTGCATGCTCGATTCGGACTTGCGTGTCATCGTCTGCAATCGGCGCTATATCGAGATGTACGGACTGTCACCCGAATTGGTGAAGCCGGGTGTGTCGATGCGTGAGATCATGGAGCACAGCTGCGAGCTCGGCATCCATCCAAACACCACCGCCGCGTGGCTCTATGCCGACTATGTCGAGAGGCTGCGCGAGGGCGAGCACACGCTGCACCGCTATTTGAGCGACGGCCGCATCATCAAGCTCAATCACAAGCGGATGGAGCATGGCGGCTGGGTCGTCACCTATGAGGACGTCACCGAACGCCACAAGGCCCAGGCCCGCGTGGCGCACATGGCGCGGCACGATTCGCTCACCGACCTGCCCAATCGCACGCTATTCCGCGAAAAAATGGGCGAGGCGCTTAACCAGGTCGCGGTCGCCGGCGGCGCGATGGCCGTGCTGTGCTTCGACCTCGACAATTTCAAGACCGTCAACGACCGCCTCGGCCACGCGGCCGGCGACCGGCTGTTGCGCTGGGTCGCGGCGCGGCTGCAGGAGAATATCGGCGAGCACGACACCGTCGCGCGGCTCGGTGGCGACGACTTCGCGGTTCTCCAGCGCGGACCGCAGCCGCAATCGGCAGAAAGGCTCGCACGCCGCCTGGTCGGGATCATCGGTCACCCGCCGCCGCTGGAGAACCAGTCGATCCATGTCGGCGTCTCCGTCGGCATCGCAATCGCGCCCGATCACGGGCTCGATGCCGACGAGTTGATGAAATGCGCCGACCTCGCGCTTTACCAGGCCAAGGCCAAAGGGCGCGGCGCCTATCGGATGTTCGAGCCCGAAATGGAGGAAGAGGCTCGCAGCCGGCACGCGCTGGAGCGCGATCTGCGCGGCGCGCTGGAGGCCCGTGAATTCCACCTGGCGTTCCAGCCGCAGGTGCGGCTCGATACCACCGAACTTACCGGCTTCGAGGCGCTGCTGCGCTGGAAACATCCCTCGCGTGGACTCGTCTCGCCGGCCGAATTCATTCCGATTGCGGAAGAGAACGGGCTGATCGTTCCGATCGGAGAATGGGTGCTGCGCACGGCCTGCGCGACCGCCGCGACCTGGCCCGATCTCACCGTCGCCGTGAACCTGTCGCCGGTGCAATTCCGCTCGCGCGGGCTGGTGACGATGGTGACGAGCGCGCTTGCGGAGGCCGGATTGCCGCCGCATCGGCTCGAGCTCGAGCTCACCGAGACGGCACTGCTCGACGACAGCGAAGCGACGATCGAGATCCTGCACCAGCTCCGTGCGTTGGGGGTGCGCGTCAGCCTCGACGATTTCGGCGTCGGCTATTCTTCGCTGAGCTATTTGCGCAAGTTTCCGTTCGACCGCATCAAGATCGACCGCTCCTTCGTCGGCACGCTCGGCGAAAGCCCTGAGAGTATGGCGATCGTCCGCACCATCGCCAGCCTCGGCTCGGTGCTCAACGTCGAGACCACGGCAGAAGGCGTGGAGACGATTGAACAACTCGACTTCGTCCGCGAATGCGGCTGCACCGCCGTACAGGGATATTATTTCGGCAAGCCCTCCCCGGCCGCGGAGGTCGTGCGAGTTATCGAGGGCCTTAACGCAGTACTGCGGGTGGCGTAGGGATCCGGCTCAGATTGACCCCTAACCTGCTGCGGGCAACGCGCTGTCCGGCGGCGGCGCGCCCCAGGGGCGGTCGGCTGAGGCGAGCCCGATCAGGCGGCCCTGAATGTAGTCGCAGCCCCAGTCGCGCAGCATGTTCGCAGCTTCTTCGTCCTGCACCCATTCGGCCACCGTCTTGATGTCGAGGCGGCGGGCGAGGTCGATCAGGGTCTGCACGAAGGCCCGGTCGTCGGCGGAACGAGTGATGTTCTGCACGAACGCGCCGTCGATCTTGACGATGTCGACGCCGAGCTTGCGCAGATTGCGGAACGAGGTGTAGCCGGCACCGAAATCGTCGATGGCGATGCGGCTGCCGAAATTCTTCAGCCGCGTGACGAAGCCGCGCACGTCGTCGATGTCCTGGATCGCGACGGTTTCGGTGATCTCGACGATCAGCCGCTCGGCGACGCCGGGATGGGCCCGCATCAGCGATTCGATTCCGGCCCACCAATCCGGATCCATGGTGGTGTCCGGCGAGATGTTGAGGCTGAGGCAGATGTCGGGCGCGGCCGCGAGCTCGGCGACCACGAGCTCGAGCACGCGGTGATCGACCAGGCGGATCAGGCCGAGCCTTTCCGCGACCGGCACGATGTCGGGCGCGAGCAGCACCTGGCCGTCGCCCTGGTCCATCCGCACCAGGCATTCGTGAAAAGCGCACTCGCGCGAGAGAGCAGCAACCACCGGCTCATAGGCCAGCTTGATGCGGCGCTCGTTCAGCGCGGTGACGATCTCGTCGGTGACGCGGATGTTGACGCGGCGCTGGGCGTCGCGCGCGGCATCCGGGCGCCAGGCGGCGAACGAGCCGACGCGACGTTGTTTCGCGGTGTCCAGGGTCTCATGGGCGCGATTGACGGCTTCATCGGTGTTGCGGGCATAGCGCGGCACGCTGACCGCGCCGATCGAGGCGGTGACCGACACCGGGCCGGATTTGGTCGGCACCACCTCATCGCGGATGCCGACGAGGAAGCGCTCGGCGGCGACGTTCATGTCGTCGACGGTGCAGTTCTTCAGGATCAGCCCGAACTTGTTGCCGGAGAAGCGGCCGAGCACGTCGCCACCGCGCAAGCGCGCGCGAATGCGCGTGGCGACGTCGAGGATCACGGCGTCGGCAACGTCGAAGCCGAAGGCCTCGTTGACACGCGCGAGATGATCGATGCCGACCAGCATGAAGGCCGCGGTCGAGCGGAAACGGGTCGTCTCCTCGATGGCCTCGGCCAGCGCGGCTATCAGATGCGAGCGATTGAGCTCGCCGGTCAGCGGATCGAGCCGGGCCAGCTTCGTCAGTTCCTCGTCGCGGGCGTGGCGTTCATTGTTGATGCGGACGGAGCCGATCGCACGCACCGGGCGGCCGTCGGGGCCGGCGAACCAGCGGCCGTTCTCCTCGATCCAGACCATGGGATCGGCGGCGCTCATGCGCACGCCGTACTCGACCCGGTAGGGCGTGCCGTCGGCGCCATGCACGGCTGAGGTCTGCGCCAGCGCGGCGGTTCGCTGTGATTGCGCGGGCTCGATCAGCCTGGCGAATTCGGCGCCGGTGGCCAGCCGTTCGGCGGGAATCCCGGGAAAGATGGCGCTGACCTGCTCACCCCAGACGATGACATCGCTGGCGATGTCCCAGGCGAACACGGCCTGGCCGAGGGCGGCCAGGATGTCGGAGGCTTGCGGCAATGCGGGGGTCAAAATCGCCTCGTTTCGGGACAGCGGGGAGTCCTGAGCTGGCACAGGATAAAGCCAGATTCGCCATTGACCCTAGGCAAAGTTGATAAACAATTTGGAAACCACGTTTCTTCGCGTGCAGGAACCAAACCGGCCCGCCCGGCATAGGCCTTGCGAGTACATGACACGCACCGGCGCCAGCGTCTCGAAACGCGACAATCGTGGCCGGGTCAACGGTGATTGCGATGTTGAGTACCGATCGATCGAACGCCTCGGACAACGGCACGGGCTCGGCCCTGGTGCCGCTGATGCCGATTCTGCAGTGGGTCCACAAGGCACCGCTGCCGCGCCCCGACCCCAGCTTCGTCGCCCAGCTCATTGCCAATGCCGAGCACCTGCCCCAGGCGAGCCGGCTGCGCCGCGCGTCTTCCGAGGATGCGCAGGTCGCCTATGGCAGCAAGCGCCCGCTTCCGAGCGTCACCGCACGCACGCGGCAGATGGCTTGATCAGCGCGGTGCGTCGGGAGACGGCTGGGTGCCGTTGCCCGGCTGCAAATGCGGCGACGGGATTTCCGGCGAGGGCGTACTCACAGGCTTCGGCGCCGGGTGATCCATCAGCACGGATTCGGCGACCGATTGTGCCGTAGGCGCCGGCGGCTCCGCCGGAGCTGGTTGCGGAGCGGACACTGGCTCGAACTTGGGCTCGAACGTCCCTTCATCCGCCGGCGTCTCGGCCTGGCGCTTGGCCTTGCGGCGCGCGGGCACCGTCGTTTCGGTGACATAAGCGACGCGGCGGCGGGTGCGCTGGGCGATGCCGCCGAGGAAATCGGCCATCGCGAGCAGCACCAGAAGGAAATAGGTGGAGTTGCCGAATTTCGGCCACATCACGAATTCGGCCGCTGCCGCGCCGAACACGATCAGCGACAGCAGATGATCCATCAGGAATTTCGCGCCGGGCCGCGCGCCTTTGACCACTTCGAGCAGCAGCAGCACGATACCTAGCGCGAGCATCACGTCGGCGAGCGTGACCGGCCAGGCCTCGCCCGTGATCATCGGCACCCTGAACAGCACGTCCGTAAAGGACACGCTCGGCATCAGGAAGGCGATGATGTTGTAGACCGCGAGCGGGATCAGGAGCAGCGGGAAACCGACCATCGGCGAAATGCCTTCTCGATCAAGATATCCAGACAGGACAATGCGGCGGCGAAGCATTGGCTCCGCCGCCGTCACTGTCATATCTCATGGATTGGCCGAAATCAGGCAGGCGAAATCATCCTACCTGGGGAAAGGTCCCGAACTCAGGACTCTTTCTTCTTCAGGACCTGACGGCCCTTGTACATGCCGGTCTTGAGGTCGAGATGGTGCGGACGACGGAGTTCGCCGGAATCCTTGTCTTCCACATAGGTCGGCTTCTTGATGGCGTCAGCCGAGCGGCGCATGCCACGGCGCGACGGCGAGGTTTTTCTTCTCGGAACGGCCATTTCAGTATCCTCTAGGGATTGGTGTCATCAGGGCATCGTCCGCGGAGGGACGGCTCAGCACCCGCAAACCGAGGCGAGCTGAATGCCGGTCAAGGCCGGGCTTATAGAGGAAGGCCTGCCTTAAATCTAGGGCTCCGGGGCCGGAAAATGCGCCCGAAAAGGACCGAAATCAGCGATTCTCCCGCCAGCAGGTCGAAAGTGAACTCGCCTGTGCTCGCGCCACATAGGTCCCCGCCAGCCGCCGGACACCTGGTCCCGGCGTCCTGGCGCTGCGTTTGACCGGATTCGGCAGAATCGAGGCCAGAAGCGCTGCCTCGCGGGGGGAGAGGTTCGCCGCCGATTTGCCGAAAGCATAGGCGCTGGCGGCCTCGGCCCCAAACTGGCCCTGTGGTCCCAGTTCGGCGATGTTGAGGTAAATCTCCAGGATCCGTGCCTTGGGCAGGACGAGATCGATCCACAGCGCCAACGGGAATTCCAGCGCCTTGCGGACGAAGTCCCGCCCCTGCCAGAGGAACAGGTTTTTCGCCACCTGCTGGGTGATGGTGGAAGCGCCCCGGAACGGGGTGCCGTCCTCCTTCGCATCGTCTATCGCCTCACGCAGCGCACCCCAGTCGATGCCGTGATGCTTGCAGAAATGGGCGTCCTCGGCCGCCACAACCGAGCGTGGCAGCGAGGGCGACATCGCCGCCAGATCGATCCATTCCCGCTGCATCGGCGCACCCCGAAGTGAGCGCCAGATCATCAGCGTCGAAACGGGATGGCCGGCACGGTAGAACGGCGCGACCACATAGGGCGCGAGAGCCGCGACCGCGAGCGCCAGGAGAAGGGTTTTGACGACGCGCAAATCAACCTTTCCGGCGCAGAACGAAACGCGGCCACGGGCCCGGCATTAAGTCTGTGATAATTCGGGCCTTTTCCAGCACTTTTTAGGCCTTCCAAACGATTGACTGAGGCGGGCGCATAAAGGATTGTCCCGCCGAATTTTAGTTCTGGAGTCCTTCTTGATGACCGGCACGTCCCCGTCCGATTTCGCCAAACGTCTGGACAAGACCGCTGATGACACCGAGGCCCTGCTCGGGCGCCTGCTGTCGGACGACATCCTGCCTGATGAGATCGCCCGGCCCAAGCGACTGATGGACGCAATGCGCTATTCGAGCCTCAACGGCGGCAAGCGCCTGCGGCCCTTCCTGGTGGTCGAGAGCGCGGCCGTGTTCGGCGTGCCGCGCGAAGCCGCGCTGCTCGCAGGTGCGGCGCTCGAATGCATCCACTGCTATTCGCTGATCCATGACGATCTGCCGGCGATGGACAATTCGGACCTGCGCCGCGGCCGCCCGACCCTGCACAAGAAGACCGACGACGCGACCGCGATCCTCGCCGGCGACGGCCTCCTGACACTCGCCTTCGACATCATCACCCGCGACGAGATCCATCGCGACGCCAATGTGAGGCTTTTGCTGACCCGCGCACTGGCGCGCTGCGCCGGCATCGGCGGCATGGTCGGCGGCCAGATTCTCGACCTCGCCGGCGAAGGCCGCTTTGGCGGCAACGAGCCGATCGACGTCGCCCGCATTCAGCAGATGAAGACCGGCGCGCTGCTGCGCTACGGCTGCATCGCCGGCGCGATCCTCGGCCAGGCCTCGCAAAAGGAATATCAGGCGCTGGACGATTACGGCCGCGCGCTCGGCGAAGCCTTCCAGATCGCCGACGACCTGCTCGACGTCGAAGGCGATGCCGCCGCGCTCGGCAAGCCTGCCGGCGCCGATGCAGCGCTCGGCAAGACCACCTTCGTCACCCAGCTCGGCATCGAAGGCGCCAAGCAGCGCGTGCGCGACCTGCTCGCGCGCGCCGACAGCGCGGTCTCGATTTTCGGCGATCGCGCCGCCGTGCTGCAAGCGGCTGCGCGGTTCGTGGCCGAACGGAAGAGCTGATAGCTCGATGGCGGGCGGCAGCAAGGAAGACCCCGCCCTCGCCCGCTTTCGCAAGATGTCGCGGCCGATGCGGCTGATTTATGCGCGTCCGCGGACGTTCATATCGCTTGCCGTTGGTATTCTCGTCTGCCTGCTCATCCCGGGTTCGCACCGGCTGGTCACGCGGTTTCTGTTCGGCTGGGATGCGTTGATCGCCGTTTATCTGGTGCTGGTCTACGCGATGATGCTGTGCAACGATCACCAGCACATCCGCCGCGCCGCAGCGATGCAGGACGACGGTCGCTTCGTGATCCTGCTGGTGACGGCGATCGGCGCCTTCGCCAGCATCGCCGCGATCGTCTCCGAGCTTGGAACGCCGCATCGCGGCGTCCTGGAGCTGAGCATCGCAATCACCACCATCGTATTGTCATGGGCCGCCGTGCACACGATCTTCGCGCTGCATTACGCGCATGATTATTACCGGCACGCCACGCCGGGCGGCCTTCAGTTTCCCAGCGGCGACAAGGAAGACCACGCGGATTATTGGGACTTCGTCTATTTCTCGTTCGTGATCGGCATGACCGCGCAGGTCTCCGACGTCGGCATCTCAGACAAGACGATCCGCCGCACGGCCACGGCGCACGGGATCGTGTCGTTCATCTACAACACGGCCTTGCTGGCCCTGACGGTGAACATCGCGGCGAGCGCGATTTCAACGTGATTCCCGACATTGTGGCGGCTCCGCCATGACGATGTCGGAAACCAGTGCCCTTGTCAGTTGCAGACCTCGGCATTGGCATCGACGTGAGGGCCGCCGCCGCCGCGATACACAAGGTGACAGCCGCGCCTGACCGGCCGGCAGAGGAGATCATTGCAAAAAATCTGACCGCTGCCGCCCGCGGCACCGTAGCCGCCCGCCCCGCCAGCAGCAGCGCCACTGGCCTGACGACGCTGCCGTGCGGGACGCTCATCGCTGTCGTCGCGCTTGGCGGTCGCAGGTTTGGCCGGCTTGGCCGCACGCTGCTTTTCGCACTCATTGTCAGCGTTGACCGCATATCCTTCGCGGCAGACGATCTTGCTGCACTTGTCGCCGTCGGCTTTGAAACCATGCTCGCAAACCAGCGGGCAGACGCGTGAAGGCTTCGCCTTGACTGTATCGAGCGCGTCAGTGCTCGCCACCTTCACGTCGAGCTTGGTGCCGGCATAGCGGTTGAACTGCGACAGCGAGCGCTGCGAGGACGTATTCCAGTTGCCATCGGCGGCGCCGGAGAAGCAGCCGACCCGGCCGAGCTCGGTCTGCACCGATCGGCTGAGATCGGCCGGCGCGGTGGCCGGCGTCAGCGACGCGACGTTGGTGCCGGCTGGGCTTGCCGTGCTGGCTGGCGCTGCACCCGGCGCCGCGGCGGCGAGATTGACCCGCTGCTGCTCGGCGGCGGCCGCCTGCTGCTGCGCCTGCTCCTTGGCCTTTTGCGCGGCAAGCTGTACCTGCTCGGCAGCCTTCGCATCGGCAGCTGCCTTGGCCTGCGTATCCTTCTGCGCGCCAAGTGCGGCAAGACGATCGCGCTCGGCCTCGGCCTGTTTCGCCTTCTCGGTGGCCGCCGCATGAGCCTGCTCGGCGCCGATCTTTTCGAGTTGAAGCTTGGCGAGGCTCGCATAGAAGCCGTCGGAATGCTGGGCGAGGAACGCCTCCCATGCCGGCCTGTTGCCGACCTGGAGCGCGAGTTCGTAGTCGCGGCGGATGTCGGCTTGCGGGTTCGGCGCGGGCGCAGCGGCAGCCGCAGCGGTCACCTTGACCGGCACCAGCGGCACGTCTTCGCCGCCGAGCGAGCCATAGACGAACGGCTCCTGCTTGTTACCCGTCGACTTGAGCACGTCGTCGCGCACGAAGCCGAAGGCGCGACGGACGTCGAGGCCCGGCGTCGTCAGATGCTTGGACAGCGCCACGGTAAAGGGGCTGTTCGCACCGTCGCCATCCTGCGCCGTGAAGCCGGCCTTGGCCGAATAGGCGATCAGCGTGTTGGGGCTGGTCGGCTCAACCTGGGCGAGACCACGGCCGATGCCGCGCGAGGCGACCGTGCGCTTCATGGTCTTGGCGAACGGATTGTCACGGCAGGCATCCAGGATCACCAGGCGAAGCTGCTTGGCCGGTTCGACCGCGACCAGGACGCGGTCGAGGGAGAGCGCCTCGTCAAAGACGTCGGTGTCACGCTCCAGCTTGGCGTCGACAGGGATCAGGTAGTTCGAGCCTTCGACCTCGATGCCGTGACCGGCATAATAGACCACGGCGATATCGGCATCGCGGGTCCCGTCGGCGAATTCGCGCAGCACGCGCCGGGTTTCCTGCGCCGTCAGGTCGTGCCGGGAATCGACGATATCGAACCCGGCCTCCTTCAGCGTCCTGGCCATCACCGAACCGTCATTGACCGGGTTCGTCAGCGACGGCGCATGCTGATAGGCGGAATTGGCGATCACCAACGCGGCGCGCTTTCCGGCGAAAGCGGGCCCGGTGCCGAATAGGAGCGCGACGGCGAGGAGAAGGGGGCAAAGTCTGAGCAATTTGCGCATGACACGACTTCCGGGTTCAGGGCCATTCGAGCCCCTTTGGGACGGCTTTAGCAGGGTCCGTCGCGGACGCTTGTGACGGAGGTCACGAAGGTGGCGCTGGCGGCAGGCCGAAAGGCCCCTTTTGTTTGTCGCGCCAGTGCGGTCGCGGTTCGCCGACAAACAGGCGCGCAGCAGGTTCCCTCAGGCATCCCCGATGTGGCCCCGATATTGAGGCAGATTGTCCGTAATCTCGTGCCAGGGCGCCTTCGAGCCCACGAAAATGTGGGCGTTCGGTCGGATCGAGGGGGCATCGACCAGGGTTCCCATGGCGACATGGACCCATTTTCCCTCGCGCACCCGGGAATAAAGCAGCGAGCCGCAGCGGGCGCAGTGGGCGTCATGGGTGGTGTCGTCACCGTAGATGGTGCGCTGGTTCTCGCCGCTGACGATGCGGAACTTGCTCTGCTCGATGCCGGCGAACGGCTTGAAGGCGGCGCCGGTGGTGCGGCGGCAATTCGAGCAGTGGCAGTTCATCGCATAGGAGAACGCGTCCGCCACTTCGTAGCGCATGGCGCGGCAGTAGCATTCGCCAATCAGGAAGGAAGCGTTCGAATTCTCTGATCCGGTCATCACCGCGTCCTAGCAAATGGTACGGACACCATAGCGCATTTTGATGTGTACGACTAAGTTCGCCCTGAGCCATCATTCAAAGGGATGACCATGAGCCAGAGCCGTTCGAGCGTCGAAGCCGTCGTGCAATCTTACTTCGACGGACTTTACGAGGGCGATGCCGAAAAGCTCGGCGCCATTTTCCATCCCTCCGCCGATTTGCGCTGGGTCGAGAAGGGCGAGCTGCAGGTGCTGACCGTGCCGGACTGGCTCGACCGCGTGCGCAAGCGCCCCTCCGGCAAGGCCGAAGGCAAGCCGCGCGAGGATGTCATCGTCACGATTGACCGTTCGGACGACAAGACCGCCTTCATCAAGGTCCGGTGCCAACTGCCGCCGCGTTTTTTCACCGACTATCTGGTGGCGATGAAGCTCGCCGATGGCTGGCAGATCGTGTCGAAGTCTTATCGGTATGACCTGCGGGAGTGAGGGGGGCCTAATCTTCCGCTGCCCGAAATCGGGCACACTTGTTCCACATCCTCCGTCATTGCGAGCGAAGCGAAGCAATCCAGAGTCTTTCCGCGGAGGCAGACTGGATTTCTTCGCTGCGCTCGCAATGACGATGCGGATGGAGTGCATGCCGCATCTCCACCCCGCCCCCGTCTCGCCCAAGAGTCCCCCATGCTTCTCGACCGCCGTTCGCTGCTCGCCTCGCTGTGCTGGATTGCCGCTTCCCCTGCGCTCGCCGCGGACGCGCAGCCTGAGCTTGAAACCTATGAGCGCGAGAGTGGCGGCCGGATTGGGGTCTATGCCGAGAACCTCGCGACCGGCGCAAAGCTCGCCTGGCGCGCTGACGAACGGTTCGTCATGTGCTCGACATTCAAGGCTTCGCTCGCGGCTTGCGTGCTGGCGCGGGTCGATCGTGGCGAGGATGAGCTTGCGGCCATGATCCCGTACGGCAACGTCGACCTGCTGGAGTACGCACCGGTCGCCAGGCAAAACATTGCGGCCGGCGCAATGTCGGTCACCGAGATGTGCAAGGCGATCGTCGAGCTCAGCGACAACACCTGCGCCAATTTGTTGTTGGCACGGATCGGCGGTCCCGCCGCACTCACCGCGTTCTGGCGGTCGCTCGGCGACGCCACCTCGCGGCTCGACCACAACGAGCCCGAGCTGAACCGCTCACCGCCCGGCGATCCCCGGGACACCACGACGCCCGCGGCGATGGCAGGCAATCTGCGCCGGCTGGTGACGGGCGAGGCGCTGTCGACCACCTCGCGCGCGCAGCTCACGGAGTGGCTGGTGGGCTGCAAGACCGGCGCGAACCGGCTGCGTGGCGGGCTCCCCGCAAGCTGGAAGATTGGCGACAAGACCGGCAACAACGGTAAGGACGCCTCGGGCGATATCGCGGTGGCCTGGCCCAAGCCCGATACGAAGCCCGATGCACCGATCCTGATCGCGGCCTATACGCAGGGCGGCACGCCGAGTGCGGCGCAGATCGAAACCGTGTTCGCACGCATCGGCCGCATGGTGGCCGAGCGGCTGGCGTAAGCCGCACACATTGACCTTACGACCGCTTCCGGGTGAAGACAGATCATCATGGAAGCAAAATTTCAGACCTTTCTCATCCTGCTCGCCGTGCTGGCAGGCACCGCGCTTGTCGCCCGCCGCTTCAACATCGCGCCTGCCATTCTGCTGATGCTCTCCGGCGTCGGCCTCGCCTTCGTGCCGGGCATGCCGCCGGTCGAGCTGCCGCCGGAACTGGTGCTGCTGATGGTGCTGCCGCCGCTGATCTACTCGGCGAGCGTCGCGATGAGCTGGCGCGAATTCAAAAAGAATCTTCGCCCGATCGTGCTGCTCGCGGTCGGCGCGGTGATCTTCACCACAGCACTCGTCGCAACCGCCACGCATTATTTCATCGGCCTGCCCTGGACCATCGGCTTCCTGCTCGGCGCCATCGTCGCGCCGCCCGATGTGGTGGCGCCGCTCGCGATCGCGCGCCGGCTGCATTTGCCGCGCAGGCTCATGGTCATCCTCGAAGGCGAAGGGCTCGCGAATGACGCCACCGCTCTGATCCTCTACCGCTTCGCGCTTGCCGCAATCATGGTCGGGCATTTCTCGCTGCCTCTGGCGGGCGGCGAATTCTTGCTCATCGTCGCCGGCGAGATCGCCTTCGGCATCGGTGTCGGCTGGCTCTCCCTGCGGTTCCGCAAATGGTCGGGGGACCCGCAGGTCGAGCTGACACTGTCGCTGATCACGCCCTACGTCTCCTACTGGCTGCCCGAGCATCTCGGCGGCTCCGGCGTGATCGCCACCGTCGCCTGTGGCCTCTATGTGAGCTGGAACGGCCCGCTGCTGATCTCGGCATCGACGCGGCTGCAGGGAATCTTCTTCTGGGACCTCGTGATCTATCTGATCGAGGGCTTGCTGTTCCTGCTCACGGGGTTCCAGATGCGCGCGCTCTACGAGAAGTCGAAGGCGTTCCCGCTCGACGACATCATGATCGCGACCGCCGTGGTGCTGGCGGTCGTCGTGATCGCACGCTTCGCCTGGCTCTATCCTGCGACCTATCTGCCACGAATGCTCAGCAAGTCGCTGCGTGCGCGCGATCCGTCCCCACCGTGGCAATGGCCTTTCGTGCTTGCGTTCACCGGCGTGCGCGGCGCGGTGTCGCTGGCGGCGGCACTGGCGCTGCCTTTCACGCTGCCGGGCGGCGAGGCCTTTCCGTTTCGCGACCTGATCCTGTTCGTCGCGTTCGGCGTCATCTTCATCACACTGATCGGCGTCGGTCTCACGCTGCCCCCGGTCGTGCGTTGGCTCGGTGTCGCGGAAGCCGGTCGCAACGAGCATGCCGCCGAGCACGAGGCCGAGATCGCGGCACGGCGCCAGGCGCTCGATGCCGCCCTGAAGTCGCTCGATGCGCTGACCGAGGAGAAGGACGTGTCCGACGAGGTGATGCGGCTCCTGCGCGCCCGCCACGAGATCCGGGTCAACCAGCTGCCCGATTCGCTCGATCCCACCCACCACGACGTCTCCGCCGCCGGCACCGCCTTGACCCGCGATCTGATCGCCGCCGAGCGTAAATTCATCCACGAGCTGCTGCGCGACGGCCAGATCACCGACGAGACGCGCCGGAGGATCGAGCGGGATCTGGATTTGGAGGAGGCGAGCTTGGCGAACCGGGAGTACCGGGGAGCGCCGCTGTAGATTCCCGTCATTGCCAGCGGCGCCACCTACCGTCTCGCGCAAAACTCCCTCATCGCCACCGCCACGGCGCCCGCAATGATCTCCTGCCGCTCCGGCGAGTTCATCGTCATCTCCTCATCGCGGTTGATGATCGAGCCCGCCTCGAGCAACACGGCCGCGCTCCGCGTCTGCGACAGCACGACGAGCCCGTCATAGCGGTAGACGCCGACATCCTTGTCGAGCAATTGGCGCCGATAGCGGCCCATCACCGGCAGGGCATATTGGCCGGCATAATGCAGGTCCTGATCCTTCAGCTGTCGGCCGATCATCCGGGCCAGCATCAGGCTTGCGGCGAATTGCGGATTTCGCTGCGACACGAACAGGGAGTGGCCCGAAAATCGGTCGCTGAAATAACTGTTCGCCCCGTCGAACTCCCACCTCTCGATCAGTTTGTCCGGCACCGAATCGTGATGGATCGACAGGAAGAGATCGGCCCGGGCATTGTTCGCAGTGCTGACGCGCTTGAACAGGCTCGGTCGCGCCTTGCCGTCGGTGACGAGCAGCCGGGTCGCGGCAAAGCCTTCGGCCTTGAGCTTCGCCGTGATCAGACTCGCAAGCCGGAAGTTGAAGCCGAACTCGGTGTCGTTGCGCGCGCTCAACGCGCCGTAGGAGTCCGGGGTGTGCCCGACATCCACGACGATCCGGAATTTCGACATCTCACACTTGACCGGCGCGTGCTGCGGCTTGGGTTTCGCGATTTTCCGCGCGATAGCAGCATGGCCCTCACCTGCAGGCGCCAGCGACCATAGCAAGATCGACGCGACCAGCGTCGAGATGAGACTTGCGATGATGCTGCGCGGCTGCCCCAAGTGCTACTCCGCTGCCGCTGTTCGCGGCCGGCCGACAAATCCCATGACGTCGCCGAAACGCTCCAGCATCACCGCGGAAAGGTCCTTGGCCTTGCTGGTGACGCAGGCGCCCGAGCGCACGGCGTAGCGATCCTGATGCGCCGCCTGCGGCGGCGGCTCGCCCTGCTGAAGCGCCCGCGCCAGCTCCATCACGACTTTCCGGAAATGCATGATACCGAGATCGGTCGGACCAAGATGCTCGCGGGTGCGGTCGGCGATCGGGCCCTGGCTGTCCTGCACGGCCGCATCCTGTTCGGAGACGCCGTTGATGCCGGTGTAGCTCCTGGTCTTCTGCAGCTTGCGGTCGATCAGGTAGTCGTTGCCCTTGTGGCGCAGCGGCACGTAATTATCGTCGACCTCCGCGATCACGCCGTTGCCCCGGTCGAGGGCGTCACGCTCGGCTTGCGTCAGCGGCCGCTCCGGATTCCAGGCATAGGTGTAGATCCAGCAATTGGTGTCGGTGACCGGCACGAAAGTCTGTCCAAAGATGTTCTCGCCCGGCATCGCGCTCGGGGCATAGGCGTGGAACGGCATCAGGAACTGGGCTATGCGCCAGTAGATGTTGTCGCCGCCGGTGAGCCGCCCGCCGGCGATGGTGAGGCCCGCCGCGTGCGGGGCGATCTTGATCACGGGGCGCGGATCCTCCGCGATCCAGCGCATGTGATCGCTCGACATCCGCGCGATCGGATTCACGAAATGCTTCTTGATGTCCAAAATTTCGTTCTCCTCCTTGTCGAAGGAGAGATGGGCGAAGGTGAAATGCGCGGTGTCGATCGAGCCTTCCAGCGCCTGCACCCAGTTGCAGTCCTGCCATTTCTTGCCGACGTAGCGATGCGAAGCCGGCAGCAGCGCCATTTCGAGATCGGGCAGCTCGGGCATCGCATCCGCGGGACCCATATAGGCCCAGATCATCTCGCCCCATTCGCGCGCCGGATAGGATTTGATACGAACGAGATCCTTGGCGTTGAGGTCGGGATAGGAGGTCGGCATGTCGACGCAGCGGCCGTCGGTGTCGAATTTCCAGCCGTGGTAGACGCAGCGGATGCCGCATTCCTCATTGCGCCCAAGCCAGAGATTGGCGCCGCGATGCGGGCAGTGTTGATCGATTAATCCGACAACGCCGCGGGTATCGCGGAAGGCGAGCAGTTCCTCGCCGAGAACGATGATCTTCTTCGGCTCGCCGTCGAGCTCGGGGAGTTCTTCCGACAGAAGCACGGGAATCCAGAACCGGCGCAACAATTCGCCCATACCCGTTCCGGGGCCCGACTCGGTCAGGAACTTGTTGTCCTCGGCGCGGAGCATGGCGGATCCTCCCGACGGTCTTTGTTTTCGGCGAGATTGGCCCGCACGCGGGAAGACGTCAACGCGGAACGCGGTGCGCAGACCGGTTAAACCGGCCGCTCCCCCTTCACCGTCACCCGCGTGCCGGAGCGCGTGTGCGGCCAGTAGTCCCACATCGCGCGGTGCTGGGTGCAGCGGTTGTCCCAGAAGGCGATGGCGTTCTCGGTCCAGCGGAAGCGGCACTGGAACAGCGGGTTTTCCGTGTGCTGGTAGAGATAGGCCAGCATCGCGTCGCTCTCGTCGCGTGGGATTCCGTTGATGTGACGGGTAAATCCGCGGTTGACGTAAAGCGCCTTCCTGCCCGTGACCGGATGCGTGCGCACCACGGGATGCTCGGCACTCGGATAGGACGGACGGTCGGCGACACCGTAATTTGCGTAGAGCCCGCGATAGATGTGCTCGCCGTCGTGCAGCGCGGTCAGCCCGTCGAGATAGGCCCTCATCCGGTCCGACAGCGCCTCGTAGGCCGCGTACATGTTGGCGAACAGCGTATCGCCGCCGCGCGGCGGGCACTGCTTGATGTAGAGGATCGAGCCCATCGGCGGCTCGAGATCGCAGGAGACGTCGGAATGCCAGCCCTCGCCGTTGGCGCGCGGCGAATTCGCATCCGCATAGATCTTCATCAGTGCCGGGTCTTCATCCTCATGCGGCGCGGCTGGATGAAAATGCAGCTCGCCGAACTTGCGGCCGAAGGCGAGATGCTGTTGTGGCGTAATGTGCTGGTCGCGGAAGAAGATGACGAGGTTTTCGGCGAGCGCGCGATGGACCTCGTCCATCTGCCGGTTGGACCGGGCATCGTCCGAAACCAGCTTGCCGATATCGACGCCGGAGATTTCCGCGCCGATGATGGGGGTGAGCTTTTCGACCGCGATGGTCTCGTAAGGCGCGCCGTCGTCCCTCGTGTGGCGATAGCGCGGGCCCTGCTTGCCGGCGAGTGAGCTCATGACGTGTCTCCCGATCGTTCTTGATTGGGAGCATCGTAGCCCGGATGGAGCGAAGCGCAATCCGGGTTGAGTTCGTCAGCTTGCGAGAACCCGGATTTCGCTTCGCTCCATCCGGGCTACACGCCGCAAAAGCGGAGCAATACTACTCCGCCGCGGTCACCGGCACCTTGGCGCCCTGGCCGTAGCGCTGCTCGATGTAGTCGATCACGAGCGCCTTGAAGTCGGCGGAGATGGTCGGGCCGCGCAAGGTGCGGAACTTCTTGCCGTCGACGAACACCGGAGCAGCCGGCGCCTCGCCCGTGCCCGGCAGCGAGATGCCGATATTGGCGTGCTTGGATTCGCCGGGGCCGTTGACGATGCACCCCATCACCGCGACGTTGAGCTCTTCCACGCCGGGATATTTCGTCTTCCAGGTCGGCATCTCGTCGCGGATGAAACCCTGGATCGAACTGGCCAGTTCCTGGAAGGTGGTCGAGGTCGTGCGGCCGCAGCCGGGGCATGCCGCAACCAGCGGCACGAAGGTGCGGAAGCCCATGGTCTGCAAGAGCTCCTGGCCGACCTGCACCTCACGGGTGCGGTCGCCGCCGGGCTCCGGCGTCAGCGAGATCCGGATGGTGTCGCCGATGCCCTGCTGCAACAGGATGCCGAGCGCCGCCGAGGACGCCACGATGCCCTTGGTGCCCATGCCGGCCTCGGTCAGGCCGAGATGAATCGCGTAATCGGAACGGCTGGCGAGATCCTGATAGACCGCGATCAGATCCTGCACGGCCGAGACCTTGGCCGAGAGGATGATGCGATTCTTGGGCATGCCGAGCTCTTCGGCGCGCGCGGCCGAGAGCAGCGCGGACTGCACCATCGCCTCGCGCGTCACCGCGCGCACGTCGCGCGGATCGGCGGACGCGGCGTTCTCGTCCATCAGCTTGGTCAGCAGCTCCTGGTCGAGCGAGCCCCAATTGGCGCCGATGCGCACCGGCTTGTTGTTCTTGTTGGCGATCTCGATGATGTCGGCGAACTGGGTGTCGCGCTTGTCCTTGAAGCCGACATTGCCGGGATTGATGCGATATTTGGCGAGCGCCTCGGCACAGGCCGGATAGGCCGCGAGCAGCTTGTGGCCGATATAGTGAAAGTCGCCGATCAGCGGCGTGGTGATGCCGCGTTTAAGCAGCCCGTCGCGGATGTGCGGGACGGCGGCGGCGGCCTCCTCACGGTCCACGGTGATGCGGACCATTTCGGAGCCGGCGCGGGCGAGCGCTGCGACCTGGGCGATAGTGCCGTCGATATCGGCGGTGTCGGTGTTGGTCATCGACTGCACGACGATCGGGGCACCGCCGCCGACGGCGACGTCGCCGACCTTGACCTGGGTGGTCCTGTGCCGGGGCGCGGGGCCCGCAACGTCGGAATCGATGGTGTTTTCGAGCTTGTTCATGGCGTCCAAATATCAGGTTTTGGTGACGTTCAGCAATGCATCGCGCGGCGCCGCAGCGGATTGGCTGGGACGGTTAACCAGAAAAAGCCCAGCAATGACAAGGACGGCGGCAGCCCCGAATGTCAGGTTCAGCGTGTCGTGCATGATGAAATAGCTACCCACCACGCCAAACAAAGGGGTGATGAAGGTAAAAGCCGACAATTTGCTGGCCGAATAGGTCTTCACCAGCGCGAACCAAAGCGTGAACGTGGTTCCCACGACCCAGATCGCCTGGAAGGCCATCAGGCCCAGCGACAGCGGCGACGGGGTGTGGGGGATGGTCTCCCCGAACAGCCAGGCGGCCAGCCCAAGGATCGGGATCGAGGTCGCGACCTGATAGCCCAACGCCTTCTCGGGCGCGGCGAAGCGCAGCCGCGTTCCCTTGGCAACCAGCGTGGTCGCCGCCCACAGCGCGGCGCCGCCGACGATCATGAGGTCGCCGAGCAGGACATGCGAATCGACATTGGGCTGCGGCACGCCGATCGCGAGTGCGACACCGGCAAAGCTGATGGCGAGCCCCAGCCATTGCGTCCCGCCAAGCCGCTCGCCAAGAACCTGGTAGGAGCCGAGCGCGACAAAGAACGGCGCGGTGTAGAGGAACACGACCGCCCGCGATGCCGGCGTGAAGCGCAGGCCCTGGAAGATCAGAACGAACTCGATGCCGAACATCAGTCCCGCGATCACGCCGGGCTTCCAGGTGCCGTCGCGCTCAAAGAATTTAACGCCGCGCAAGCTGCCGATGATGAACAGCACCGGCAGCGCGCCCATCGAGCGGAACGTAGCCTGAAGCATCGGCGGAATGTCCGGCAGCACCAGCTTCACCGCGATCTGGTTGAATCCCCAGGTCAGGCACAGCATGAGCATCAGGGCGATAGCGCCGGCACTGAGGGGACGACCGGCGGACGGTATGGCTTGAGGTGAGGACATTTCTTCCCGAAAAACCGGCTTTGCGCCGTTGTTGCTCTATGCAGCTTTCTGACAATGCGCACAAACGCCCGTGATTTCCACCACGGACAATTTGGGAGCGAAGCCTGAACTGCGCGCGGCGGCGTTGAGGTCCCTGGCGAAAGAAGCCGACGGAATCTCACCGACCAGGCCACAGCGCTCGCAGATCAGGAACGTCACCGCCGAGGTCGCGTCGTGGTCGTGAGCGGCGCAGGCGAGATAGGCGTTGCGGCTTTCGATGCGGTGCACGAGGCCGTTGGCCATCAGGAAATCGAGAGCACGATAGACCGTGATCGGCGCCGGCCGCGGCATCGATTTCGCCAGTTCGTCAATCACCTCATAGGCGCCGAGCGGCCGGTGGCTCGAGAGCAGCGCCCCCAGCACATGGCGGCGTATCGGCGTGAATTTCTGCGCGCGCTCTCCGCAAACGGCCTCGGCATGCGCCAGCGCATCCGCGGTGCAGCGGCCGTGATCGTGGTCGGGCGCGGGAAATGCCGGTTTTGCGAGGGTCATGCGACGGCCTTCTAGCATTTCGAAGGGGGAACCCAAAGCAGGACCGGTGATGTGGCCATCAGCCATGCTCGCCCTGCGGGACAGTGTCCCGCAAACCCACCATGAAATAATCATAAGCTTGCTTATAATATCCTAAGCTTATTGGAGACAAAGCTCATGAGCCCAGGGCCCGTGGACCAGAATTTCCTGTTTACACTCGCCGAGGTCTATCGCCTGCTCCGGGTTTATGCCGACAAGGAAGCCTCGCGCTTCGGCATCACTCGCGCGCAATGGGCGGTGCTGGCCAAGGTCGAGCGCAGCGAAGGCATGAAGCAGTCGGAGCTCGCCGAGCTTCTCGAGGTGCAGCCGATCACGCTGACGCGCCTGATCGACAAACTCTGCGGAAGCGACTGGATCGAGCGACGCAACGATCCTTCGGATCGCCGCGTCAAGCGGTTGTACCTGAAGAAGGCCGGGCGGCAGTTGCTGGGGCGGATGAGCGGGCTGAAGTCCGAGCTCACGGCGAACGCGCTCGACGGCATCACGCCGGCGGACGCCCATCGTCTCCTCACCCAACTCGAAACAATCAAGGAAAACGTGCGGTCCGCGATCCAGACCAGCGGAGCGGAACAAGCGCGTAAGGAGCAACGCTATGGCTGATCAGGTTCTCAAGTTCCAGCCCGAGCAGAAAATCGACGGCGGCAAGCCCACCAAGAAAGCCGGCACCAATCCGCGCCGCCGCCTGTTGGCGGGCCTGCGCCGCTATCGCCGCGTGCTGCTCCTGGTCGTGCTTCCGGTCGCCGTCGCCGTTGCCGGCTTCACCTTCTATCTCAATGGCGGCCGCTATGTCGGCACCGACGACGCCTATGTCGGCGCGCAGAAAGTGCTGGTGACTCCCGATATCTCCGGCAAAATCCAGAAGGTCGTCGTCAAGGAGGGCCAGATCGTCAAGCACGGCGACGAGCTGTTCGAGATCGACCCCGCCCCGTTCCGTCACGCGTTGGAAGAAGCCAAAGCGCAACTCGCCCAAGCCCGCGTCACCTATGACAATCTCGTTGCCAACATCAAGATCTACGGCGACATGCTCAATCTCGCCCAGCAGGGCATGGACCTGAAGCAGCGCGACGTCGAGCGCAAGCAGGCGCTGGTGAAGAACAATTACGGCTCGCAGCTCGATCTCGACAACGCGTCGAACGCACTGGTGACCGCCGGCGCGCAGGCGCAATATATCAAGCAGCAACTCTCGAATGCCAAGACGCAATTGCTCGGCAATCCCGAGTTGCCGCTGGAGCAATTCCCCGCCTACGCGCAAGCCAAAGCCAAGCTGGACGATGCCCAGCGCAACCTCGACCACACCGTGCTGCGCGCGCCCATGGATGGCGTGGCAACCCAGGTCGAGCAGATCCAGCTCGGCCGCTACGTCGCCGCCGGCACGCCGGTGTTCTCCATCATCGATGTCGCCCATCCTTGGGTCGACGCCAATCCGAAGGAGAGCGACCTCACCTATGTCACCGAAGGACAGCCGGTCACGCTCGAGGTCGACGCGTTCCCGAACCATACCTTCAAGGGCAAGATCGGCTCGCTCTCGCCCGGCACCGGCGCGCAATTCGCGATCCTGCCGCCGCAGAACGCCAGCGGCAATTTCGTCAAGGTGGTGCAGCGCGTGCCGATCCGCATCTATTTCGACGAGACCGACAAATCCGTGCGCAAGCTGAAGGCCGGCATGAGCGTCTACGCCACCATCGACACCGGCCATCAACGCTCGCTCGCCGGCCTGCTCGGCCTGTCGGCGACCGCGAGCCAAGACAAAGACCAAGACAAGGACTGATCCGGTGTCCGGCCCGAATGCCCATTTGATGGTTCCCGGCCTGCGCCGGAACATGGTGACGATCTGCGCCATGACGGCAACCATCATGCAGGCGCTGGACACCACCATCGCCAACGTCGCCCTGCCCTACATGCAGGGCACGCTGTCGGCTTCGCAGGACCAGATCAACTGGGTGCTGACCTCCTACATCGTCGCCGCCGCGATCATGACGGCACCGGTGGGCTGGATCGCCAACCGCTTCGGCCGCAAGCGCATCTTCATCATCTGCTCGGCCGGCTTCACCATGGCATCGGTGCTGTGCGGGCTTGCGCAGGACATCAACCAGATGGTGCTGTTCCGCCTGCTGCAGGGCGTGTTCGGCGCCGCCCTGGTGCCGTTGTCGCAATCGGTGATGCTCGACTATTACACGCTCCAGGAACGCGCCAAGGCGATGTCGATCTGGGGCATGGGCGTGATGATGGGGCCGATCATGGGCCCATCGCTCGGCGCCTGGCTGACCGAGACTTATTCCTGGCACTGGGTGTTCTTCGTCAATCTGCCGTTCGGCGCCATCACCGTGATCGGGCTGATCGTCTTCATGGACGAGACCAGGAAGGATCTCAGCCTGAAATTCGACTGGTTCGGTTTCGCCGCGCTGGCGGTCGCGATCGGCTCGCTTCAGCTCGCGCTCGACCGCGGCGAGCAATTGGGCTGGCTCGAATCGGGCGAGATCCTTGCGGAGTTCATCGTCTCGGCCGTCGCCTTCTACTTCTTCATCGCGCATTCCTTCACGACCTCAACACCGTTCATCCGTTTCGCGCTGTTCAAGGACCGCAATTTCGTCACCGGCTGCATGTTCATGGTCGTGATGGGCCTCGTGCTGTTCTCGACCATGGCGCTGGCCTCGCCCTACATGCAGAACGTGATCGGCTATCCCATCATCACCGCGGGCCTGCTGCTGGCGAGCCGCGGCTTCGGCACTTTCTTCGCCATGATGCTGGTCGGCCGCATGATGCGTTATGTCGAGGCCCGCACGCTGATCATCACGGGCCTGACGCTGACCGCGGGCTCGCTGTTCCAGATGACCGGCTGGACCGATCTGACCCAGGTGCCGGAGATCGTGACCGTCAGCGTCATCCAGGGCTTCGGCTTCGGCCTGGTCTTCGTGCCGCTATCGACGGTGGCGTTCCTGACCTTGTCGAACGAGCTGCGCACCGACGGCACCGCGATGCTGACCCTGATGCGCAACGTCGCGAGCTCGGTGGGCATTTCCGTCGTCATCGCCCAACTGACGCAGGGCACGCGGCGGACCTACGCGATCCTGTCCGAGCATATCAATCCGTTCAACCATGCGCTCCAGATGCCCAGCGTCAGCGGCATGATCAATCTCTCCACCGACGCCGGCCGCGCCATGGCCGATCGCATGGTCAGCGTGCAGGCGCAGATCATCGCCTTCGCGCACGACTACCAGCTGGTGATGTTCTTCATCCTCTGCACCATCCCGCTCGCCCTGCTGATCGGCTCGACCAAGGCCACCCTGCGCAAGCAGGCGGCCGGGCCGGAACATGCGGTGATGGAGTAGCGTGGGTCACAACTTCCGCCGTCGTCCTGGACAAGCGCAGCGCAGATCCAGGACCCATTAGCCCGGCGAGGAGTTTGGTGGTAACTCGTAGTTTCGAGCATCGCACCACAACCTTTCCCTGGGGTAATGGGTCCTGGCTTTCGCCAGGACGACGGCGAGCATGCGGCACCAACTACCCCAACAACTCCTCGCAACCCAGATCCTCGACCGCCATCATCACCCGTTCCAGATTATTCCACCAGATCACCGGCGGGATGTTGATGCTCCATTGCCGGACCGGCTTGGTGATGTGCCAGAGCACCGACCAGCGATAGTCCTGATCGAGCGCGCCACGCGTATAGCCGCTGACGCCGTGCGCGATCAGCGTGTCGTGGTAATGGTTGAGCAGAAGGCGTTCGAACGCCTGCCGGCGCTCCGGATACCAGTGCAGCGCCACCATGTAGGCGAGGTCGTGGGTCGGCACGTTGATATCCCACAGGTCGAAGTCGAAGATGCGGACAGTGTCGGACACGCCGGCACGCGGCAGCAGAAAATTCCAGATATGGGCATCGCCATGGGTGACAGTGAGGTGCCGGTGCGAATGGTAGCGCAGTGACATCCTGTCGGACTGATCGATGAAGCGGCGGCAGAGCGTGCGGCGCTCTTCACTGAGACGATCGCCGAGCTGATCAGCGAACCGGTCGTAATGGGATGCGAACGTTTCCATGTGCCCGGCTGTATCGTCGGTGCTCGCCCAGATCCCGACGGTCTCGCCGAGACCAGCATGGTCCCACCACGCCGCATGCCAGCGCGCGAGCGCGGCGACGATGGCCATCGCCTGACCGCGCGATGGCGGCAGCGGCCATTGGGTCGCGATCTCGTGGCTATCGGTGAGATCCTCCAGCAGGAGATGCCAGGAGAGGCTCTCCTCGTCGAAATTCCCGTCAAAGCAGCGCGGCACCAACTGCGCGGGCGTTCTGGGTGCGAGCTGTTTGTAGTAGGCCACCTCGTGGCGACCGGCATTCGCCAGCGGCTTGGCGAACGCGGCATGGGGCGTCTTGAGAATCAGAGACTGCGGCGAGCCGGCGGATTCCCCGACATAGCGAAGGCCGAGCCGGGTGATATGCGACACGACCGTGTCGCGCTCATGCAGGACCTTGACCTCGCGCACGGCACCGGCGTCCAGTGCGCCGGCCTTGCGCAGCGCCGCGGTGAGATTTGCCGCGTCCGCCACCTCCGGCAATCGTATTTCTGTCATGAGCGCCCGACCCCCGTCGCGTTGCTCCATTCTGCACAACCGCGCTGCCGGCCGCCAGCGGCCTCAGCAGCCGGCTCAAGCCGCGGCAGTCGAGTCGCGCACGGTCCTGACCACGACCGACCGGAGCTGTTCGAAATTCGCTGCCATGCCGGCGATCGCCTGCCTGACCTCCGCGGCGCGCTCGTTCACGGAGGCGGCGTCGCGGCTGACATCACCGATCTTGGCCGAGACCTCCTTGGCCGCGGAAGCCGATTCGGAGATCGACCGCGTGATCTCGCGGGTCGCGGCATCCTGCTCTTCCATCGCCGCGGCAACCGTGGTGGCAACGCCGTCGATCTCGACGATGTGGCCTCCCATGGTTTCGACGGCGTCGACTGCGGCCTGGGTCGAGGCCTGGATCTCGGCAATCAGCCGCGCGATCTCCTCGGTGGATTTGGCGGTCTGGTCGGAGAGGGACTTCACTTCGGCGGCGACCACCGCAAAGCCACGGCCGGCCTCCCCGGCGCGCGCCGCCTCGATCGTGGCGTTGAGCGCCAGCAGATTGGTCTGGCCGGCGATGCCGCCGATGAGGTCGGAAACCTCGGCGATCTTCTTCACCGATCCGGCCAGCGTCTGGATGGTCGAGCGCGCCTGTTCCCGACCGGCGACCGCCGATTTTGTAACCGTGCTGGTCCGCGCGACCTGGGTTGCGATCTCGCGGATCGAAGCACTGAGTTCTTCGGCCGCGGCCGAGACGGTCTGCGAGCTGCCGAGGGCCTGGTTGGAGGCAGCTGCGACCGCCTGCGATTGTGTCGAGAGCGACCTTGCGATCTCGGACAGACTGGAGGCGGCACGCTCCACGCCTTGCGTCGCGGCGCTCGCGGTGTCGACCGAGCGGCCGGTCTCGCGCTCGACGATTTCGGCCATCTGGTGCAGCGCCCCGCGCTTGGCGAGCGTTGCCTCCTGCTCCTTCTCCAACTGCTCCTCGCGCAGGCGGGAATTCTCGACCGCGGACTGCTTGAACACCAGGAGCGCGCCCGCCATCGAGCCGACCTCGTCCTGCCGGTGCGCGAAAGGAATGTCGGCGGCGAGATCGCCGGTCGCGAGCTTTTGCATCGCGCTCGTCATGCGCACGATCGGGCGCACCACGCCGAGGGCGACGCCGAGCAGGCCCGCCGCAATGAAGGCGAGGACGGCGGCGGAGACGCCGAGGAGGATATAAAGCATGGAGCGGTCGCGGTCGGCGGCCAGCTTTTCCATGTCGGCATTCTGCTTGTTGGCGCTCTCGACGATGCTGTCGATGACGGTGCGATGCGCGGTGTAGGCCTCCTTGAGCTGCGCGTAGGCGCGCTCGGAGGCGACCGCGTCCTTGGCCTTGAGAGCGGGGAGGAGCTGGTCCGACAACAGCTTCCAGAACTTCTGCACCTCGGCGTCGGATTTCGACACCAGGGCCGTCTTCAGGTCGGGCGAGAGGCTGGAGGTGACCCAGAATGCCTTGCGCTCGTCGTAATCCTTGCGGAGCTGGACCAGGCGCTCGCCATGAGCCGCCAGCTGGTCGGGCTCGCGCATGGCAAGCGTGGCCTCGAGATAAGCCTCGATCACATATTCCGGCGGCGGCAGGATGTCGGCGATGAGATCGTTGCCGAGCTTGATGTCGGAATAGAGCGGACCGCCGACCTTGAGCTCTTTCAAGGCGTAAAGGCTGGTGGAGACCACCGCGGTGAAGCCGATGGCCAGAACGACGCCGAAAGCAATGATTGCGGAGGAAAGCGAAAGGCGAATTTTCATGAAACAATCCAATGGGGCCGCGCCGAATCCCACGGATCCTAAAGCATTACGGTAAACACGGGATTGCATCGCGCGGAAATTGCGCCCGCGCGAACTCCGAACAAATACGGGAAACGGCGTCAGGTGAACGGTTTCGGGCAGCGAAGCTTGAGCCCGTCCTCCGCTGTCGTCCCGGATCGGCGCTCGCCTGTCCGGGACGACGCTGGGGTCACACGTCGAAAAACACCGTTTCGTTGTCGCCCTGAAGCCGCAGGTCGAGCCGGTACACCGGCTTGCCGGCCTCGCGCACGGCCGTCAGCGTGGCACGACGGTCGGCGGGCACCACCGCCAGCACGGGATCGGCGGCATTGCCGGCCTCGTCGCTGAAATAGATGCGGGTATAAAGATGCCGCAGCATGCCGCGACCAAACACCGCAAGCAGGATATGCGGTGCCTGCGGCTTGCCGTCGGGATCGGGCACGGCGCCCGGCTTGATGGTTTCAAAGGAATAATTGCCGTCCTTGTCAGTGCCGCAGCGGGCAAAGCCACGGAAGCTCGCATTTGGCAGCGCGCGCTTGTCCTGCGGATCGGCGAAGCGCCCCTGCGCATCTGCCTGCCAGATCTCCAGCATGGCATCGGGCACGGCGACGCCATCGCCGTCGAACACGCGGCCCTCGATCCGGACACGCTCACCGGTGACGTCGGGCGTCAGGGTCGAATTGGTGAACGCATCGTTCCAGGCATACTCGCCGGTCGGCGTCAGGCCGTATTTGAAGAACGGGCCGACGGTCTGCGACGGCGTGATCCCATTGTCCTGCACTTAATGGTTCTCCACGGGGGTGGCGTTCTTGCCGCGCAGCACGATGTCAAAGCGGTAGCACAGCGCCCATTCGGGCTGGGTGTTGTCGAGATCGAACGACGACACCATCCGCGCGCGCGCCTTCTCGTCCGGCACCGAATTGAAGATCGGATCGAACGGGAATAGCGGATCGGCCGGGAAGTACATCTGCGTCACGAGACGCGTGACGAAGGAATGGCCGAACACCGAGAGATGGATGTGTGCGGGACGCCAGGCGTTGTGATGGTTGCCCCAGGGATAGGCGCCAGGCTTGATCGTGACAAAGCGATAGTAACCGGAGGCGTCGCTCACGGTGCGGCCGGCGCCCGTAAAGTTCGGATCGAGCGGCGCCGGATGCTGGTCGCGGACGTGAACATAACGGCCGCAGGAATTGGCCTGCCAGATCTCGACCAGCGAACTCGGCACGCCGCGGCCGTCCTCGTCGCGCACATGGCCGTGCACAATGATGCGTTCGCCGAGCGGCTCGCCGGTGTGTTGGGTGGTGAGGTCGTTGTCGCCCTCGCGCACGGTCTCGTGGCCGTAGACCGGGCCGGTCAGCTCCGACAGCGTATGGCGCATCGGGATCAAGGGCTTGTTCGGCGCGCGCTTGATCGAGCTCTTGTACTCGGGCGACAGCGGCAGCGGATGCGCCGTGTTGCTCTCGACGGGATAGATGAATGTCATTGGCGAACTCCTCCCCGGCCCTTTTCCGACCGGTCAACGTTTCCGCCAATCATTATAGGATATAACTAATTGGGGGAAGCGGCTTTGAGCCCTATTTGATCGGCGGACGCGGCAGGACGGCCTCGCCGGCTTCGAGCCGGTAGACATGGTCGAGCGAATACCAGGGCGTCGCGACGTCGCGCCCGGTTGGGTGTGGTGTGTCATGGCGCAGGAACTTGCCGAGCAGCGCCTTGGTCACGCCGAACTGCACGTCGCTATCGATATGCGGATCGGCGGGGTCGTAGACCTGCGAGATCAGCACCTTGAATCCGGGTTTGAAAACCAACGCATGCAGGTGCGCGGGACGATAGGGATGCCGGCTCTGCGCCTCCAGGAGACGGCCAACCACGCCGTCGGTCGGAATGGGATAGCCGACCATCATCACGGAGCGGAACGAGAAGGCTCCGTCCTGGTCGGTCGTAAACTTGCCGCGCAGGTTCATGTCGGCCTGCTCGGGGTCCTGGTTTTCATAGAGACCAACCGGCGACGCGTGCCAGACGTCGACCTCGGCGCCGGCGACAGCACGGCCGTCCTTGTCCACGACGCGGCCGTTGACGAACAGCGGCGCGCCAGGGGTCTCGGAGCGAACGATCGATCCGCCATTTTCCACCCGCGGCGAGTTCAGCCGCCAGAATGGTCCGAGCAGCGACTGGTCGGTTTCCGTGTTACCCTGATCACCATTGTTCAGCAGGCACACCAGCGGCGAGACGCCGAGCGAGCCTGCCATCAGCACGACCTCGTTGTGCGTGTCGGTCGAGAGCTTGCCGAGTTCGGCGATAACAGCCGTGGCGTCGCGGAATTCCTTCTCGGTCAGGCGAACGTCGCGAACGAAACCGTGCAGATGCTTGACCAGGGAGACCATGATCTGACGCAGCCGGGGATCGGATGTCCGCTGCATCACCGCCAATGCCGCGGCCGTGACGTCCTGCTCGCCCGCGATGATCATGGCGCTACTTTCTCCCTGTCATTCCGGGATGGTCCGAAGGACCAGACCTCAGGTGCGCCATTGCGCACTGGGGAATCTCGAGATCCCGGGTTCGGTGCAAGTGCACCGCCCCGGGATGCCCGAACGCTGCGCATCCGGTCAGTTCAGCTTCTCGATCGCGACAGCCACGCCCTGACCGACGCCGACGCACATGGTGGCGAGCGCCAGCTTGCCGCCGCGCTTTTCCATGCCGTGCACCGCGGTGAGCGCGAGGCGCGCGCCGCTCATGCCGAGGGGATGACCGAGCGCGATCGCACCGCCATGCGGATTGACGAAATCGGCATCGTCGGCAACGCCGAGCTGGCGCATGCAGGCGATACCCTGCGAGGCGAACGCTTCGTTGAGCTCGATCAGGTCGAAATCGCTGATCTTCTTGCCGAGACGCGCCATCAGCTTGCGGGTGGCCGGCACCGGGCCGATGCCCATGATGCGCGGCGGCACGCCGGCCGAGGCGAGGCCGAGGATGCGCGCGCGGGGCGTCAGGCCGTGCTTCTTCACGGCGGCCTCGGACGCCAGGATCATTGCGGCGGCGCCGTCGTTGACGCCGGAGGCGTTGCCGGCGGTCACCGTGCCGGGATTGCGCACGATCGGCCTGAGCTTGGTCAGCGCTTCCAGCGTGGTCTCGGGGCGCGGATGCTCGTCCTTGTCGACGATGACAGGGCCGGCCTTGCCGCCCGGAATGGTGATCGGGGTGATTTCTTCGGCGAAATAGCCGGCCGCGATCGCGGCGCCCGCGCGCTGCTGCGAGCGGATCGCGAACGCGTCCTGATCGGCGCGGGAGACCTGGAATTCCTCGGCGACATTCTCGCCGGTCTCGGGCATCGCGTCGACGCCATACTGCGCCTTCAGCAGCGGATTGATGAAGCGCCAGCCGATCGTGGTGTCGAAGATCTCAGCCGAACGCGAGAACGCTTCCTGCGCCTTGCCCATCACGAAGGGCGCGCGCGTCATGGATTCGACGCCGCCGGCAATCGCAAGCTCGATCTCGCCGGAGCGGATGGCGCGGCCGGCCGCACCGACCGCATCGAGGCCGGAGGCACAGAGCCGGTTCAGGGTCTGGCCCGGAACCGAATCCGGCAGGCCCGCAAGCAGGAGCGCCATGCGTGCCACGTTGCGGTTGTCCTCGCCGGCCTGGTTGGCACAGCCGAAGAAGACCTCGTCGACCTCAGCCCAATCAAGATTGGGGTGCTTGGCCATCAGAGCCTTGATCGGGGCCGCCGCCAGGTCGTCGGCACGCACCTTGGCGAGCGAGCCGCCAAAGCGGCCGATGGGGGTCCGCACGGCATCGCAGATAAAGACGTCACGCATCGTTGTTCTCCCTGAATGCCGCGATCCGGCCTAAATTCTTCAATGTCGACGGAGTTTTAGGAGGGCGCCCGCGGCAGGTCAATTGACCGATGCGCGCGTGTTCCGAGGGGTGCGCACGCGAGTTGCGCATGCCGCGCTGCGGACAACGTGGAAAACCTCCCCTCCGCGGCCAAAGCGATAGGAGCGCGGAGTGAAATTTTGTAGGTTGCGCCGCCCATGACAATGCAACAACCGATCCCTGTACCGCCCCCCGACGATACGCCCGCGCCGCAGGCGGAAGCTGCCGCGCGCGTGACCCCGATGATGGAACAGTACCTTGAAATCAAGGCGGCGCATCAGGGTCTCTTGCTGTTCTACCGGATGGGCGACTTTTACGAACTGTTCTTCGAGGACGCAGAGATCGCCTCCAGGACACTCGGCATCGTCCTGACCAAGCGCGGCAAACATCAGGGCGCCGATATCCCGATGTGCGGCGTGCCGGTCGAGCGCTCCGAGGATTATCTGCACCGGCTGATCACCGCCGGCCACCGGGTCGCGGTGTGCGAGCAGACCGAGGATCCCGCCGCCGCCAGGGCGCGCGGCAACAAGAGCGTCGTGCGCCGCGGCGTGGTGCGCCTGGTCACGCCGGGCACGCTGACCGAGGACACGCTGCTCGACGCGCGCGCCAACAATTACCTGCTGGCGCTCGCGCGCGCGCGCTCATCGGCGGGCGGTGACCGCTTCGGCCTCGCCTGGATCGACATCTCGACCGCCGAGTTCACGGTGACGGAATGTTCGGGCGGCGAACTCGCCGCGACGCTGGCGCGCATCAATCCGAACGAGGTGATCGTCACCGACGCGCTCTATAACGATAGCGAGCTCGGACAAACCCTGCGCGAGCTGCCGGCGGTGACGCCGCTAACCCGTGACGTCTTCGACGGCGCCACCGCCGAGAAGCGGCTGTGCGACTATTTTGCCGTCGCGACCATGGACGGACTGTCGCAGCTCACGCGGCTGGAAGCCACTGCTGCCGCCGCCGCCGTCACCTATGTTGACCGCACCCAAGTCGGCAAGCATCCGCCGCTGTCGCCGCCAGCGCGCGAAGCCTCGGGTGCGACCATGGCGATCGATCCGGCGACGCGCGCCAATCTCGAACTGACGCGGACGCTGGCCGGCGAACGCCGCGGCTCGCTACTCGATGCGATCGACAGCACGGTGACCTCCGCCGGCTCGCGCCTGCTGGCGCAGCGGCTTGCCGCGCCGCTGACCGATGCGGCGGCGATTGCGCGGCGGCTCGATGCCATCGGCAGCTTCGTTGCCGACTCCGCCGCGCGCGAGGACATCCGCAGCATCCTGCGCGGCGCCCCGGACATGTCGCGGGCGCTGGCCCGTATCTCCGTCGGCCGTGGCGGGCCACGCGACCTCGCCGGCCTGCGCGACGGCATCATCGCCGCCGACCAGGTGCTGACGCGGCTTGATGAACTCGACCAGCCGCCGCAGGAGATCGCCGTGGTGATGGCGGCGCTGCAAAGGCCATCGCGCGGGCTCGCGGCGGAATTCGCCAAGGCGCTCGACGATCAACTGCCCCTGATCAAGCGTGACGGCGGGTTCGTTCGCCAGGGCTATGAGCCTGCGCTGGACGAAACGCGAAACCTGCGCGACGCCTCGCGCCTGGTGGTCGCCTCGATGCAGGCACGCTACGCCGACAACACGGGTGTGAAGGGTCTCAAAATCCGGCACAACAACGTGCTCGGCTATTTCGTCGAGGTCACCGCGCAGCACGGCGACAAGCTGATGTCGGCGCCGCTGAACGCAACCTTCATCCACCGTCAGACGCTGGCCGGCCAAGTCCGCTTCACCACCTCGGAACTCGGGGAGATCGAAGCCAAGATCGCCAATGCCGGCGACCGCGCACTCGGGCTCGAGCTCGAAATTTTCGAGCGGCTCTGCGCCAAGGCGTTGGCAATCAGCGAGGAGCTGCGCGCCGCCGCCCACGCCTTTGCGCTGCTCGACGTCGCGACGTCGCTTGCCAAGCTGGCGATCGACGAGAACTATGTGCGGCCCGAGGTGGACTCGTCTCTCGGCTTTGCCATCGAGGCCGGCCGCCATCCCGTCGTCGAGCAGGCCTTGAAGCGCAATGGCGAGCCGTTCATCGCCAATGCCTGCGATCTCTCGCCAGGCCCTGCGCAAAACTCCGGCCAGCTCTGGTTGCTGACCGGTCCGAACATGGCCGGTAAATCGACCTTCCTGCGCCAGAACGCGCTGATTGCTCTTCTTGCTCAAATCGGAAGTTTCGTGCCGGCGACACGCGCGCGGATCGGCATCATCGACCGCCTGTTCTCGCGTGTCGGCGCCGCCGACGATCTCGCCCGCGGCCGTTCCACCTTCATGGTCGAGATGGTCGAGACCGCCGCGATCCTGAACCAGGCCGGCGAGCGCGCGCTCGTGATCCTCGATGAAATCGGCCGCGGCACCGCGACCTTCGACGGTCTCTCGATCGCCTGGGCCGCAATCGAGCACCTGCACGAGAGCAACCGCTGCCGTACGCTGTTCGCGACGCATTATCACGAGCTGACGGCGCTCTCTGCCAAACTGCCGCGGATGTTCAACGCGACCGTGCGAGTGAAGGAATGGCAGGGCAACGTCGTGTTCCTGCACGAGGTGTTGCCGGGTTCGGCCGATCGCTCTTACGGCATTCAGGTCGCCAAGCTCGCGGGCCTGCCGCCGGCCGTGATCACGCGCGCCAAATCGGTACTGGCGAAGCTGGAAGCCCAGGACCGCGGTCAGACCGCGCGCGCGCTCGCCGACGATCTGCCGCTGTTCGCAGTGCCCTCGCGCGCCGCCGCAGAAGCCGCTCCGCCGAGCGAGGCCGAACTGCTGATGGCCGCGGTGAAGGCGCTGCATCCGGACGAGATGTCGCCACGCGAAGCGCTCGATGCGCTGTATGCCTTGAAGGCCAAGCTGCCGAAGCAGTGAAGGTGCCGTAGGGTGGCTTACGCTGCGCTAATCCACCCTACGCCTCTGACCGTTACGCCCTCGCCGCGATCGCCGCCGCTTCTGCGGCGGCGCGCTGCATGCTGGTCGACATCTCGTTGGTCACCGTGCTCTGCTCTTCGATTGCCGCGGCCGTCGACGTCACATATTCGCTGACGTTGCTGATGGCCGTCTTGATCGAGCCGAGCGCGCTCACGACGTCGCCGGAGATGCCGTTGAGACTGCCGATCTCGGCACCAATCTTGTCGGTGGCCTGCTTGGCCTGATTGGCGAGGCTCTTCACTTCGGAAGCGACCACCGCGAAGCCGCGGCCGGCTTCGCCGGCGCGGGCGGATTCGATCGTGGCGTTGAGTGCCAGCAGATTGATCTGCCCGGTGATGTTGTTGATGAGCTCGACGATCCCGCTCATCGCCAGCGCCGCTTCAGTGAGGCGCTGGGCCTGGGCATCAGCGGACGCGACCTGCTCCACCGCACTCATCGCCGTCTCGCGCGATTTGGTCATGGCCTCGGAAATCTCCCGCACCGAGGCGTTCAGTTCCTCCGAACCCGCGGCGACCGATTCCATCATGCCGCGGACACGCTCGTTGCCCATGCGGACCAGCACCTGCTTCGTGACATCGGTCGCATATTTCACGACCTTGAACGGCTTGCCGTTGAGATCCATGATCGGGTTGTAGGAGGCCTGGATATAGACCTCCCTGCCGCCCTTGCCGAGACGCTTGTATTCGGCCGCCTGGTACTGACCGCGGTTGAGCGCCGCCCAGAACTCGCGATAGCCATTGCCATCGCGCTCCGACGGCTCGACGAACATGCTGTGGTGCTTGCCCTTGATCTCGGCCAGCGAATAGCCGAGCGCGCCGAGGAAATTGGGGTTGGCGGTGATGATCGTACCGTCCATGTTGAACTCGATCACCGCCTGCGCCTTGTCGATCGCCGCGATCTGGCCCGCAAGGTCGGCATTCTTCAGCTTCTCCGTCGTGACGTCGGTCGCGAACTTGGCGACGCCGAAGGGCTTGCCGTTCTCATCGAGTAGCGGATTGTAGGAGGCGAGAATCCAGACCTCGCGGCCGCCCTTGCCGATGCGCTTGAACTCGCCAGCCTGGTATTCGCCGCGGTTGAGCTTGGCCCAGAACTCGCGATAGGCCGCGCCGTCGCGCTCGGCCTGGGGCACGAAGAGGCTGTGATGCTTGCCCTGGATCTCGGCCAGCGAATAGCCAAGCGCGTTGCAGAAATTCTCGTTGGCCGTGACGATGGTGCCATCGAGCTTGAACTCGATCACGGCCTGGGCGCGACCGATAGCGGCGATCTTCGAAGCGTCCGTCATGCTCCGGATCTTCTTCTCGGTGATTTCGGTCGCAATCTTGGCGACCATCACCGTCTTGCCGTCGCCGTCGAGCACCGGATTGTAGGATGCTTCGATCCAGATCTCACGGCCGCCCTTTGCGATCCGCTTGAACTCGCTTGCCTGATACTCGCCGCGGTTCAATGCAGCCCAGAACGCCTTGTACTCGGCGCTGTCGCGCTGATCGGCCGGCATGAACATCGCATGCTTCTTTCCCTTGATTTCGTCGAGGGAATAGCCGAGGGCATTCAAGAAATTTTCGTTGGCGTTCAGGATCGTGCCGTCCATGGCAAACTCGATCATGGCCTGCGAGCGCCCGATGGCTGCGAGCTGAGCGTCCGCGTCGTTGCGGGACTTGCGACCAAACATGGGAATCTCCAAATCATGAAATTGCGTAACGGGGATCAGGGGCGTGACGGCGGCAACACGTGCCGAATTCCACTCGAAAATTCCGCCGGTAAAACTCGCATTGCGAAGACCGAGGCGGGTACGCAAATCCATTCGTACGGGAAAAAGTCGAATAAAGTTCTAACGGATTTTTGGAGATCGACAGGCAAAAGGAGCAACTTAGCACTGCACGAACGTGCGCTCGCACGCGGCAGCTGCCATCGCGTCGCTTGAAATGAGACTTGTTGTTCAACACGTTGCGGAAGACGGACGCGCTGTTGGTGCAAACAGGTTTCACCGGAGGAGGCCGTTCGCGACTCGATATCGCACTATCCGTAGTGTCACGGTGCTTGTCGCGCCTTGTGCAACGTACGCCGCCCGATCCCCCACAGCGTAAGGTTCCAAACGATGCACGTGGCGAGTGCAAGGCCAAGACCGATGGCGGAGCCGAACCACGTCACCGCGACGTGCAACACGGCGATCGCCATTCCGAATCCGAGCAGGCCCCAGGCCGAATTGGCCAGCACCGCGGCGGTCGGCGGACCGCCGATGCGCGGATGCAGGATCACCATGATGCTGGTGAACACCACCGGATACAGCGCGATGATGCCGCTGATCCGGGGACCGACCCAGCTCGAGGTCGAGACGACGATCGCGACGAGGGTCGCGACCAGTGCAGCCCGCATCGGCACGTCATACCAGCGCCGCGTCACCAGTGGCATCTTCACGTGGCGATAGCCCGCGAGCAGCGGAATGCAGATGCCGAACGCGATCAGATTGGCGGCGAGCCCGGCGGTGAGCGGCCAGTCGAACTGCTTGATGATCGATGCGAACACGATCCAGACCGCGACCGCGCTTCCGCAACTCACCAGAAGGCTGCGCCGCTGTGCCAGCACCACATAGGTGACGCACATGAAGATCGTCGCTGCATTGACCGGCAAGCTCGACAGCGCGCCCTGTGCGATGAAGGCGGCATCGTGGTCGAGCGCGAGGAAGACGTAGGATGGTCCGGCCGAAACCGGCAAGGTCGCGACCAGCGCGCCGATCACCGGCCCTGAGCGCTCGGTGATGATCGACGCCGTCACGACGAACGCCGCCGCAACCATCATGCGCAGAACGAGGATGAGAAAGAAGTGGAGCTCGGGGGGCATTTTTTCTTCGTCGTTCTGGACAAGCGAACGGAGTGAGCGCCGATCCAGGACCCATAACCACAGGCTTCGCTGTGTTAGACGGTCTTAGTCGCCAGTATCGCGACACAATCGGCGTCGGGGATAATGGATCCTGGCTCCAGTGCGCAGTTGCGCACAAGGCCAGGACGACACCGATTGTTGGACTGCGGTCGCGCCTTACATCCGCTGCATCGAGACCGAGACCTTCGGGCCGTTCTTGATGGTCTGATAGACCACGCAATAGCGCTCGGTGAGCTTGAGCAGCAGGTCGAGCTTGTCTTGCGGCGCGTCAGTGTCGACGTCGAAGCGCAGACGGATCTCGGCGAAACCGACGGGGGTCTCCTTGTCGACGCCGAGCGTGCCGCGGAAATCGAGATCGCCCTCGGCGTAAACGTTGCCGGTCTTCAGGGGCACCTCGATCGCGGTCGCGACCGATTTCAGCGTGACGCCGGCGCAGGCGACCAGCGCCTCGAGCAGCATGTCGCCGGAGCAGAGCTCGAGGCCGGAGCCGCCGGTCCCGGGATGCAGGCCGGCCATTGCGATGGCGCGGCCGGTCTCGACCTTGCAGGCGATGCCTTCGCTGTCGGTCGAGCCCTTGGCCTTCAACGTGATCATCGCGGTCTTGGGATCGGTCTTGTAGCGCTCCTTGATCGGGGCCTGCATCTGGCGCAGTGCTGCGGCGTCCATTTTGTCTCTCCCGGGAAAATCGTTTCTACGAAGTACCGGCTTGCGATGTACCGGCTCAGAGAGAAATTGTCACCACCACATGGCCTGACCGGGACCCTGGGTTGCGTCACGGTCGGGCACGCTGCGGTCGAGCGAACGGTCGAGTGACGTCAGCACACTTCGCTTGAAATTCTCGAACAGCGGCGAATTGCGGTCGCGTGGCCGGCCCAGATTGATCTCGATCTGGTCGAACAGCCGGCCCGGCCGCGGCCGCATCACCAGCACGCGGTCAGCCAGCACCACGGCCTCGTCGACGTCATGGGTGACGAGGATGAGCGTCGGCCGCGTGTCGGCCCAGAGATCGAGCAGATGATCCTGGAGGTCCCTGCGGGTGAAGGCGTCGAGCGCCGAGAACGGCTCGTCGAGCAAGAGCACCTCGGGCTGCGGCACCAGTGCGCGGGCGATCGCGACGCGCTGTGCCTGCCCGCCGGAGAGCTCGCGCGGCCAGGCCTGCGCTTTCTCGGCGAGCCCGACACGCTCGAGCGCACGCGCCACCTTCTCACGCCGCTCGGTCGCGGGCCCATCGGCAAGACCAAAGCCGATATTATCGGCGACGCTGAGCCAGGGCAGCAGGCGCGGCTCCTGGAAGATGATGCCGATCTTGGCATGCGGCGAGGCGATCGCCTCGTTGTCCAGCGTCACCGTGCCCGAGCTTGCGCGGTCGAGGCCCGCAATGGCGCGCAGCAGCGTGGACTTGCCGCAGCCCGAGCCGCCAATGATGGCGACGATCTCGCCTTGCCTGATCTCGGCGGAAAAGCGCGCCAGCGCCTGCACGCCGTTGGGATAGGTCTTGCTGACCCGGTCGAGCGCCAGCATCGCCTTATGCTCCCGTCGTACGCCCGAAGGCGTCCTGCCAGCGCAGGAAGGGCGCGGCCGCAATCTCGATCAACCAATCCGTAAGCTTGCCAAGGATCGCGAAGATCACGATGGCGGCGAGGATCTGCGCGGGCTTGCCGAGCTGTTGGCCATCGAGCAGGAGATAGCCGAGGCCTTCGGACGCGCCGATCAGCTCGGCCGCCACCACGAACATCCAGCCCAGACCAAGTCCGACGCGCAAGGACACGACATAGGCCGGCAGCACCGCGGGCAGCAGGATACGGCGGATCATGGCAGGTCCGGAGAGACGGAAGGTGCGACCAACTTCGACGATCTTGCGATCGACGATGAGGATCGCGCCCATCACGCCGAGATAGACCGGGAAGAACACGCCGACCGCGATCAGCGCGATCTTCGAGGTCTCGAAGATGCCGAGCCAGAGGATGAACAGCGGCACCCAGGCCAGCGATGGAATTGCGCGCAGCGCCTGCACGGTCGGATCGAGCAGCCGCCGCGCCAGCGACCAATAGCCGGATATGGCGCCGAGCAACGTGCCCGCGACCACGCCGAACGCGAAGCCGAGGCCGACACGCCACAGCGTTGCGGCGATGTGACGGAACAGTTCGCCGGAGCGGGCAAGGTCAGCGATGGTGGCGAACACGCGCGAGGGCGGCGGCACCAGCCGGCCGTTGGACCAGCCGAACCAGACCAGGAACTCCCAACCGAGCGCGAGGGTGAGCGGCAGCAACACACCCAGCAATGGACGCGCATAACGCGACAACCACGAAGGCGCAGCGGCGCTTTCGGCCGGTTCCGTGGTCTGTTGCAGGACTGGCGCGTCGGAGATCATGGCGGGTAGGAAGCGCGTCTGGTTAGGGATTGCAAGAGCGCGCGGCATTCTCAGCCGTCGTCCCGGACAGCGCAGCGGAGCGCAGATCCGGGACCCATAACCACAGGGAGAAGTGGTTACGGGGACTCGGAGTTAGCCTTGGCCCCAAACTGCTTCCTGTGGTTATGGGTCCCGGGCTCGCTTCGCGCCCCGGGACGACACCGGAGTTTGCCGCGCGCCCGCCTTTAATTCGTCGGCAGCGGGACCTGATCGTCGATCAACGCATCCAGCGTCGCCTTCACATCGACCTTGGCGTCGACGACGCCGGCCTGTTGCAGGGCGAGGCCCGCGGCGAGGATCGATTCGCGCTGCGGTGCGCCGATGCGGCTGTGGGTAAGCTCGGTGCGCTCCTTGAGCTGCTTGTCGACGACAGGCTCAGGCAGCTTGGTCACGGCGATGAAGGTCTTCTTGAGCTCGTCGTAATTCGCCAGCGAATACTTTCGCGCTTCCTCGTAAACGGCGAGCACGCGGCGGGCGGCGTCCGGATGGTCTTTCAAAAACTGCTCGCGCACATTGAGGATGCCCCAAGTGTTGGCGTCGGCCTTGCGGTAGAACAGTTTCGCGCCGTCCTCGACCTCGACCTGCGCCATCATCGGATCGAGCCCGGCCCACGCATCGACGTCGCCGCGGATCAGCGCGGTCTTGCCGTCGGCGTGCTGGAGCAGCACCGGCGTGATGTCCTTTTCGGTGAGACCTGCGCCAAGTAGCGCGCGCACCAGGAAGATGTGCGGATCGGTGCCGCGCGTCACCGCGACGCGCTTGCCCTTGAGGGCGGCCACATCAGCGATCTTGGAATCCTTTGATGTCACCAACGCCGTCCATTCGGGACGCGAATAGACGTAGATCGACTTGATCGGGTTGCCGTTGATACGTGCAACCAGCGCCGCCGAGCCCGCGGTCGAGCCGAAGTCGATCGAGCCCGCATTGAGGAATTCGAGCGCCTTGTTGGAGCCGGCGGACTGCACCCAGGTGACGGTGACGCCGTCCTTGGCGAACTCCTTTTCCAGGAGCCCTTTCTGCTTCAGGACCATCGACACCGGATTATAGGTCGCCCAGTCGATACGGATTTCCTTGAGCGGATCCGCCGCCCGTGCCGCCGGGGACACGGCAAGAGCGACCGCTCCCGCCAAAAGTATCCGTCGTGTAATTCTGGTCATGCCCGGCCTCCTCCAAAACTTCATTGTTTTTCAATGAGTTATATCTAGAGGTCAACGAGAAAATCCACCCCTCGAAAGCGCGCCGGCTGAGAACAGCTTTGCCCAAAGCCGCACGTTTCCAGCATGGAACGACTATTGCGAGAGAATGGCGGGTGACAGCGCCTGCCGCCTCTTATATCCGGTGAGACATGGACAGCGTCGCAACTGAGCACAAGGCCGAGGTGGACGATCGCTTCGACACCGCGCGGATCACCGCCGCGGTCGATGCGCTTGCCGAGAAGCACCAGGGACGCGAGGACGCGTTCCGCACCGCCATGGCGCAACTGCTCAAGGCCGAGCTGATTGCGTCGCGCGCCGCGGCACAGACGATCCTGCTGAAGGACCGCCACGGCCGACGCTGCGCCGAGCGGCTGTGCCACGTGCAGGACGAGATCATCCGCATCCTGTATTCGGCCGCGACCCGCCATCTCTACCGCTCGCCGATCCCGAGCGGTGCCGAGCGCATGGCAGTGGTGGCGACCGGCGGCTATGGCCGCGGCCTGATGGCTCCCGAGTCCGACATCGACCTGCTCTTCATCCTGCCCTACAAGCAGACCGCCTGGGGCGAGCAGGTCGCGGAGGCCATTCTCTATTGTCTGTGGGACATGGGGCTGAAGGTCGGTCACGCCACGCGCTCGGTCGACGAGTCGATCCGGCAGGCACGAGGCGACATGACCATCCGCACCGCGATCCTGGAGACGCGCTTCCTCACCGGCGACCGGCCGCTCTATGACGAGCTGGTCGCCCGCTTCGACAAGGAGGTCGTGCAAGGCACTGCGTCCGAATTCGTCACCGCGAAACTCGCCGAGCGTGAGGAGCGGCATCGCCGCGGCGGCCAATCGCGTTATCTGGTCGAACCCAACGTCAAGGACGGCAAGGGTGCCCTGCGCGACCTGCACACGCTGTTCTGGATCGCGAAGTACGTCTACCGCGTGAGCGACACCGACGAGCTGGTCGACCGCGGCGTCTTCGACGCGCAGGAATACCGTACCTTCCGCCGCTGCGCCGACTTCCTCTGGTCGGTGCGCTGCAACCTGCACTTCCACTCCGGCCGCGCCGAAGAGCGGCTCTCCTTCGACCTTCAGCGCGAGATCGCGGTCCGGCTCGGCTACACCTCGCATCCCGGCATGCAGGACGTCGAGCGCTTCATGAAGCACTACTTCCTGGTCGCCAAGGAAGTCGGCAACCTCACCGCCATTCTCTGCGCCAAGCTCGAGGACCAGCAGGCCAAGCCCGCGCCGGTGCTGAGCCGGATGATGGCGCGGCTGCGCCCCACCGCGGTGAAGCGGCGGGTTCCCGACAGCGACGACTTCATCGTCGACAACAACCGCATCAACGTCGCCGCACCCGACGTCTTCAAGCACGATCCGGTCAATTTGATCCGCATCTTCCGCCTGGCGCAGAAGAACAATCTCGCCTTCCACCCGGACGCGATGCGCGACGTGACGCGCTCGCTTGGCCTGATCAACGCGCAGATGCGCGAGAATCCCGAAGCCAACCGGCTGTTCATGGAGATCCTGACGTCCGACAACGCGGAAATCGTGCTGCGGCGGATGAACGAGACCGGCGTGCTCGGCCATTTCATCCGCGCCTTCGGCAAGATCGTCTCGATGATGCAGTTCAACATGTATCATCACTACACCGTCGACGAGCATTTGATCCGCTGCGTCGGCTTCCTCCAGGACATCGAGCGCGGCGGCATCGAGGAATTCGCGGTGGCGAGCGACCTGATGCGCAAGATCCGGCCGGAGCATCGCTCCGTGATCTACATTGCGACGCTGCTGCACGACGTCGCCAAGGGCCGGCCCGAGGATCACTCGATCGCCGGCGCCAAGGTGGCGCGACGGCTCTGCCCGCGGCTCGGCTTCAGTCCGGCCGATACCGAGCTCGTGGCCTGGCTGATCGAGGAGCATCTGACTATGTCCACGGTCGCACAGTCGCGCGATCTCTCCGACCGCAAGACCATCGAAAATTTCGCCGCCGTGGTGCAGTCGGTCGAGCAGATGAAGCTCTTGACGATCCTGACCACCGCGGACATCCGCGGCGTCGGCCCGGGCGTGTGGAACGGCTGGAAGGCGCAGCTCTTGCGCTCCCTCTACTACGAGACCGAACCGGTGCTGACCGGCGGCTTCTCGGAGGTCGACCGCGGCAAGCGCCTCACGGCCGCATACGCCGAATTCCGTAACGCCTTCGCGGAATGGCCGGCGGAAGAGCTCGACGCCTATATCGGCCGGCACTATCCGGCCTATTGGCTCAAGGTCGAGCTGCCGCGCAAGATCCGCCACGCGCGCTTCGTCCGTGCCAGCGAGCAGGCCGGCCACAAGCTTGCGATCAATGTCGGCTTCGACGAGGTGCGTGGCGTCACCGAGCTGACCATCTTCGCCGCCGACCATCCCTGGCTGCTGTCGATCATCGCGGGCGCCTGTGCCTCGGCCGGCGCCAACATCGTCGATGCCCAGATCTACACCACGACCGACGGCCGCGCGCTCGACACGATCTCGATCTCCAGGGAATACGACCGCGACGAGGACGAGGGACGGCGCGCCACGCGGATCGGCGAGATGATCGAGGACGTGCTGGAAGGCAAGCTGCGTCTGCCCGAAGTGGTGGCGCGGCGCACCGTGCGCGGCAAGGCGCGGCCGTTCGTGATCGAGCCGGAAGTGACCATCAACAACCAATGGTCAGACCGCTACACGGTGATCGAAATGTCCGGCCTCGACCGGCCCGGGCTGCTCTACGAGCTGACCACCGCGATCTCGAAGCTCAACCTCAACATCGCCTCGGCCCATGTCGCGACCTTCGGCGAGCGCGCCCGCGACGTGTTCTACGTCACCGACCTCCTGGGCGCACAGATCAGCGCGCCGACGCGGCAATCCGCGATCAAGAGCGCGCTGACCCACGTGATGGCGGGCGACAAGGCGGTTCAGCCAGCGGCGTGAGGACGGCTGCGCGCCTCTCCTCTCGTCATTCCGGGGCGCCGCGCAGCGGCGAACCCGGAATGACGACAGGCGGATATCTAGACCGCCACGCCTTCATGCCGCAGCAGCCAGCGCTTGCGCTCGAGGCCGCCGCCATACTTCACCAGAGAACCATCGGCGCCGATCAGGCGGTGGCACGGCAGCACCACGCTGATCGGGTTAGAGCCGTTGGCATGGCCGACGGCACGGATGGCCTTGGGCATGTCGATCCTGGCGGCAAGCGCGCCGTAACTCATCGTGGTGCCGGCAGGGATTTGCGCCAACGCATTCCAGACCTTCTGCTGGAATGGCGTGCCGGCGATGCGCCAGGCGATGCCTGAGAGCTGGCCGAGATCGCCGTCGAAATAGTCCGACAGCGCAGTCCGCATGGCTGCTGGCGCGGGCTGGTCATTCAGCTCCACCACACCGTAGTGCAGCCGCAAGAGCTCGCGCATGCGGTGCTCGTAATCCTCCCAGTCGAGCGCGCGCAAGGCGCCCGCGGCGTCGGTGACCAGCAGCGCAATCCCGATCGGCGTCTCCAGCCGATCGAGGCCAAAGCTTACAGGTGGTTTGGTCAGTCGCGCGGGCATTGCGGCACCATGGCATCGAAACACGCCATCGCACTTGCCACGCCCGCCGTGCTAGCGTCCACCCGAAAGCTGACGCTGGGGGAGCTCAACTTGATCTGGATCGCGAATATCCTGGTGGCGCTGGTCGCCGCACTGCACGCTTACTTCCTGATCCTGGAGATGTTTCTCTGGGAAAAGCCGCAGGGCCTGAAGGTTTTCCGCAACACGCAGGAGAAGGCAGCGATCACAAAGGTGCTGGCCGCCAACCAGGGGCTCTATAATGGCTTCCTGGCCGCAGGCCTGGTCTGGGGGCTGGTGCACGGCAATCCGGCCTTCGCGTTCCAGATCAAGGCGTTCTTCCTGCTCTGCGTGATCGTGGCCGGCGCTTATGGCGCAGCGACCGTCAGCACGCGCATCCTGATGGTGCAGGCGCTGCCGGCTGCGCTCGCGCTGTTAACGTTGTTCCTGACCTGAGACGCCATAGCGCGGCGCCGCGCTCCTTGCGCGTCGCCTGCCGTTCCTCCACAATCTCCGACAGCGATGGCGACCGTTGGCAATCAACGGGACAAGACCGTCGGTCGGAAAATTCCGTCAGGAGGAACAACCCCACATGAGCAATCGCAGAGCCTTCATCACTGCCACGGCGGCGCTCGCCTTCGCGTTCTCCGCCAACCAAGCCTTCGTCAGTGAAGCCCTCGCCCAGAAGAAATACGACACCGGCGCGAGCGACACCGAGATCAAGATCGGCCAGACCGTGCCGTTCTCCGGGCCCTATTCCGTCTACGCCAATATCGGAAAGACCCAGGCCGCCTACTTCAAGATGATCAACGATCAGGGCGGCATCAACGGCCGCAAGATCAATCTGATCCAGTATGACGATGCCTATTCGCCACCGAAGACGGTCGAGCAGGTGCGCAAGCTCGTCGAAGGCGACGAGGTGCTGTTCACCTTCCAGATCATCGGCACGGCCGCGAACGCCGCCGTACAAAAATATCTCAACGGCAAGAAGATCCCGCAGCTGCTGGCCTCGACGGGCGCCGCGCGCTTCAACGATCCGCAGAACTATCCCTGGACCATCGCCTATAATCCCAACTACGTGTCCGAGGGACGCATCTACGCCAAGTACATTCTCAAGGAGCATCCGAACGCCAAGATCGGCGTGCTCTACCAGAACGACGACATGGGCCGCGACTATCTCGCGGGCCTCAAGAGCGGTCTCGGCGACAAGGCCGCCGGCATGATCGTCGGCGAGGTGTCCTACGAGGTCACGGATCCGACGGTGGACTCGCAGGTGGTCAAACTGAAATCGTTGGGCGCCGATCTTTTCTATGATGCCTCGACACCCAAGTTCGCGGCGCAGGCGATCAAGAAAGTCGCCGAGCTCGGCTGGACGCCGGTGCACATTCTCGACATCAACGCGAGCCCGATCTCGGCGACGCTGAAGCCGGCCGGCCTCGACATCTCCAAGGGCATTATCTCGACCCAATACGGCAAGGAGCCCGGCGATCCCCAGTGGAAGGACGATCCGGGCGTGAAAGCCTTCTTCGCCTTCATGGACAAGTATTTCCCCGAAGGCGACAAGCTAAATACCGTCAACACCTACGCTTATTCAGTTGCCGAATTGCTGACGCAAGTGCTGAAACAGTGCGGTGACGACCTGTCGCGTGAGAACGTGATGAAGCAGGTCGCCAACATCAAGGACTTCACCCCGAGCTTCGCGCTGCCCGGCATCAAGATCAACACCGGGCCGAACGACTACCGCGTCAACAAGCAGATGCAGATGATGAAGTTCAACGGCGAACGCTGGGAGCTGTTCGGCCCGATCATGGAGGATGCGGGTCCAGCGGGTTAGTCTCTGGGTAGGGTGGGTTAGCGCAGCGTAACCCACCTCTTTGATTTCCGCGGAAACAGAAGTGGTGGGTTACGCCCGGCGGACTGCGCTTTGCGCAGCCGCAGGGCTAACCCACCCTACGAACGCGCACCTTGCCCTGCGGCAATCGTTCCTCCACACTCGCCCGCAGCGATGGCATCGGACGCACAGTGCGCCCGGCAGACCGTCGGAAACAACAAACCGAGGAAATGCGAATGAGGAATGGAATTCTGCATCTGGCCACGGCAACGGCGCTGACCCTGGCGCTGTCGGTCTCGGCGGCCAATGCCCAGAAGAAATATGATCCGGGCGCCAGCGATACCGAGATCAAGGTCGGCCAGACGATGCCGTTTTCTGGACCGGCGTCGGCCTATTCGTCGATCGGCAAGACCCAGGCCGCCTATTTCAAGATGATCAACGACCAGGGCGGCGTCAACGGCCGCAAGATCAATCTGATCCAGTATGACGACGCCTACTCGCCGCCGAAAGCCGTGGAGCAGATTCGCAAGCTCGTCGAGAGCGACGAGGTCCTGCTGACCTTCCAGATCATCGGCACGCCGGTGAACGCAGCCGTGCAGAAATATCTCAATTCGAAGAAGGTGCCGCAACTGTTCGCGGCGACCGGAGCCTCGAGGTTCACGGATCCGAAGAACTTTCCGTGGACGATGGGCTTCAACCCCAACTACTTCGTCGAAGGCCGCATCTACGGACAGTACATCCTGAAAGAGCATCCGAACGCCAAGATCGGCGTGCTCTATCAGAACGACGACCTCGGCAAGGACTATCTGAACGGCATCAAGGCCGGCCTCGGCGACAAGGCTGCCAAGATGATCGTGACTGAAGCTTCCTACGAAGTCTCCGATCCGACTGTCGACTCGCAGATCCTCAAGATCAAGGATGCCGGCGCTGATTTGTTCTTCAGCGCCACCACGCCGAAGCAGGCGGCCCAGGCGATCAAGAAGATCGCCGAGATGGGCTGGCATCCCGTTCAGATCGTCGACATCAACGCCACCTCGGTCGGCGCGGTGCTGAAGCCGGCCGGCCTCGACGCCGCCAAGGGCCTGATCAGCGTCAATTACGGCAAGGAACCGCTCGACCCGACCTGGAAGGACGATGCCGGCCTCAAGAGGTATTTCGACTTCATGGCCAAGTATTATCCGGATGGGGACAAGGACTCGAACTTCAACACCTACGGCTACAGCACGGCGCAGCTGCTGGTCCATGTGCTGAAGCAGTGCGGTGACGACCTGACGCGCGAGAACGTGATGAAGCAGGCCGCGTCGCTGAAGGACGTGACCAGCGACACCGCGCTGCCCGGCATCAAGGCCAACACCTCACCGACCGACTACCGCGTCAACAAGCAGCTTCAGATGATGAAGTTCAACGGCGAACGCTGGGAGCTGTTCGGCCCGATCATCGAGGATGCGAGTCCGGCGGGTTAGTTCTGCACGGTCATTCCGGGCTGGCGCGCGAGCGCCAGACCCGGAATCTCGAGATTCTCAGGTGCGCAATTGCGCACCTGAGTTCGATGCTTTCGCATCGCCCCGGAATGACGTGGCTCTACTCCGGTATCTCGCCAAAGTTCTTCCCCACCGGCAGCACCGCATGCCGAATAAGCCGTGAATCCTCCACCGCGGCCTGCCTGTGCTTCACCGCTTCGCGATAGACGGGATCGCGGATCATCTCGACGAAGGCGGCGACGCTTGGGTATTCGGCGATGAAGCAATGGTCCCAGCGCTCAGTCTCGGGGCCGATCAGCATCAGCTCGAATTTGCCCTGCCAGACGATGCGGCCGCCGAGGCGTTCGAACACCGGCCCGCTCTCGCGGCCATAGGCCGCATAGGCTTCCGCGCCGCTTGCCTTGCGGCCGTCGGGATAGGCCGCCTCCTTGCGCAAGCGCACCAGGTTGAGCATGTGGATCGGACCGGGGCGGTCGTTGTCCCGGAACTGCGCGAAAATCTCCTTGGTCGGATCGATGTGGCCCATCTGAGTTCCCTGTTGTTTTATGCGGGCGATCCTAGCTCTGCCGACTGCCTAGCGGAACTGCGGCCAGCGAATGCCGCACCTCCTAATCGCGCGTTAAGCTCTGGGTAACCGGGCCTTAAACAGCGACCGCTAGCGTGCGGCGGGGCGAGCTGACCGGGCGTTTGCGTATGGGGTTGGGAAAGAAAAAGAGTGGGCGCAAGGAGCCGCTGTTCGGCTTGCCTGCAGCACTCGCCGATCTGCGCCTGACCGCGGCCGACCGGATTCCCGGCGGTGACGACAAGCCGAAGAAATCAACGAAATCATCCGCCAAGCGCAAGCGCGAGGATGCCGGCGACGAGCCGCCGCGCGAGCGGAAGGCGCCAGCCGGCCGCGGCAGTGCCAAGCGGCGATCGAAGTCGCGCATCGGCGCTGGTCTCGGTCGCCTGGTCTATTGGGGCGCGGTGCTGGGCCTGTGGGGCGCGATCGCCGTGATCGGCGTCGTGATCTGGGTCGGCGCTCATCTGCCGCCGATCCAGTCGCTGGAAATCCCCAAGCGGCCACCGACGATCCAGATCGTCGGCATCGACGGCAGCATGCTGGCGCAGCGCGGCGAGATGGCCGGCGCCAACGTCTCGCTGAAAGATTTGCCGCAATATCTGCCCAAGGCGTTCATCGCCATTGAGGACCGCCGCTTCTATTCGCATTTCGGCATCGATCCCGTCGGCATCCTGCGCGCGCTCGTCACCAACGTGCTCCATCGCGGCGTGTCGCAGGGCGGCTCGACACTGACGCAGCAATTGGCGAAAAACCTGTTCCTGACCCAGGAGCGCACCATGGCGCGCAAGCTGCAGGAAGCGGAGCTCGCGATCTGGCTGGAGCGCAAGCATTCCAAGAACGAGATCTTGGAGCTCTATCTCAACCGCGTCTATTTCGGCTCCGGCGCCTACGGCGTCGAAGCTGCCGCGCAAAGGTATTTCGGCAAGTCGGCCAAGAACGTCACTGTCGCGGAGGCCGCGATGCTGGCGGGCCTCGTCAAATCGCCGTCAAGGCTCGCGCCGAACCGAAATCCCGAGGGCGCAGAAGCGCGCGCGAAAATCGTGCTCACGGCGATGGCGGATGCCAAATTCATCACCGAGGCGCAGGCGCAGGCCTCGATCGGCCAACCCTCCTACAATGTGAAGCCGGTCGGCGCCGGCACGATCAATTACGTCGCCGACTGGATCGGCGAGGTGCTGGACGATCTGGTCGGCCAGATCGACGAGAGCATCAAAGTCGAGACCACGATCGATCCGAAGCTCCAGAGCGTGGCGGAAGCCGCCATCATCGACGAGCTCGCGGCCAAGAGCGTGAAGTTCAATGTCAGCCAGGGCGCGCTGGTGGCGATGACGCCTGACGGCGCAGTGCGCGCCATGGTCGGCGGCCGGAACTATTCCGAGAGCCAGTACAACCGCGCGGTCACCGCCAGGCGCCAGCCGGGCTCCTCGTTCAAGCCATTCGTGTACCTGACCGCGCTCGAGCAGGGACTGACGCCGGACACGCTCCGCCAGGACGCGCCGATCGAGGTCAAGGGCTGGAAGCCTGAGAACTACACCCACGAATATTTCGGCGCGGTGACGCTGACCCAGGCGCTCGCGATGTCGCTCAACACGGTCGCCATCCGCCTCGGCCTCGAGGTCGGGCCGAAGAATGTGGTGCGCACCGCGCACCGGCTCGGCATCACCTCGAAGCTCGAGCCCAACGCCTCGATCGCGCTCGGCACCTCCGAAGTCTCGATGGTCGAGCTGGTCGGCGCCTATGCACCTTTCGCCAATGGCGGCTTCGCGGCGACGCCGCATGTCGTCACCCGGATCAGGACGCTCAGTGGCAAGCTGCTCTACATGCGCCAGGCGGACGAGCACAACCAGGTGGTCGACCCGCGCTATGTCGGCATGATGAACGCGATGATGCGGGAAACGCTGATCAGCGGCACCGCCAAGAAGGCGGAGATCCCGGGCTGGCCGGCGGCCGGCAAGACCGGCACCAGCCAGGACTACCGCGACGCCTGGTTCATCGGCTACACCGCCAACCTCGTCACCGGCGTGTGGCTCGGCAATGACGACAACTCGCCGACCAAGAAGGCGACCGGCGGCGGCTTGCCGGTCGAAGTCTGGTCGCGCTTCATGAAGACGGCGCACGAGGGCGTGCCGGTGGCAGCCTTGCCGAGCTTGCAAGGCAGCTGGGGCCTGTCGAATCTCGCGCAGGCGGCATCGCAGGTGTCGCCGCCGACAGCGGCAGCGCCCGCACCGGCACCTGTCAACAACGGCGGCTATCGCCCGCCCCCCACGCGCGCCAATGCGCGACCGGAAGCAGCGGCAGGACTCGATGGCTGGCTGATGGACCGGCTGTTCGGCGGAAATCGCTAGGTTCTGCTTGAGGTCGCGATGACCTCAAAACAAAAACTGCGAAAACAACCCCATGCACAGTAGCCGAGGATAACGAAATCAACGGCTTGCGCGGGCAGCAAAGACGCTTGAAGTGCGCGCTGGGCTTTCATTCCCCGCGAAAGCGGGAAATCCAGTACGCCGCGGCTTCTCGATCAATCACTAAGGCCTCTGGAATACTGGATCGCCCGCTTTCGCGGGCGATGACAGCGTCACATGAGGCACCAACGAGCCCTAATCCTCGACCCCGTAGCGGTGCAAATCGTTGCCGTACGTATCGAGCCACTTCTTGGCGCGCTCCATCGATGGGCAGACCTTGCCGCAGACGCGCCAGAATCGCGCCGAGTGGTTCATCTCGACGAGATGGGCGACCTCGTGGGCGGCGAGATAGTCGAGCACGTAAGGCGGCGCGAGGATCAGGCGCCAGGAGAACGACAGCGAGCCGGCCGAGGTGCAGGAGCCCCAGCGGCTGGATTGATCGCGGATCGAGAGCCGCTTGACCTTGACGCCGAGCTCGACGGCGTAGGATTCCGCCGCACGCTGAAGATCGCGACGCGCCTCGCGCTTGAGGAAGTCGCTGACGCGACGGTCGGCATGCTCGACGCCGCCGGCGACGCAGAGAATGCGTTCACCGCTATCGCGCACTTCCGTCCACACCGTACCGCGAGTGCCGGCGCGATGAACGATGCGATGGGAAACGCCGCGAAGCGGTATCACTGTGCCAGGCTGGAACGGCGCGGCCTTCGGCAAACGGCCGAGACGTGCCGCGATCCATGCGCCGTGGCGCTGCGCGAAGTCTTTTGCTTCGGCGAGCGTGCCGCGCGGCGGCATGGTGAGGATGGCTTCGCGATCGCTCGGATGAATTCTGAGCGTGTAACGACGCGCGCGGCGATGCCGGCGCAGCCGAATCGCAAAATATTGCGATCCATGGGTGATCAGGAGGGTCTTCGGCTCGTGGGGCCGCCGATAGAGGAGTGCGCGAGTGGCCATGTCTGTCAGTCCGGGGGGCAGGAGAGCGCCCGGATTCTGCCATAACCGCCGCCAGGGAAAGCGCTCGGCGCAAAAACAAATCATTTGCCCAATATACAGGGGTCTGGGGCCCGGGAGACCCTACAGACTGGGGTCGGAACCGGCTTTTTTCGCCCCCGTCAGGCGCATGCGGCACCCCCAAGGGGTGAGGATAGACTCACTCCTACAAAGCTACCTAAATACCGCGAATCTGGCGGGAACTGACCCCTGTCGGAGCCTCCGACAGGGCGTCGATTTTCAGCGGGAAAGCCGAAAAACGCGATTATTCGGCCGCGAGCGCCTGCAATGAGCTCGGATTCGCCGCCGAGACCATGAAGTCGTGGATGCGCGGCACGATTTCCGATTTGAAGCGCGAGCCATTGAACACGCCGTAATGTCCGACGCCCTTCTGGACGTAATGAACGCGGCGATGATCGGGAATCGAGCTGCACAATGTGTGCGTTGCTTCGGTCTGACCGATGCCGGAGATGTCGTCGTTCTCGCCTTCGACCGTCATCAACGCGACGCGCGTGACCTTGGAGGGATCGACGCGTGTTCCACGATGGGTCATCTCGCCCTTTGGCAGCGAATGCTTCACGAACACGGTGTCGACGGTCTGCAGGTAATACTCGGCGGAGAGATCCATCACCGCGAGATATTCGTCGTAGAAGTCACGATGCTTGTCGACGAGATCGCCGTCGCCCTTCACCAGATTGGCGAACAGCTGCTTGTGGGCATCCATATGCCGGTCGAGATTCATGCTGATGAAGCCGTTGAGCTGCAAGAAGCCCGGATAGACGTCGCGCATCATGCCCGGATGCGGGAACGGCACCTTGGTGATGACGTGGTTGCGGAACCAGTCGATGCCGCGCTCCTGGGCGAGGTTGTTCACCCCGGTCGGATTGCGACGGGTGTCGATCGGACCGCCCATCAGCGTCATTGAGGTCGGCACGAAGGGATCACGCCGCGCTTCCATGATCGAAACGGCGGCGACGACGGGAACCGAGGGCTGGCACACCGCCAGCACATGCGTGTTGCCGCCGAGAACGTGCAGCATCTCGATGACGTAGTCGATGTAGTCGTCGAGATCGAAACGGCCGTCGCTAAGCGGCACCATGCGGGCATCGGCCCAATCGGTGATGTAGACCTCATGCGCCGGCAGGAAAGCCTCGACCGTGCCGCGGAGCAGCGTCGCGTAATGGCCGGACATCGGCGCTACGATCAGCACGCGCGGCTGCGGGCTGCGCAGCGGACGGGTGAACTTGCGATCGAAATAGAGCAGGCGGCAGAACGGCTTTTCCCAGACCGAGCGGACCTCGACGGGGACACGGATGCCGTTGACCTCGGTGTCGTTGAGGCCCCATTCCGGCTTGCCGTAACGGCGCGTGGTGCGTTCGAACAATTCGCAGGCCGCGGCAACCGACTTGCCGACCTCGGTGCGTGCCCATGGATTGAGGGGATTTTGAAACAGCAGCTTGGTCGCGTCCGTGATCGCACGCGCCGGATTGAGAGAGGCTTGCCCCATCTCGTACATCCAGTACATCGGCGTCGTCAGGACCGGACTGCCTTCGGCCACCAGGGGCGGCGCGCCGCCAAACTCACCAATCGGCATCGCTATATTCCTCTTCGCATCGCAGCATACTGCCGAATGCGTAATATTGCGTCAATGCATGGTTCCGTACATCTACGTGGCCCAGGTGCCAAAACCGGGCTGAATCCACGAGAAAGTGACGTTATTCGCCGCCTGACAGCAGCGAGCCCTGCATCCGGGCGCTGCGCAAAAGGGCAAGGAATGCCCCAAAAGATGCAACCAACAGCACCGCGTTGATGGCCAACGCGCTCAGCATCAGATCGGTCCTGAAGGTGTTTTCGATCAGCAGCGCGCGCATCCCTTCGAACACATAGGTCGGCGGCAGCGTCCAGGCGATATATTGCAACCAGACCGGCAGCACGCTGACGGGATAGTAGACGCAGGCGAGCGGCATGATTCCGAACATCAGGGTCCAGACGATGCTCTCGGCACCGAGGCCGTTTCGCAGCACCAGGCCGGAGACGAAGATGCCGACCGACCAGCTCGTGAAGATCAGATTGCAGAAGAACGCGATCAGCGGCACGCCGAGCGCATAAACATTGAAGTGAAACAGGAACAGCGCGAGCAGCGTCATCGGGATGACGCCGATCGCGAGCCTGATCAGGCTCATGATCATCAGCGACAGCAGGAATTCGATCGGCTTCAACGGGCTCATCATGAGATTGCCGAGGTTGCGCGCCCACATCTCTTCCAGGAACGAGATCGAAAAGCCGAGCTGCCCGCGAAACAGGATGTCCCAGAGGATGACGGCGCCGATCAGCGTGCCGCCGGCACGCGCGAAGAAGTTCGCATTCTGCGCGATATAAAGCTGAAGAAAGCCCCAGGTGATGACCTGCAGCGCCGGCCAATACAGCAGCTCGAGCAGCCGCGGCCAGGACGAAAGCAAGAGGTACCAATAGCGCAGGATCATCGCGCCGATGCGATGGAGGGAGATGCCGCGGTGGAGGGAGGCCTCACTCATTCCGCTCTCCCGTAGCCCGGATGGAGCGAAGCGTAATCCGGGAATCGTGCCACAAGCGAAGGCCCCGGATTGCGCTGCGCTCCATCCGGGCTACGAATACAGTTTCTCATCGCACCGCCTCCTGCGCGCCGTTCACCCGGCCGCGCGCGACGTCCAGAAACACCTCTTCCAGCGTGGTGCGGTTGTAGCGCGCCATGATGGCCTCGGGCGTATCGTCGTCCTCGATGCGGCCGCGCTTCATGATGATGACGCGGTCGCAGAGCCGCTCGACCTCGAGCATGTTGTGCGAGGCCAGGAGGATGGTGGCGTTGTTCGCCTTGCGATAACGCTCCAGATGGCCTCGGACCCAGTCGGCGGTGTCGGGATCGAGCGAGGCGGTCGGCTCGTCCAGCAACAGCAGTTCGGGCTGGTTGATAAGCGCCTTGGCAAGCGCAACGCGCGTTTTTTGTCCTGCGGAGAGCTTGCCGTTGGCGCGGTCGATGAACTCGGTGAGATCGAGATCGCAGGCGAGCTCAGCGATGCGGTCGGAGAGGTTCTTCACCGCATAGAGCTTGCCGAACACGGTGAGGTTCTGACGCACTGTGAGCCGCATCGGCATGTCAACATAGGGGCTCTCGAAGTTCATCCGGCCCAGCACGGAAGCACTGTCCTCCGGCATCTGATGCCCGAGCACCTGGACGCGGCCGGAGGTCGGCAGCACCAGGCCCATGATCGTCGCGATGGTTGTGGTCTTGCCGGCGCCGTTGCCGCCCAGCAGCCCGGTGATGCTGCCGCGCGGAAGCGAAAAGGAGATGTCGTCGACGGCGCGGGTCTGCTTGTACACCTTGACGAGGTGATCGACCGCGATGGCCGCGGAGAGGCTGCGATCCGCGACAGTCGGCCAGCTTGAAGCCTTGTCATTCTCGGTCATGCTGGGCGTTCTTCTGCTATTGCAGCGGAGAGCGCAAGGCTTGTAATCCGGTGGTTCCGTGAGCCGCGCGCTTGTGATCGAGAAGGCACCGCCCCCTTGGCCGAAATGACCGAACTTGCCGCTTCCGACTTTCGCCCCGCGCAGCGGCATATCCGCCTGGATACGATCCTGCGGCTGCGCTGGCTCGCGGTGCTGGGCCAGCTCGCCGCGATCTTCATCGTGGCGCAGGGGCTGGAATTCAATGTCGAGATCGTCCCCTGCGTCAGCATCATCGCTCTGTCGGCGGCGCTCAATCTGGCGCTCCAGACCGTATCCAATCCGCTGCAGCGGCTGGAGCCGATGCAGGCGGCCGGACTGCTCGCGCTCAATATCGTGGAGCTGGCGGGTCTCCTGTTCCTCACCGGTGGACTCCAGAACCCGTTCTCGTTCCTGTTCCTCGCGCCCGTGCTGATCTCGGCGACCGCGCTGCCGGCCCGCTTCACCTTCGGCCTCGGCGTGCTGGCTGTCGCCTGCGCCTCGATCCTGTTCTTCTTCCATCTGCCGCTGCCGTGGGATTCCGACGATCCGCTGGTGCTGCCGCCAATCTATCTCGTCGGCGTCTGGCTCTCGATCGCGCTCGCGATCGGCGTCACCAGCCTCTACTCGTTCCAGGTCACCGAGGAGGCGCGCAAGCTCGCCGACGCGCTGGCCGCGACCGAGCTGGTGCTGACGCGCGAGCAGCATCTGACCCAGCTCGACGGCCTCGCGGCGGCCGCGGCGCACGAGCTCGGCACGCCGCTCGCGACGATCTTCCTGATCTCGCGCGAGCTGGAGAAGACGGTGAAGGAGCCGAACTTTGCCGCCGACCTGAAGACCCTGCGCGAGCAGACGCAGCGTTGCCGCGACATATTGAGCAAGATCACCCAGCTCTCCTCCACCGGCGCACCGTTCGACCGCATGAAGCTGTCGGAGCTGATCGAGGAGGTGGTGGCGCCCCACCGCGATTTCGGCGTCGATATCAAGGTGCGCATCGCCGTTGTCATCGTGGCCGAGCCGGTGGGCTCGCGCAATCCGGCGATCCTCTACGGCGTCGGCAACATCGTCGAGAACGCGGTCGATTTCGCCCGCACCACCGTCGAGGTGAATGCGTGGTGGAACAAGGACACGATCGAGCTCGTGATCTCCGACGATGGTCCCGGCATTCCGCCTGACATCCTGAACCGGATCGGCGAGCCCTATTTGTCGCGGCGGCGCAGCAAGGACGAAGGCGGCGGCCTCGGGCTCGGCGTGTTCATCGCGCGCACTTTGCTGGAGCGCACCGGCGCCAAGGTCTCGTTTACCAACCGGACTTTTCCGGACCATGGCGCCGTGGTCCAGATCACATGGCCGAGGGAGCGTTTTGAGGCTATCGAGACCTTTGAAGAAACAATAGGATAGGCCGCGACCTTGCGTCGCACAACGGGGCCGATCGACCATTGGCGGCCTTGGCACCGCCCGATTGCGAGGCCATATGTAGATGCGTTGGAGAGAGGACAAACCTTGAACGCCATCGCCGAACTGAATGAACAGACCGACCGCTCGCTTCTGATCGTAGAGGACGACAAGCCGTTCCTGGAGCGGCTGTCGCGTGCCATGGAAACGCGCGGCTTTGCGGTGACGTCATGCGACACCGTCTCGGACGGCCTGGCGCAGATCGGCAGGGCGGCGCCGGCATTCGCCGTGGTCGATCTGCGGCTCGGTGATGGCAACGGTCTCGACGTGGTCTCGGCGCTGAAGAAGAAGCGCCCCGACGCCCGCGCGATCGTGCTGACCGGCTATGGCAACATCGCCACCGCCGTCACCGCGGTGAAGATGGGCGCGGTCGATTATCTCTCAAAGCCCGCGGATGCGGACGACGTCGTCGCAGCGCTGCTGTCGACCAGCTCGGACAAGTCCGAGTTGCCGGCGAACCCGATGTCGGCCGACCGCGTGCGCTGGGAACACATCCAGCGCATCTACGAGATGTGCAACCGCAACGTCTCGGAGACGGCGCGCAGACTCAACATGCACCGGCGCACGTTGCAGCGGATTCTGGCGAAGCGCGCGCCGCGATAACGGTGTCGCGGATCTTTGCGTAGCCCGGATGGAGCGAAGCGTAATCCGGGACAGCCGTTCCGTATGCGCGAATCCCGGATTACGCTTGCGCTCCATCCGGGCTACGGACTCACTCCCAAAACTCGGCATGCCCCTGCGGATCGACCAGCCGGTTGATCCGCAACGCCGCCGCCATGGCGAACCGCACCGTCATCTGCTTGCGCGTGGCCGCAGCGAGCTTGTGCTCGGGCGCCTCGCACTGCAGGTGCGCGCCATAGGCATCCGCGATGATGAGGCCGGTATCTTCAGGAAAGATCTCGCAAGGCAGGTCCTGGGTGAAGGCGAAGAACAGCCGGTCGCAATGCGCCCGGTATTCGTGCCATTTCTGATCGGCGCGCAAATCCTCCACCGACGACTTGATCTCGACGATCCAGATCTCGCCACGCTCGTTCAGCGCGACGAGATCGGCGCGCCGCCCGGAGGGCAGCGGCAATTCGCTAATGCAGGTGAATCCGAGTGAGCGCAACAACCGCGCCGTGCCGCGCGCGATCGCCAGCGCTGTCTCGGATTGACGGCGGTCCGGCGGCGGCACGAGGGCAATGCGGGCGGTGTTGTCCATGAGGGGGAGGATAGCCGATTCCTCAGTTGTCGTCCTGGCGAAAGCAAGAACCCATTACCCCAAGGGATCGTTGGTGCGCGAGCTGATAACCACCAGTCCTCGTCAAATTTTGGCCTGTGGCAATGGGTCCTGGATCTGCGCTTCGCTTGTCCAGGACGACGGCGGAGTACGGAACCGCTCTCGCTCTTAACACTTATCACGCAGCCGCCGCACCTCGGCGGAACCACCGAGGCTGCGCGCGCATGATCGACGATCTCTGGTACAAGAACGCCATCATCTATTGCCTCTCCGTCGGCACCTATATGGACGCCAACGGCGATGGCATCGGCGATTTCAAGGGCCTGCTGCGCCGGCTCGATTATCTGCACGGCCTCGGCATCACCACGATCTGGCTGATGCCGTTCCAGACCTCGCCCGGCCGCGACGATGGCTACGATGTCGCGGATTATTACAGTGTCGATGCCCGCTACGGCACGCTCGGCGATTTCGTCGAGTTCACCCATGGCTGCAAGCAGCGCGGCATTCGCGTCATCATCGATCTCGTCGTCAACCACACCTCCGACCAGCATCCCTGGTTCAAGGCGGCGCGGAGCGACAGGAATTCGCCCTACCGCGACTGGTATGTCTGGTCCGACAAGAAGCCGGCCAACGCTAATCAGGGCATGGTGTTTCCCGGCGTTCAGAAATCGACCTGGACGCGCGACAAGGAGGCCGGCGCCTGGTACTTCCACCGCTTCTACAATTTCCAGCCCGACCTCAACACCTCAAACCCGCATGTGCAGGCCGAGATCCTCAAGATCATGGGCTTCTGGATCCAGCTCGGCGTCTCCGGCTTCCGCATGGATGCCGTGCCTTTCGTGATCGCGACCAAGGGCGCCAAGGTGAAAAAGCCGGTCGAGCAATACGACATGCTGCGCGCATTCCGCGAATTCCTGCAGTGGCGGCAGGGCGACGCCATCATCCTCGCCGAAGCCAATGTGCTGCCGAAAACCGACATGGAATATTTCGGCCGCGATGCCGACCGCATGCATATGATGTTCAATTTCCAGGTCAACCAGCATCTGTTCTATGCGCTGGCCTCGTCCGATTCCCGCCCGCTGGCCAAAGCGCTGAAGGCGACCAAGCCGCGGCCCGCCTCGGCGCAATGGGGCCTGTTCCTGCGCAATCATGACGAGCTCGATCTCGGGCGATTGACCCCGGCGCAGCGCGACACCGTGTTCAAAAGCTTCGGTCCTGACAAGGACATGCAGCTCTACGACCGCGGAATTCGCCGCCGCCTGGCACCGATGCTGGGCGGCGACCGCCGGCGGCTCGAGCTCGCCTACAGCCTGATGTGCACGCTGCCGGGAACGCCGGTGATCCGCTATGGCGACGAGATCGCGATGGGCGATGATCTTTCGCTGCCGGAACGCAATTGCGCGCGCACGCCGATGCAATGGTCGACGGAGCCGCATGGCGGCTTCACCACCAGCGACAAGCCGGCCCTGCCCGTCATCGACGAAGGACCGTACGGCTATCCGCATGTCAACGTCGCCAAGCAGCGACGCGATCCCAACTCGATGCTGAACTGGACCGAGCGCATCGTCCGCATGCGCAAGGAGGTGCCGGAGATCGGCTGGGGCGATTTTTCGATCATCGCGACGCGCGATCCCGCCGTGTTCATCATGCGCTACGACTGGCGCAACAATTCCGTGCTGTTCGTGCACAATCTCGACGAGAAGCCGCGCGAGATCGCATTCTCGACAGGGCTGCCCGGCGAGGCCGGCGCGCACCTGATCAATCTGCTCGCGGAAGACCACAGCCATGCCGACAAGCGCGGCCAGCACCGCGTCGTGCTGGAGCCCTACGGCTATCGCTGGTACCGTGTCGGCGGATTGGATTATCTGTTGAAGCGGAGCGATATCGACAAGACGGTGCGGGGTAACAAGCATCCGGGGTAGGTGCGACTACACACTCCGTTGTCGTCCTGGCGAAAGCCAGGACCCATTACCCCAATCGCTCGTTGTCGTTCGAAGTGAAAACTACGAATTTTCGCGAAACCACTCCCTGGGGTAATGGGTCATGGATCTGCGCTTCGCTTGTCCAGGACGACGGTCATGGCGGCATCACCACTACCCCCTCATTGCCGCGCAAATCCAGCACGCCTTCGAGCCGCTCCTCTTCGCGATCCAGAAACGTCGACAGCAGAATCTCGCTGCCGAACTTGATCGCGCTGGTGGTGACCGCGATCGGCTCAGGGCCGAGATTGAGCACCACGATCACCGCCCTGCCCTCGGCCTCACGGCGATAGACCAGCAGATCGCCTTGCGCCGCGATCGGATGATAATCACCCGCGACCAGCGGCGGGCAGCGCTGCCGCAACGCGATCAGGCGTTTGTAGAGCGTCAGGATCGAAATTGGATCGGCGTCGAGATCGACGACATTGTTGCGGATGTGATCCTCCGGCAGCGGCAGCCATGGCCTGACCTCCGAGAAGCCGGCGAAGTTGGAGGAATCCCACTGCATCGGCGTGCGGCAGCCGTCGCGGCCGACACCGATGCCGGGCACGTTCTTCTCGAAGGGGTCGCGCACGTCCTCGGGCGCGATCGCGAGCTGATGCATGCCGATCTCATCGCCGTAATACAGCGTCGGCGTTCCGCGCAGCGTCAGCAGCAGCATGGCGGCGATTCGAGCCTGCTCTGGGCCGACGCGGCTTGCGACGCGCGGGCGATCGTGGTTGCCGAGCACCCAGTTCGGCCAGGCTCCCTTCGGCAGCGCCTTCTCGTAATCCTCGACGATCTTCTCGATCGAGCGCGCGCTCCAGAAGGTCGAGAGCAGCGCGAAATTGAACGGCATCTGCGCGCCAGTGAGATCGTTGCCGTAATAGGCCATCAGGCGATGCAGCGGCAGATAGATCTCGCCGATCAGGACGCGGGCATCATAGGCATCCGTGACGCGGCGCATCTCGGCGATGACGTCGTGCACCTCCGGCTGATCGGTGGAATATTGCGTGAGGATCCTTTCGTTCGGCGGCCGGCCCTCGGCATAATGCGGATTGGGCGGGTTGTCGCGGAATTCGGCGTCCTTGATCAGATGCCAGATCACGTCGACGCGAAAGCCGTCGACGCCCTTCTCCAGCCAGAACCGCATCACGTCGTAGATCGCCGCGCGAACATCGGGATTGCGCCAGTTGAGATCCGGCTGCTGGGCGAGGAAGGCGTGATAGTAATATTGTCCGGTGGTCTCGTCGAACTGCCACGCGCTGCCGCCGAACTCGGACAGCCAATTGTTCGGCACGCCGCCACCCTCGCCCGGGTCGCGCCAGATGTACCAGTCGCGTTTGGGATTGTCGCGCGAGGAGCGGCTCTCGACGAACCAGGGATGCTGGTCCGAGGTATGGTTCGGCACGAGGTCGAGGATCAGCTTGAGGCCATTGTCGTGCGCGGCGGCGAGAAGCGCATCGAAATCCGCCATCGTGCCGAACAGCGGCTCGATGCCGGTGTAGTCGGAGATGTCGTAGCCGAAATCGGCCATTGGCGAGGGGAAGATCGGCGACAGCCAGATCGCGTCGACGCCGAGCGATTTCACATAAGGCAGCCGCTGCAAAATGCCGGCGAGATCGCCCACACCGTCGCCGTTTGAATCCTGAAAGGAGCGCGGATAGACCTGATAGAAGATGCCGTCGCGCCACCAATTGCTGCCGCCCTGAGTCATGCGGGAAATCCATCCAAAAACTGCTTCTCGCGCGGAAGAACGCGGAAGGAGCGCCCCGGTTCAAACCAGCAGGCGAATTGGGACGGCCGTGTGACGATGTCCGCGGCTGTTCCCGAGCCCCGTGGACAAATCTTTTGCTTGGCGACATGGCAAAAATCGGCATTGTGGCGCCATGACCGAGCAAAATGAGACACAAGCCGAGGCAGGCGCGAAGGCGGGCGCGATCATCGTCCCCGTGACGCTGTTCGAGCAGAATTGCACCATCATCTGGGACGAGCCTTCCAAGAAGGCCGTGGTGATCGATCCCGGCGGCGACGTGCCGAAGATCCTGGACGCCATCAAACAGACCGGCGTCACCGTGGAGAAGATCTGGCTGACTCACGGCCATATCGACCATGTCGGCGGCGCGGCCGAACTGCGCGACGCGCTGAAGGTGCCGATCGAGGGCCCGCACGTCGCGGACAAATTCCTGCTCGATAACGTGGTCGAGAGCGGCGCGCGCTTCGGCATGACGGGGGTGCGCAATTTCGAGCCGGACCGCTGGCTCGACGAAGGCGACAGCGTGGCGATCGGCGATCTCAAGTTCGACATCTATCATTGCCCCGGCCATTCGCCCGGCAGCGTGGTGTTCTTCAACAAGGACTTGCGCTTCGCCCATGTCGGCGACGTCTTGTTCGCAGGCTCGGTCGGACGCACCGATCTGCCCGGCGGCAGCCACGCGACGCTGATCGACTCCATCAAGACCAAGCTGCTGCCGCTTGGCGACGACGTCGGCTTCATCTGCGGCCACGGCGCCGGCTCGAGCATCGGCCAGGAGCGGATGACCAATCCGTTCATCACCGGCGAGATGTGAGCGCCTATTCCGCGGCGTCTGCGAACGCTGCGGGCTGGCTCAGGTTGCGGTCACACCCCAGTCGCGGATCGCAGCGACGACGGGCACAAAACTCCTGCCTTATCGGCGCGACGGCCTGAATTACTTCATCAATCCCGCGGCCGTGAGGGCGCGCGTGATGATCTGGCCGAGATCGAAGCCGCGGGCCTCCTCGCGCTTCGGCTCGGCCGGCTCTTCGGCGACCGCCGCGCGGATCGAGCGGGCCAGATGCGGCGCGGGCGAGCGGGCCGGCGTCGGCTTTGGCTCGGCCTTCTTCGCCGCGTCGGGAATCCAGCCGGTGAGGCCGAAGAATTTGGCGATGTGATAGGACGAGGAGATGCCGGCCTCGATCAGGAACGCGCCTTCCACGCCATAGCGCTGGTCGTTGTCGGCAAGGCCGAGCGGCGTGCCGTGTGCCATGTCGGTGATGGCGTAGGACTCGACGAGCGTCTCGCCGTCCTTGTTCCACCAGGCCTGGCGCGGATATCCGTCGATGTCGGTTTCCGCCATCGGCGCCTCGGGCAGATCGTGCAGGTCGAGCCATTGCTTGACGATCTCGTTGGCATTGCCGGGATTGACGGTGCGATCGGCGCTGCCGTGCCACACCGAGATCTTCGGCCACGGCCCGCGATGATTCGAGGCCCGCCGCACCAGATCGCCAAGTTCGCGCGCCGGCCGCTCCGGGGAATGAAACATGCCGTCCAGCGCCTCGCGCAGATTGGTCGCGATGCCGTAGGGAAGTCCCGCGATGACCGCACCGGCCGCGAAGACTTCAGGGTAAGTCGCGAGCATCACCGACGTCATGCCGCCGCCGGCCGACAGGCCCGTGATGAAGATGCGCTTGGGATCGACGCGATGGGTTTCGATCATGTGCGCGATCATCCCGCGAATCGAACACGCCTCGCCGCTGTCCCGTGCCGTGTCTTCGGGATTGAACCAGTTGAAGCATGTGTTGCTGTTGTTGATGCGCTGCTGCTCGGGCATCGACAGCGCGAAGCCATAGTGCTCGGCGAGCGTCGACCATCCGGCACCGAGGTCGTAGCTTGCCGCCGTCTGGCCGCAGCCGTGCAGCACGACGACGAGCGCTCGCGGCTTCTGCAGTTGCGGCGGCACGAACGCGAACAGGCGCAGATTGCCGGGATTGTCGCCGAAGCCCGTGACCTCCTGCAACGGACTGGACGCATCGGCGCTCCGGCCAAACTCGGCGAAGCGCAATCCGTCCAGCTTTGGCAGACGTCTCAAGAGATCGACATTTCTGGTTAACGACACGGCAACTCCTGGCAGGCGACGTTCAACGTCCACCCAAACCAAATAGTTGCTGCAGCGCAAAATAAAAAGACCGTGTGCTGTCGATGAGGTGCTAAATCTCAGGAAAGCCTGCAGAAATCCGCACGTATTAACCGCAATGCCTCAACTTCGTGCAGATGCACGGCGCATCCACGCCAGGAATACGGGGCAGATCATGATTAACGTCAGGAACAGGGCGGGCGAGACGAGAAATCCTGCGCGCGCTGATTGCAGGGCTTCAATGGCAAAATCAGGGTGAGCCGAGCAGGCGGCCAGAAGGACGTTTTTGTTGCCGTGAAGGTCGCCCACCAGCGGTGCGACGAATCGATCTGCTTTGTGACGGTTTGATGCATTGGCGCGCGAACGCGTGATGGCCTCCGAGGCAGGTATCGCGAGGTCTCACGTCTTCCCCGACAGAGCGCTCCATCGCATGGCTGCATTCCACCGCGCGGGACATCGCGCGATTGCGTTCGCTGTCTTCAACACGTAGCTTCGCGTCACAAACAAACAAAAAATGTAAGTTGGAGAGAACGCCAATGGCGCGCCTGAAGTTCGGAGCCTTCCTTGCCCCGCATCATCCGATCGGGGAGCATCCGATGCTCCAGTTCCGGCGCGATCTCGACCTGGTCGAGCAGCTCGATGCGCTCGGCTATGACGAGTTCTGGTGCGGCGAGCATCATTCCTCCGGCTGGGAGATGATCGCCTCGCCCGAGATGTTCCTGGCTGCGGCCGGTGAGCGCACCAAGCGGATCAAGCTCGGCACCGGCGTGGTGTCGCTGCCCTACCACCATCCCTATAACGTCGCGCAGCGCATGGTGCAGCTCGACCACATGACGGGCGGCCGCGCCATCTTCGGCTCAGGTCCCGGCGCGCTCGCCTCGGACGCGCATACGCTCGGGATCGATCCGATGACGCAGCGCGACCGCCAGGACGAAGCGATCGGCGTGATCCGCCGCCTCTTCGACGGCGAGCGCGTCACCGCGAAGAGCGACTGGTTCACCATGAACGACGCCGCGCTGCAGCTTCTGCCCTTGCAGGAGGAAATGCCGTTCGTCGTGGCCTCGCAGATCTCGCCCTCCGGCATGACGCTCGCCGGCAAATACGGCATCGGCATCATCTCGCTGGGTTCGATGACGACGCAGGGGCTGATGTCGCTGCAGCAGCAATGGCAGTTCGCCGAGGACGCGGCGAAGAAGCACGGCACCAAGGTCGATCGCGCGAACTGGCGCGTGCTGCTGACCTGGCACGTCGCCGAAACCCGCGAGCAGGCCCGCCGCGAGGCCGGCCCGGGCCTGATGCGCTGGCACAACGAATATAATGTCGGCACGCTGCAGCGGCCGGGCTTGACCGCGTTCGCCTCACCCGACGAGGCCGTGGACAAGACCGCTTTCGTCGACGGCGCGGCCTCCGTCATCGGCACGCCCGACGATCTCGTCAAGATGATCAAGAACGTGATGCAGGTGTCCGGCGGCGTCGGCGCCGTCATCGGCTTCGTGCACGACTGGGCCAATCCGGAGAACACGCGCCGGAGCTGGGACATGGTCGCGCGCTATGTCGTGCCGGAGATCAACGGCTACATCGACGGCTTGCGCAAGTCGCAAAAATTCGTGATCGAGAACCGCGCGATCTTCGAACGCGCAGGACAGGCCGTGATGGCCAAGATCATGGAAAACGAGAAGGCCGCCGAGGCGTTGAAGGTGACCGGCGCCGGCCGCGTTGCGATTCCGGCCGTCAACGCGCCGGATTTGCAGAAGGAAGCGGCGAAACGATAGGTTCAGAGCCCGCCCGGACCTCGGCGAACGCCTCGTCCTTCGAGACGACCGCTGCGCGGTCTCCTCAGAGCTTGAGAATGTTTTGCTCCCGCCGGGAGAGTTTTGCATTGCCTGGAGAGCGGTGACCCCAAGGTTTT
>NZ_JBVVPA010000013.1:0-221738 GCF_055807555.1 Bradyrhizobium sp. Ken64 | reverse complement strand
ACCTCGTTGGCACCGCGTCCCGCAACTTCGCGGACCTTGTCGGTGTCGAGCGCGTCGGCACGCCAGATCTGGCCGCTACGCAGGATCTCCATGAACTGCGCATCCCAATCCGGATTGAGCGGCTGGCACGGCCCCTCTCCCGCTTGTGCGAGAACGCCCGCCTCGAGCACCCGCTTCTCGCGGGCTTCCTTGGCTTCCGCGGTCGGATTTCGCCCATTAATCAGCCGCTCCCGAATCTCCGGTGGCGCGTCCTTGATCGATGGCAGCGGCGGATCGTGCGAGAGGCCCCCCGACGCGGCAAACAAGACCCGCTTGCCGGAACGCGCAGCGAACCGCCCTACCGATTCACCGATTTGCCGGGCACGGCGATAGGTCGCAACGGGCGGCGCAGCGGCGTTGACGAAGATCGGCAGGATCGGGATCGACTTGAAGTCACCGAGCATCGCCTCCCACAACTGGACGAAGCCGTGATCGACCGGCATGCGATACGAAACCGCTACGTCGAAATCCTCGGCACGCACATGGTCGATGAGCTCGAGCGCCGTCTTCTCCGGAACATCCAGCGGTCCCGTCCCGCCTCCCCAGTCGCCTAGGGAGACTGCGCCGGCCCCGACACAGAACGAGGGCATCAAGTCGTAGAAGAAGCCGTTGAAGTGATCGGGAGCGAACTGGATGATGTAGTCGGGTGCGAACTCCTTCACGAATGTCCCGAGCCGTCCAAACGCGGTTCGGACGCGTTGCTCGGTTTCGTTGCTGGCCGGCCCCTTGTACATCAGAGGCGTATGAGAAGCGCAGACGATGGCAACTGACATGTTGGGATTCCTTGCGCCGAGTTGGATTGTCGATCGATGGCTGGCGGCTACTTCTTCACCAGCGGGCACGGACTTTCGGAGAGCGGGCGGTTGACGGACTCGCCGGCCAGCGTCTGAATGACGTTGTAGAGATCCCAGGCGCCCTTGTTTTCGCCGGGCTTCTTGACCCGGAGCAGGTACATGTCGTGGATCATCTTGCGGTCGGCGCGGATGTAACCGTCGGCCGCGAAGAAGTCGCGCACGTGCTCCTTCTCCATCTGCTTCATGACGGTCGGAGCGTCGTCGGTACCCGTCGCCTTCACTGCCTTCAGATAATGCGCGACGGAAGAGTAGACGCCCGCGTGGAATCCGGTCGGCATGATCTTGGCTTTGGCAAAAAAGCGTTCGGCCCAAGCGCGCGTTTCGGGCGTTCGATCCCAGTAGAACGGCGACACTTCGTAAGCGTCGTGCGCGATCTTCTGACCAACCGCGTAGACGTCCGTAAGCACGGACTGAAGCGGAACGATCTTGGCCGTGGAGCTAAGGCCGAATTCATCCGCCTGCTTCATCGCGGTCACCGTATCGCCGCTCGATGCTGCGATGGCGATCACGTTGGCCCCGCCATTGGATGCGGTCAGAAGAAATGACGCGAAGTCGGACGTGTTCGGCGGAAACACGGAGTTGCCGACCACCTGGCCGCCGTTGAGCTTGACTTGCTCCGACGTATCGCGAGTCAGGGCATTGCCATACGCCTGATCCACCGTGAGGAAATACCACTTCGTTCCGCCCGCCTCGATCACCGATTTGGCGGCGCCTTTTGCGAGGTTGTAGGTATCGACGGTCCACTGGACCGTAAGCGGCGAGCAGGCCTTGCCATTGAAGTCCGACGAGGTCGAGCCGGACAGCAGCATGATCTTGCTCTTTTGCGCCGCCATATTCTGCACGGCGAAGCCGATCGGCGATCCCTGCATGTCGGCAACCACGTCCACGCCTTCGACGTCGAACCAGCGTCCGGCTATCTGCGATCCGATATCGGGTTTGCCCTGATGGTCGGCCGAGATCACCTCGACGTTGAGGCCGGCGCCGAAATCCTCGGCGGCCATTTCAGCCGCGATCACCGAACCCTTGCCGTTCGCCATCGCCGTGGGGCCGGCGATGTCAGTCAGGACACCGACCTTGACTTTACCACCGCTCAGATTTGGGCTGGCGCCACCGGTCTGGGCCGCAGCGGGCATTGCGAGGGCCAAACATACGGCCGCGGACAGATAAAACCTTGAATGAACCATCGTTTCCTCCCGTCGCCGCCGTTTGGGCGTGCCGGGATGGATTGCCGCCGATTGAACTATGATTCCATCGAAGTCTGTGAAATGTTCGCACTGCGAACACGTCCGGAGGGATCATGCACCGCAACGTTAGGGCACTTTCCCGAGGATTGGCGCTGATCAACGAGCTCAACGCGAGCGGGCCATCGAACGTGGTACAGCTCGCGAGGAGGACCGGCCTCAATCGAACGACGTGCTATCGCTTGCTCGATACGCTGCGCGAAGACAGCTACGTAACATTCGACGAAACGAACGCCTTGTTCGGCTTGACGCCCAAGGTGCGCGCCTTGAGCGAAGGCGTGTCTTCCCGGGACTTGTCGAGCCAGGCGGCGCTGCCGGCGATGTTCGGCCTGCTGGACGACGTCTCTTGGCCCAGCGACTTCGGCGTCTTCGAACTCGGCTCAGTGCTCATCCGGGAGAGCACGCATCCCTTCAGTCCGTTCTCCGTGCATCGCTCCATGGTTGGTCGAAGGAGATCGCTGGTGCGCAGCGCGCTCGGGAAAGCCATTCTAGCCGCCTCAGCGCCGGCGCTGAGGCGTGAAATGCTGGACCTCACCGCATCGCTTGTCGAGGAAGATGCGGGGTTGGCGAAGGACCGCCGCTTCATCGAAGATATTCTCTCGCAAGCAAGGAAGGACGGCTATGCTTCGTCTGTCGGTGGATCGGAGGCGGGCATCAGCGCGATCGCGCTCGCCATTCCGGGCGGGGGTCCCGTTCTCGGCAGTCTCAATCTGATCTTCTTCTCGTCATCTATGTCCCCCGAGGCGGCCGCCAAAAAGTATCTGCCCAGCATGCGGGTAGCGGTGAAGGAAATCGAGCGGCGGTGGTCTGCAGCGAACAAGGCGCGCGGCCAGCCTGCGAAACCCTAATCTTTCTCTAGAGTTGCCGAGCCGCTATTCGCGTCCCATCTGACCGGCTACAATACGCACGCGTAGCGCGGAGAGGCGGTTGTTCGACGGATTGTACAAATGCGAGTATCGCGCTGGTTCCGTGCTGAACCGTAGCGTCATGCATGTCCGTGGTGGCCGCATGCTGGGTGGAAACTCGGCTTTCGCCCACGTCGGAAGCTACGAAGAGATCGATGGTGTGATCGTCGGTCGCGTAGCCGGACAGCGCCATGCCATGAATCCCGAGGTGCGGCAGCTCTATGGTGCGGACGATGACGAGCTAATCCTGCGCGGCCGTGCGGTTGGCGATTCCTATCACTTCGATGCCTCTCCGGTCCGGCTCCCTGATCAAGTGATGCATTCCGTGATGACCAGCTTGGATGAGGAATCATTGCCGCCGCCAGGAAAGGTCGGCAACGGCGGCATCCCAAATGGCCTTTACGGGCTGCGCATCCGCGCGCTCGATGGGATTGATGGCGGACTGACCGGTGTGATGCTGCTGGAGGACGGCCGCATGCTGGGCGGAGACGCCTTCTTCTACTATCTCGGCTCTTACTCCTCTGCGGATAACCGCTGGCGCGGTGAAATCGTCAACCAGGAACACACGGCGGCTCGCGACGCGATCTTCGGCGGGTACGAAGTGGGCATTGGCTTTTCGGGCAGTTGGGAGGCCAACGGCGCGATTTGGGAGGCGACGGCGCTGGCCGGAAAACGAAGTTTCCAGCTGGCGGCCGAGATGAAGCTCCTGCACAGGATCTGATCAAGAGTTCAGTTCGTGGTCGGATGAGGACGCTGCAGCTTGAGATCAACCAAGCGGCGAACCAGTAGAGCTTGAGCACGGATGAGGGCGCTCTCGGCGAGCAGGTGGCTCCAAGCACGTGTGCATAGGAACGGCCCCGGCACCGCGGGGTTGGTGCTGTTCAATTGAAAATGCGCCGATGCATTTGGTCCGACGAGCAGATAGCCGGAGAAGGAGCTCCGCAGGATCGGTCCTGACCTTGGTTCTGGCCTGTTGGGATGGATTGCAGATCTTCCACGCGGCCAGTTGTGACGAGTTCGAGCAGATCTCGCCTGGTGGCGCGCCATGATCATACAGGCGGTCGAGATCATCGCAGAAATTGTCCTGGTCGTTCTCGCCCTTCGCGATGTATTCGATACGGTGGTGGTGCCCGGTGAGAGCCGAAGCGCGCTACGCGTGGCGCGGCGGCTGCTCGCCATCATGCTTCCGATTTGGAAGTGGGCCCGCCGCGGCAAGAGCGGGGTTTCCACCAGCTTTGCGCCGGCGATCCTCATGGGCTCCTTCCTGATCTGGATGGTCCTTCTGTGGCTGGGCTTCGGCCTGATCGCGCATGCGCTGGGCGATTGGTTCGCGCCGCCAGCTGATTTCCTGGAGGCACTGTTCATCGTCGGAAGCGCGTTGTGCACGGTGGGACTGAGCGGCATCAAGGCCCACGGTCCGGCCCGCTGGGCCCTGGTCTTAGCCGGCCTTTCGGGTCTTTCGGTCCTGACGATGGCCGTCACATACCTGCTGCAGGTGCAAGAAGGCATTTCCCGCCGCGATGCCGGAATTCTCAAACTTACGACGGCTGCGGGTCAGCCGCCCTCGGCTCTCGGACTGCTGGAGCGTTATGCTGACCTCGACTCTCCGGAGGAGATCAGGCGCGTGCTTTACAGGGGACGGGATTGGTGCGCCACCGTCCTGCAGAGCCATGCTTCCCATCCATCGCTGATCTACTTCCGATCCGTCGGCGTGGGCTCGGGCTGGCCTGCAACGCTCGGAGCCATGATGGACCTCGCACTGATGTTCGAACTGCTGATCGAGGACCGCGAGAGCCGAGCGCTGGCGATCCTGCTCCGAAGCGAAGGATTGCGCCTCATCGACGATCTGAATGGACTGATCGGCCTCGAGGCAAAATCTGACGATACCAGTGCTGCGGCAGTTCCGCGGGTGTGCGCCCGCTTGACGGCGGCGGGCTACAAGGTGCGTTCGTCGGCGGACGCAGCGGAGTTCGCGGAGCAGCGGCGAAAGCACGCTGGCCGGGTACGCGCCGCTGCTGAGCATCTTGGCACCACGGCGGCGCCCCTGATCCCTTGATCATCGACAGCGGCATCGGGCCGTGGGTTGTTGGTGCGCTTCAGTCGGGGCATTCAGGGCAGGTATCGCCGACCGAATCCAGCACTCCGCGGACCTCGGCGACAGCCTGGTCCGGAGACAAGCCGTCCGGAGGCTCCTGCCTCGCGATGTCCAACGCGCGCTCCCGGGCGTGAGGATCGGCCCGATCCTTCGCCCATCCGTGCTCCTCGCATTCATGGATGGCGCCCGCCTCCTGCAGCACGTGGATTGCCCAGCCGCGCAGCGTCCGGATCGCCGGTCGTCGTTCCTTCGTCATCAGCATCGACATCGCTCCTGCCAGGACGAATCCTGCCGCCCGCCTGCCCGTTCCGGGCGTAGCACAGGTCAGGGATTCGCAATCGGTAGGGCTGCGGCTTGTCCCCCTGTTCCGCGGCGCTGTGCACAAAACCAGAAGCGCTGCCGGATGGACCTGGCCACCTCAAGTTTGATCGGCATTGCCAGCCTGAACGCGCAAGGTGTATTTGCTAGGCTTGGTACCTCTGAAGTAGCGGGAGGGGTGCATGGGTAACCGAGCTCGCGGAGGTGTTGCGAAACGACGTTGGTCTTCGGCCGGAGCTCGCTCCGGACGGGATCGGCGTCGATGTCGAAGGCAGGCGGGTAGTTTCGTTTCTCGTCGCGCGACGGCTGGCGCGACGGGGAGAGGATCACGCTGCGCAATGGAAGGCCTATCGAAGAGAGATTTCATCGGGCCTGCTTGCCGTGATGCGGTTGGATGCGGCAAATCGCGAGATCGAGGATTACGTTCTACTGCCTGCCTCGTTGAGGTCGGGACGCTACGTCTGGCTCGCATCAGGCTCCCTTCGTCGTAATCGCGGGGCGCTTTACCGGGAAAGGGGGGCACTGTTCGCGGCCATCAAAGCAACGCTGGCAAAAACCACCCGTGCCGCCCCAACCAGCTCAGCACCGCCGAAAAAGCGATCGAGATCAGGCCAGCCCAAAGCCAAGGGCTTCGGCGGGCGGCGCTCACGGTGCGGAGGTACAAAATCGCACCGATGAGAGTGCCGTAATTCCTTCGGAAGTCACCGTTCAGCTTCGCGATCTTGGACAATTCCGAGGAGGTGTCCACGTCATTCGCCATCGGGCTGGCTCCTTCGTCTCGCTAGGACCAGCGCCTTATGAACCACTGTTTTGCCCGACGGAGCAAGACAAATTTCGTCTTATCGGAATTCTCTGGCGCCGTTTCCAAGCCACCCGATCGGCTCGAACCGCTAGGCGGCTTCGCCGATATATCTCTCCTCACTCCGCTTCTGATTGATGAGATTCAACAGCTGCGCCGAGGCCCGCGCGTCGCATAGGGCGCGGTGGTGGGTGGCGAGCGATATGCCGTAGATCTCGCAGAGCTTCCCAAGTCCGTAGGACTTGTGTCCCGGATAGCGCCGCCGCATCCCGGCACACGTGCAGAGCTTCGGAAATCTGAAGCGCCGCCCAATCCGCTCGAATTCGTAGGTGATGAAACCGTAGTCGAAGCTGACGTTATGGGCGACGAAGATGCCGTCGGCCATGAACTGCATGAAGGAATCCGCGACTTCGGCGAACAAAGGCGCGTCCCGAACCATTTCGTTCGTGATGCCGGTCAGCTGGACGATCTTTGCCGGAATGGAACGCTGCGGGTTGAGGAGAGAGTGCCACTCGTCCACGACCCGGTGGTTGCGGATCTTCACAGCGCCGATCTCGGTGATGCGGTCGCCGTTCGACCATGAGCCGGTGGTCTCAATGTCGACCACGACGTAATCCTGCTCGGGGTCGAAGCGGTAGTCGACCCTACCGATCTCGGCCACAATGCCGGCGTCGCCGAGCTGGCGGAGGCGGGTCAGTTGGTTGCGGCGGATCACGTCGCCTTCCGCCTTGACCTCCATGAAGGACGCCTTGCCGTCCTGGACCAACATGAGGTCGGGGAAGCCGTCTCGCATCCCGCGGAAATCGTCGCACATGCCGCGGACAATGCTGGCGATGCCGGCCGTATCGGACCCTTCGAGCAGGGCGCGCAGCGCCTCCACTTGCACGTGATCCCAGCTGAAGATCCCGTTCGGGCGCCCCCACCTCGCTGCGACGGTGCGGAGGATCAACGGGAGGGCGGATCCGGACGCGATGGCCGCCAGCTTCTCGTCGATTGTCGCGGCGAAGAGCCGACGGAAGCTGCGGTCCTTCAGGCAATGAGGCATCCAATCGAACCCGCTGGGCATGCGGGTACTCTCGAACAGTTCGTCCCAGAAGAGCAGGCCAAACAGGGTTTGCCACAGCACGTTCTCGGTGAAGTAGACCTTCGTGCCCCCGCGCCGCAGCACGCCGGCGACGCCCGCCTCGGGATTGCCGCGATGAGTGTCGTCTACGGTGATCGTGCGGCCGGACCGCAAAAGTTCGGTGTGGAGACCTGTGCGCCGTCCGCCGAACTTGCGGGCGTAGAAGTCGGTAGCGAAAAGGTGTTCTTCGTCGCTGGCGGGATCATCGATCATGCGCTGCAGCAGCGCTTCGGCCTCTGTCTTGTCGCCGTCATTGTAGAGGAGTCGGACCAGGCGCTCGTTGCAGTCCGGCGAAGACCCCGCCCGGTAAAGCTGAAGGGCAAGATCGCTTTCGCCTGCTTTCTCGAAGAAAAGCCCCGTTTGATGCGCGGCTCGGCTGCGGAGATCGCCGGCGAACTGAGTCCCGCAGGCGGGCCCGGCGAACAGGTCGACGGCGGCCCGTCTGTGGACAGGCTCCGTTCCGACCTCCAGGCTGTCGAGGATCTGGCTGTAGTGGAACGAGGCGAGCGCCTCCTCGGCATCGGTGAAGCGCGCGCTAAACGACGTCTCGCGGTTGGTGCGGAGGATTCCCAGGTCGCGCAGCGCGAAGTTCTTCAGGCTCACCTCGGTCTTGCCGAAATACAGGTAAAGCAGGAACTCGATCGGCCGCGTCCCCTCGAGCGCGATGAAATTGCGGGCGCCACAGTGCTGCGCTGCGACCGAAAAGGGGATGGTGTGTAGATAATAGTCGACGAACTTCGGCTTCGACCAGGATTTGCGGACGTCTCCTCGCCCGGCCGCCTGCGCTCCGGTGACGAGGACGTCCTTCGGCAGGGACGAGACGAAGGCCGCATAGTCCGCCTCGCCGAGCGCGCGGGCCTGACCGGCCGCGGTCAGATCGGCGGCCGCACGCTCGACGTCATCGATCTCGGGGTAGTTGAACAGGGATCGGTTGAAGATGGCACCGCGCCTGTTGATCATGCGGACCAGGAGGCAACGCGCATCTCTCGAAAGGCCCTCGAACCGCGCCATGAAGGCGTGATGATCCGGACCAAGTACAGGGGCGTACGTCCGCCGCACGAACCCCAGCATTTCGGCGAAGTGGTCGAGATAATAGTAGACGGGCAGTTGCGGCAATTTGGCCAAGCGGACCTTCGGGGCAGAATCGTTGTTCTATTTTTGTTCGAGGGCCACCCTCAGAGTCAAGTGTCAATCGGCGCCGAACTCGGCCCGTTGAAGTAGCGGCGGCAATTCCTTGTCGCAGCTGACCGAATTTGCGTCGAGGTGGGGTCCCGATCGGCGCCGATCGGGACCCCACCCCAACGTGGCTTTTCTAATTTCGTTCAGACGGATACTGCCGGGACTTGAAGCGACGTGACCCCGGCGCCGATTCACAATCGGCCAGAGCTACTGCGAACGGCACGCGGGTGTGCGAGCCAGATCACGCCACCAGAAAGTCAAAGCCTGCTCTGCGATGGCCCGGGCCCCGCTGCGCGAGACCCCGACCCTGCTCCACATTTCCAAGGAACCGAGCGTTTGGAGTTCCGTTAAGATCGCATTGAAAGTGAAAGAGTGATTTTGCAGCGCTGGCCGACAAAGCTATGGATCGTCCGTCACGGAGAGAGCGCAGGTAATGTGGCCCGTGACGCAGCGCATGCCGCTGGCGAAGCCTGGATCAAAATCGAAGCCCGCGACGTCGACGTACCTCTAAGCGAACTCGGCGGACGGCAGGCGGACGCTTTGGGCCACTGGTTCGCATCCTTACCGCCGGAGGGGCGGCCCAACGTCATCCTGAGTTCGCCCTACCTTCGGGCCAAAAGCACCGCCGATGCGATCCGAGGCCGGGGAGGGATCGCGCCAGATTTCGTGCATCTCGTCATAGATGAACGGCTGCGGGAGAAGGAGTTCGGAATCCTAGACAGATTGACACGGCTCGGCATCGAACAGCGCCACCCCGACCTGGCGGAAGCACGCGGACGGGTCGGAAAGTTCTACTTCAGACCTCCGGCCGGCGAAAGCTGGTGTGACGTCATCCTGAGGCTCAGGAGCGTCCTCGACAGCATCAGCCTGCACTACAGCGGAAAGCGCGTGCTGATCGTGGCCCATCAAGTCGTTGTCCTCTGCATGCGGTACCTATTGGAAAACCTGGACGAAGCTCGAATATTGTCGATCGATTCCGAGGGGGACGTCGCGAACTGCGCCGTGACGGAATACGATCTGGCGATGACCGAAAGTCCGCAGGGGCTGGTCCTGAAGAGATATAATTTTGTTGCGCCGTTGGAGCGCGAGGGCGCCCCCGTCACGTCCGCGCCGGATGAGAACGTGGCCGCCCGATGAGCGAAGTGAAGATCGACGCCGCCTACCTTTCGGCGAATCCGCTCCCAGACCACGATGGAAGCGGGGACAAGCATTCCCGTGGCCGGGTGCTGATCATCGCGGGAAGCGTCGAAGTGCCAGGTGCTGCGCTCTTGGCGGGGCTAGGCGCGCTCCGGTCCGGAGCAGGAGTTCTTCAGATAGCGACCTGCAAATCGAATGCCTCCCATCTTGGGATGGCCATGCCCGAAGCGATGATTATCGGCTGCCGCGAGACCTGCAGTGGCGAGATCGACCCGTCGAATTCGGTCCGCTTGGTCGATCTCGCAAAGGAAGCCGATGCGGTCCTGATGGGTCCCGGCCTCATCGACGAGGCACCCATCGCGGAATTGCGAGCCGAACTCATCGGCGGTGCCACCAAGCCGGCTTTCGTTCTTGATGCTTCCGCCTTCACGTCCCTCAGGGCTTCGCACGGAGTTGCCGCGGCGCCCGGAAGGACTACGATCGTAACGCCTCATTCGGGAGAGATGGCGAAGTTTCTGCGGATGGACAAGAACGAAATCGAGACTGATCCCATCGCTCCGGCGCTATCCGCAGCGCGCATGCTCGATGCCGTCGTCGCCATGAAGGGAGGACGCACACACGTCGTTTCGCCCGAGGGACAAGAACTCTGCTTCGAGCAAGGTCCCATTGCTCTCGGCACGTCCGGATCGGGAGACGTTTTGGCTGGAATCATCGCTGGCTTGGCTGCCCGCGGCGCCCCGCCCTTAGTCGCGACGGCGTGGGCCGTCTTTCTTCACGGCGAAGCCGGGCGCAGGTGGGTGGAGCGTAACGGACAACTGGGACTACTCGCACGGGAGATCCCGGCTGATATTCCACGGCTAATGCAGTCTGTCGGCGGGCTTTCCGTTCAGAGGCCGGGGGGTGGCGATCTATAAGCGAGTAAAGCTCTAGACAGCCTCCTGAGCTTTGGTGATGGCTCCCGGCCCTTGCCCCGGCGCTGCCGTCGCGCTTCAGGAGACCGCGATTTCCCCAGATCGATTACTACGTATGCCGAACGTTCAGCTATTTGTGCGGCGTAACTGGAGGCCGCTGATCGAGCTGCGCGGGCTCCAATTGGTACATAGCGGTCCCGCGAGTTAGCTCAGCTTGCCTTCTATCTCTCTATCTCTCTTCGGACAATACCGGCGAAATGTCCCACGAGCTTTGTTGGGCTTTATCTGTGACGGCTGCAGGCCGGCTAGGCTACTGCAGCAGAATCGGCAGATTGAGCGGCCCGCGGAAACCGAATCCGTGCCAACGCACGCTCACTGGGTCAGGCAAGGTCATTTTTGGAAAGCGCTCGAACAGTAGCGGTAGGAGGATGTCCCCCACAGTTCGCCGCGAGAGGTGCGCGCCCGCGCAATGATGCGGGCCATTCCCAAATGCCTGGTGAGGGTTGGGTTCGCGAAGGGCGTTATAGTTCTCACCGTCCGGGAAGACGTCCTCGTCCCGGTTTGCAGAGGCCTGGATTGTCATAACGGTTTCGCCCTTCGGGATGAAATAGTTCCGAATCTCAGTGTCCTCCATTACAAGCCGTGAACTGGCCTGGATCGGCGCCACCCATCTGATTCCTTCCTCGAAGGCTGCGCGCCATTTGCCCTCTGCGCGCACGGCGTCGAGCTGATCAGGGTTGGTCAAAAGGCCGTAAAGCACTGTCAGCAGAGCGTCGCGCGGCTCGTTGATGCCCCCGCCAATCGCGATTTTCACGTTGGCGATCATCTGGCTTTCCGGAATCGGATTCTTTGCATTCACCATGAAGGAGAGGGCGGAGGAGTCCGGCTCGGTTCGCACCCGTTCAGCGTTGGCCCGGATGCATCTATCCATCTCCGCGTTGGCGATGTCGGTTGCTTGGAAAGGCCCGGGCGTCCAGCCGAAATTGCCGGCACCGTCGATCAGCATCTGCGACCACCGCTGCATGTCCTCATCGCTCGCATCCGGAACGCCCATCGCATGCGCCAGAATCCGTGCAGCAAGGGGCCCCGCGAGCGCCGGAAACAGATCGACAACCTCGCCGCGCGGCAAACGGTCGAGATACGCTTCCGCGAGGTCCGCATATAGCGCTGCCCAGACAGATTCGATTGTCTTCGGCATCAAGGCGGGCATCATAGCCATGCGTTCGCTCCGGTGCTCCTCGTGGTCCTTCCGCATCAGCGTATGCGCAAGAAAGGCGCGCTTCATGGGCGTGTTCGGATCATTGGAGCTGAACAAGGTTGGATTGTCTTTGACGTACTTTGTGTCAGCGGCCTTGGTGAGAAACGTGCGGCCCACTGATTTGACCCGCAACACGGGCGCTTGGCGCCTCAAGCGCTTGTAGATTGGATAGGGATCGCGAACGAGGTCCGCGATTGTGATCGTCTCGTCCAAGGGGCTCGATCGGTCTGTCACGTAGGTCATCCGTCGTCCACTCCCTACTATGAGTCGACGCAGGGCAAGCGCCATGGGCTAAACTATCATCAGTGCGGATTCGTTCACGGCCAACGGCAATCGATAGGCTTTTCTATCGAAAAAGGCCCGAGGCGCTGAGGCGATTTCAAAAGGTGTGAGAAGCACCTATCAAGCTGTGACACTGAGCTTCTTCCGCTAAAGGAGCGCTTCGGCGAACGGATGTCTGCGCACACTGCGAGACCGCGTCTGGACGCCTGGATTCGTCCTGTTTGCAATGCGCGATCGCTTCTGAGCACGTCGCTGCGGGGGCCGGCGAGGGAACAGGCAGGCGACGAAAACAGCAGCGGTCAGTATTCGCATGGGGAGCAAATCCCGGCTGTGGTGCGATCGATGTATCGTAACCAGAGCACCGGGGTCGCGGGGAAATTCCTATTTTATCGGCGGGCGCAGCGGGCTATCCGCCCACTTGCGGGCCGTCGGGTCCTGCAGCGGGTCATCGGCGCAACTGGTGCGGACGTACCGCAGCTTCCGGTCGCCGATTTCATCGCGCACAGCCTTCATCGGCCTGCCGCAAGCCGGGCACGCCTTCCGGACCGGATCGGACACTGGCATCTGGTTTTCCCCCGCTATTGCAGTCTACGTCCGCCGCCACCGCGATCTCAAGACGGTTGCGGAGAGTTGCATGGGCTTGCCGACGCTTTCTTGACTCCAAGACCGCGGGTTACTCAACTCGAGGCAGTGATTGCGTCGGGAGCGTGATGGGGCAGGAGTTTTATGAAAGCCTCGCGCAGCGGGTCCGTGTCATCGCCGAAAAGGCCAATCCGTTCACCCGACGTCGTCTGCTGGGTCTCGCCAAGCGGTACGACGCCAAGGGAGGCCCTTGGGCGATCTGGAGCAATTGACGGCGGCTGCCGGTCCCGGGCACCCCGCCGCCCGCTTCCATCTTCTCCGGACCGAGCGGGGCCTGACCAGGCCTTCGACAGCGGGCCGCTCCGTCGCAACCCTATCTCCGCGTGAAGCTTGCCAGCTAATGCTCGAGGAAGAAACGCAGCATCTCCCTGGTCGCGTCCGGCCCGCGCGGATCCGTGTAGGACCCGGCAGGACTGCCTCCTGACCAGGCGTGGGCGGCCCCGTGGACGCTCCAGTGCTCGGACATGCCCAAGCCACCTTCGTCGGTGAAGATCGTGCGGGTATACGCGTGTCCCTCAGGTACTCGCCCGCGAAGAATCTTCCTCCTCACGCTCGCATCTTCGCCCGGCCAACGGAGAATCCGGTCAGCATTGCTGGGATGCACCGTGGTGTCGCGATCGCCATGGAAGACGATGGTCGGCACCGACGCGCCCGCCGTCCCGATCGGTCCAGCGCTGCCCTGCCGCATAGCGGCCAGTGCGGACGGAAGGTCGCTGGCAGCCCCGCAGGCCAGGCCGGAGTGGATGCCGACGGCGGCGTATAGGTCGGGGAACGTTGCGCCCATGATGGCCGCGGCGGCCCCGCCGGCCGACAGGCCTGCGACGTAGACGCGCTTGGGATCGATAGGATGCTCCCGCATGATCTGGCGGGTGATGCCAGCGATCAGCGAAGGCTCACCGCCATCCCGGCGCTGGTCACCCGTGCGAAACCAGTTCCAGCATTTCGCATGGTTGGCTCCCCGTGGCTGCTCCGGATAGACAACGAAGCAATTCCGCTCGTCCGCCAGAAAATTCATCCGGGTACCGGCGGCGAAATCGTCCGGCGACTGGGTGCAGCCGTGAAGCATGACGATGAGGGGACGCGGTCCTGCATGAGTGCGGCTGGGGATGAACAGCTTGTAGGTCCGACTTCCCGCCGCGTTGGTGAAGGTGGCAGAGACGAACCTTGTGCCGTCCGGTGCAATATCCACTTTGGACATTGGAGTACGCCCGGCCGGACCTGGCAGGCTGAAACCGGAAAGATCTTTCATGCCGCCGAAGGGCGCGCGGCCTTTGTGGCGTTTGGCAGGCGTGGCTTGCGTGGAAGGCCCGCTCTCCGTCTCCTCGACGACATTGGCCTTCAGCTCGAGTGTCGGCGGCTCGAGCCTCGCACGCTCGACAGGCACAGCATTCCCCCTTGTCGCTGCGGGGGCGCCATCGCCGCGCAGCATTCGCTGCAGCAGTGCAGTGGCTTCGGCCAGTTGGCCGGCACGTGTGAGGCGAGTCGCTTCGCGGACCATGTCTGGATTCAGCATCGTTTCACCTCGTTCGGTCGGCGAGAGCGGCCTTGACCGCGGGACTGGCATGAAGGGCACCGAGCACCGAAACCGAGGCGATTGTGGCGCGCGCCAGCTCGGGCGTGACGTCTTGGTCGATGGTCGCCAAGCCGAGGACGTTGATGTGCAGCATCTCGCCTTTTCGCCGCGCCCTTTCGAGATCGACGCGGGCATAATTACGCAGCCCCAGGTCGAGACTATTACGGGCCGTCGATTGCTTGACCACATCCGCGTGCCGCTCGATCTGGTTGCGGATCGCGGTCCGGATGAAATCGGTGCGGTTCGAATAGAACCCTTCCTGCACCATGAGATCGACCTGGCCGAGGTCCACATAGCCCAGGTTGATCGTGATCTTCTCCGTGTCGGGAGCCCGGGGTCGCAATTCGCGTACATTGTCGGTCATCGGGTACATCCATTCTAACCATCCAAATGGATGTTCTACGGATGGTATATGGATGCTTGCAGTGCAGTTACAAGGCCTGACCGGAAACCAAGCTCTTTCCTTTACTGCTGCGCGGTTCGAGACCAGATGAGATCTGCCGCAGGCCGAACTTCCCAGGATGCGACGGACGACTTCGTCCGGCCGTCTATCCACCTTCCCCCTGAAATCAATCCGGGCCTCGTTGGGCGGCGTGCTATCGTCGTGGCTACAGGAGGAAGACACATGTCCACTTCCAAGAAGCCGTTGGGACCCGATGATTTTCCGGTGACCGCCGAAGGACAAAAGATCAAGAAGCAAGACGGCGAGCCCATCGCCACTGCTGAGGATCCTGAAACTGCTGCCGACCTGGCCGAGCGCATCAACGACGACGAAGCGCGCCGCGAGGAGGACAAGTGGTCGGCCTGAGAGCCTTTATTAGCCCTCCAGCAGCGTGCCGATCAGCTTCAGCAATTGCTGACGTTCCGGGCCCCCGGCGCCACTACGCAGGAATTGGCCGATATCCGTATAGGAGACTTGGCCGCCTGAGCTGATGTTAGGCTGGTGCTTCACGACGGGCGTATTCGTCCGCGGATCTCGCGTCAGCGCCCAGACGTCACCGTTGCTGCTTTCGTAAAGAACTCGCTCGCTCATACAGACCAACTCGAACGGACGATCATCCGTTCCCGATTGTCCGAACGCAGGTGCGAGCATCTGTGTCGATCTCCGCTCGAAGCGGAGCGGTCGCGCCGGCACTTGGCCGGCAACACTACCATGCTCGCGAGTTGGGCCAGGCTCTACAGCAGCTTCAAGTGTCCATCGACAATGCGGCCGGCCGTGGCATCAGAGCAGTTCCGCAAGCATGTGCGCCGCCCGTGCTGCACCGCCGCTTTCGACCGGCTGAGAGAATGTCCCTTCGGTCAGGGCGCGGATAGTCGCTTCAGCAATCATCTCGGGGGTTGAGTCCGCATAGTTCATACGCCGGCCCGCGCTATAGCGATCCAGTCGATATGCCACATGGTAGTTCTGCTCGAAATGATCCTGCAGCGGGAAATAGATGAAAGGGGTGCCGGCCGCGGTCAGCTCCATGCAGGTCGTAAGTCCGCCCTGCACGATGGCCAGGTCGCACGCTGCGAGATGCCGGTCCAGGTCGGCCACGAATGATCGAACTTCAACGCCGGCCGGAGCGTTCAATGACGCCGGATCAATTCGGGGTCCGGCGATCACGATCATGCGCAACTCCGGTATCCTTGACCGTACCAGCGGATAACTCCCCAAAACGCGCCTGATGAGCGGCGCACCGACGCCTGAACCGCCCACCGTGACGATGCAGACGCGCTCGCCATCCCGGTAGCCGATCCGTCGTCGAAGCTCTGCGCGCGGCCCGAATGTCTGCGGGTGTTCACCGAGAATGTAACCTGCGAACTCGAAGTGCTTGGGCACCCAGTCCGGCATTTCGGGCAGATCCCTCCCGAACGACCGAGGAATGACGTCGTCCGGGTTTCCGACAAAGATCGCGCGATCACGCACGCCGGGATGCCGTTCGACATGCTCGATCATCTCGGCATTGTAATCGGTTGTCAGGAATGCCTCGTGTTCACCACCCGAGGGCATTGGAACGAACCCGACGAAGTCAGTGAACCATGCCAGCGGTGCTCGTTTCAGTTCGGGATGCTCGTGCCAGTAGTGATCGATGTCCCACGCCTCGTCGGCGATCACGAGGTCATAGCGCAACTCCTCGACGGCATCCTGAAATGTCATGAAGTTGGCAATCAGCACTTCGTCCATTCGGCGAATCGCCTGAAAGGCATGCAGCTCATGTTCGCCGCATTCCATTTCGATATGGCGGGTTTCGCTGGCCAGGCGACCGCTGAGCGGATGAACGGTCTCGCCACTCGCTTCGAGCAACCGGGTGACCGGATCCTGTGCCAGCCAGTCGACCTGCAGATCAGGAAGCACGTTACGCAACTCCCGCGTGATGGCGATGTCCCGCCGGGCGTGGCCGAGCCCGATAGGGGAGGACAAGTAGAGGACGCGCTTCGGCCCTAGCCCTGGTCGCGCAGGACGCCGTTTAGGTCGGGCACTCAGGTCGAGCCGGCGCTGAAGAAACTCTGTAATCAGGGTGTTGCACTTCGCCGGAAAGCGACCGAGCGGATTGTGGCCTCCTCCTTCGATGGTCGTTAACTCGGCACCTGTCAGGCCGGCTACGATTTGTGCACGGGCATAGGGCTGGATTTGATCGTCGTTGCCATGGATCATCAAGACCGGGCAGGTGATCTTGCGATACATGGCCTCGCTCACATCGAAAGCCGGCGGCATCGTCCGCGCGTTCACCGTCCTGGCAAGGATGGATCCCGTAGTCTCGCTGGCCCAACCAACGGCATCCTCAATTTGCTTGGTCGAATGAGGCTCGGAGAAGATGGAGCCGACGAAGTAAGCCGCGAAATCCTGATAGTTCGAGAGCCAGTAGGCGCCGTTGTATTTGTCCCAATCCTTGTATTCCGCGCGGTTGGCCTGAAAGTGGTCCGGCGTCATGTAAGGATAGGCGGGCCCTACGCTGGCCGATGTACCGACCAGGATCGCGGCCTTGACGCGTTCCGCATGGTGCGCCGCGATCACAGATGCGATCATCCCGCCGAGGGAGAGGCCGACGAGAATGGCAGGGCCAACTCCTGCCGCATCCATCACGGCAAGTGCATCTGCGACGTAGTTGTCCAGCGTATAGGCCGCCACTTCGTCCGGCCGATCGGATCGGCCATTGCCACGGCTGTCATAAGCGACGCAGCGGAAACGCTCGCTGAACCAAGGCAATTGCGCCTTGTAAACCCGCGAATGAACGATGCTCCACGGGGGCACGAAGACGATCGTCTCCGCGCCGCTGCCGTAGATTTCGTAGTGAAGGTTCACACCGTTACGTTCAACTAGTCCTTCGAAAGCCGGAAGCTTGGCGCGCATGTCAGCACCTCATTTTCGGTGAGCGGTCTCCATGATGCGAATAAGATCACCAAAGCGCCGAAGAGCCGGCCGGACAGGAACGCCTTTCTTTTCCAGTCCGAGCAGGTAGTGGCTCTCCGCGCCGACAAAGGCGTGGGCGACCAAGGCGGCGACCTCGTCGGCCGTGAAGGGGCCGAGACCGCCGAATTCGCGCTCGGCACGGCGCGCTAGGTCCGTGATCAGCTTGAGCCATCCCATGATGCCGGCCTGGACCACTTTCGCCACAGGGCCGTCACCCCAGCTGGCAGCCATCAGCTCCTGCAGCACGCGAACGTATCCCGAGGCTATGTCCTCGTCGAGATAGTTGCAGGCGCGGTCCCACTGCTCGGACAGCTTTAGAGCGGAATCTCGAAACAGTGCGTTCTGGCGGTCGAGCAGCTGCGAGTTGAGATGCTCGAACAGCGCCAGCATCATCCCCTGTTTGGAACCGAAATGATAATGGATCTGGCTGAGGGGGACACCAGCCGCCGCAGCAACGTCGCGGGTGGACAGCTTGGCGTATCCCTTTTGCCTAAGCACCTTCTTTGCGGACTCCAGCACTACCGTTCTGGTGTCTGCCTTCACGCCGTTTCGCGGCATCCTCCCACCTTCCTTGACTACAGCATGTGATATTCGGTCGATCGGCCGAATGTCGGGCGCGCCGTGGTCACAGTCAACATGAGAGAGCCTACTTGACTCGGCGCAGCATCGCATCACATAATTCGGCCGACCGACCGAATTTGGATCCGACTGTTGTTCAACTCGATAGCCAGAGAAGGACTGAGTCATGCGCGCAGTGGACAATGACAGACTTGGCGCCCTCGTCGGCAAGATGCTGGGGGACTTGGGCGGGGCCTTTAGTGTGCCGACGGCTGGGATCGGCTTCCGCCTCGGCCTGTTCGATGCATTGCACCGGGACGGCCCCGCGACTGCTTCTGAACTCGCACAGCGAGCCGGCCTGACCGAACGGTGCGTTCGTGAATGGGCTTTTGCACAGGCCGCGAACGGCTACATCACCCTCGACAAGACAGACCAGCGGTTCAGTCTGACGCCTGAACAGGCAATGATCTTTGCCGTAAAAGACAGTCCCGTCTACTTGGAAGGCGCTTTCGACCTTGCGGCGGCGATGGTGGAAGGGCGACCGATGGTCGAATCCGCATTCAGAAAGGGGCACGGCGTTGCTTGGGGTGAAAGCTCGGGCTGCCTGTTCTGTGCTGTTGGTTCCTTCTTTCGTCCGGGTTATGTCAACAACATCGTGCAGTCTTGGCTACCGGCGCTGGACGGCATGCCGAAGAAGCTCTCCGACGGTATCAAGGTAGCCGACATCGGATGCGGGGTCGGCTTTTCGACCTTGCTGATGGCGAAGGCGTTCCCGGCGAGCATATTTGTCGGCTACGACTTCCACGCCCCCTCCATCGAGCAGGCCAACGCACACGCCGTGGCGCACGGACTCGCCGACCGCGTCCGCTTCGTGACCGCGCGTGCGAAGGACATAGCTGAGCGAGACTTCGATCTCGTCACCATGTTCGACTGCCTGCACGACATGGGGGATCCCCGCGGCTGCGCAAGGCATGTACGGAGCCTGCTCAAGCCCGGTGGTTCCTGGATGATCGTCGAGCCGATTGCCGCGGATGATCCGGTCGACAATGTCGGCAATCCGGTCAGCCGTCTCTACTTTAATGCATCGACGATGATTTGCGTACCGACCTCGATGGCCCAGGAAGTCGGCGAGGCACTCGGCGCGCAGGCTGGAGAGGCAAAGCTCACCGAGGTGTTAAAGGAAGGTGGTTTCCGTCAGGTCCGTCGCGCCACCCAGGGTCCGTTCAATATGGTGCTAGAAGCGAGGCCATGAAAACGTGGCCGGCATCTTTTAGGCGCGCCGCCCGAATACTGGTCCGCCATTTTGAGATGCAAAGTTGGTCAGCTTCGGGGCCCGAGCGGGCATAGAAAGCAGGGGCAGAGCATGTCCGCTCTGCCCCTTACTTCACACATCTACTTGCTGTGCTAGTACCGGACGGGCTCTCGTTTGATGTGGCACAGAAGCAGCTGCACGCTCGCAGATTGCACCTGCGCCGACAGAAAGGGTTCCCTTCGGCGGAGCGAATGCGTTCCGAAAAGATGAGGATCCAACCCTGTACCAGCCAGCTGGATAACAGCCGCGCGTATTGCGAGTTGTTAGGCTGCGCCCAGCGCCTCGACGACTTTTGAACAGACGGTCTCCGGGCTTCTTGCCAGTTGCCCTGAGATAGTCATCGATCGCGTGGCGTGCGAACGCTGTAAGTTCAAACTTGACCGGCCGTCCAGTTCTTTTGGCGAACGCTTGCTCTGTCGGGCTGCATAGCAAGCCGCTTGGCGTAACGTCGTCGACTCCAAGCTGACGAGGTCGCGCCCGGAGCTTGCTGTCGACCGCGACGTTGAACAATGCGGCGTCACTGATTTGACCCTCAACCTGGAGCTTCGTCCGGATTGACCAACGTGCTTCGGCCGGAGTGGCGGCTTCGCACCAACGATCTTCCGCTTGTTCCACAGGATGCGCTTTTGGGCCACGCAAGCAAGGACCCTTGGTTGCGAGCCATTGAAGTCGCTGATGGGGGTTGCTACAGGATCAGCTTAGAGCGTCGATGTCTGCTTCTGACCCCAGACAGAGACAACACCTGCTCGCCGCGTCAGCAGCCCGACGCTCGCGGGCAGTAGCCTGGTCTAGGCGCTTAACCTTTTCCAAAAGCTGGGTGCGCCCGATTGCAGGCGTTTACGATAGCATCTTGCAGTTTGCTGTCGTTTCGATCTCTGTAGTGCATGGAGGTGCGTACATTGCTGATGCATTTGGTGTATTCGGGATTCATATGATTGAAGAAATCCAGCCCAGTCGCCGAAGCCGAGTGAGGGTCGGAGACGGAGGCGAAACCGACGGCAAGAGCGAAAACTGCGAGAGCACGAGGGTAGGAAAACATGACAAGTCTCCACCAATGGGCTGCTTGATTGCAGCACGCTTCTATCATGCCTCAATGCTCCCAAGTCGAGCGTGCGCGACCTCACACGGCAAGCTTAGAGGCGCAGTGGTCATGCGATCGCTTGCCGACGCTAACGTTCAGTTTGCCACTCGGTACTCTATAAATCGCGAGTGCAATCTAAGCGGAGAATTACGGATCGCAGCAAAACCATCGAGAGTATAGGCATGCTCGTGGCGCTTCGGGTCAATTTCGCCCCTCGATCCCGTTGAATCGTACAAAGTACGTCTCCAATCCTGCAGAAGTCGACGTAGGTTCAGAAGGTTACAGGTTCGAAGGTGGCCAGTCTCATCAACTGAGGAGAGGTCATCGTGACCAAGGTTTTAAGCACTGCACAGAGCGTCCTTCCGGGGCCAGTTTCAGCTGCCCCCAGGGCCTACATCGGTGGGCTGTCCGCCATGTCAGGGCAAGCCGACATTTCGGCAGCAGCTATGGAAAGCGCGTCATCAATTTTGATCTCAGTCCCGCGTGATGCGTGCCCGGGCGCTCTTTCGCCAGGCGGGCACCCGTCACAGCGGCAAGCTCGATATGTGATCTCAAGCACGGTTCGAGACGGAGAACCATGAGATGAACAGAGGCCGACAGGAGGCGAGAAATGAGTAGCGTTTCGAAATACGTCGTCTTCAAACCCGTAACGGGGGGCTATGTCTACCGTCCGCCAGGTTCGTGGGTTTTCGGCGCCGGAGTACACCTGCTGGCCAATGAGAGCCAAAAAGCTGCGATCATCAAAGCTGTGAACTCAGTGCCGTTGCTTCCCATCTTAGGCGGCTGCTGGGTGACCCTGTCGATGCTCTTCGGAACAGCAGCTGTCTGGGCGACCCGATCTCCGTCGCATGGCGCTAGAGAATTGCTCGTCGCAACTGCAATCGTCTTTTCGCTCTACGGCGCATCGCTCATATGTCGACGCGTGCTCCTGGCGCGGCTTAAGCCCATCATTGTTGGATTGCCGCCAACAGACGAGCGGATCACAATAGCGGATGTCCGGAAGGCAGCACCGCCGGTGGTGCTCTCTCCCACTCGGCAAATAATCCTGAAGACCTGTTTCGCGTTGATGCCGTTCATCCTGGTGGCCTTGATGGTTTCTCGCGCGGTCGATATGCAGGAGGAAACACACCAACCTTTGCTACAGGCTTTGTACCACGCAAATGCTAACCCCGCCGGCCTGACAAGCATCCTTAACCTTGGAGTTCTCCTGTTTTTTGGATTCCGGTTCCTTCGTCACGGCTGGCCTGGCCAGAAGCCCTCTTGACGTAAAAGAGTTGAACTTTTCCAACTCTACTCAACTTCAATTAGACCGAAGCGCGGCCGTCCTTCGATCGGACTGATGCAGCCACCACTTCGTCATTGGTGAGCGCGTCCATCAGTTTTCGACTGTGAACTCTGCATTGCGTGGGACCCCAGGGGCGCCAAATAGTTGCTCAACACCGAGCGGGCTTTCAAGAACCCAGGTATCAATGTCTGGATAAGTGATCGCCTCGGTACCATTGACGGTGCGTGCTCCACCCTTTTAAATCTAAATCACAGCAGATGCTTCGCGTATCCCCCGGAGCCGCAGTCCCAGCCAAACGGCTTTAAATTCAAAGCGCGCACAAGAAGGCCGCAGGCTTGCTGCTATGACCGATGAGCCTAGCCGGAGCGGTTCCCTGGAGGTGGCTCGTGGTTATGATGCGTTGGCAGACGAGTCTCACCCATGTCGCGAACATGGGCGGACGCCGTGATCGTGGCGAGCTCGTTGCGATCGGGAAGGACGGCGTATCCCATTTCCAGTTGCTTCAAAACGCCCTGCGTCACGAGGCCAAGCTTTTGTACTGCGCGTTCGACCTCATGTTCGCAGCCGGCGAGGACCTACGTGCGCTGCCGCTTCTCGAGCGCAAGAAGCGGCTCAAGGCCCTTCTGCCGCGCCACAAGCTGATCGCGTTCAGCAACCACCGCAAGGGCAGCGGCAAAGTTCTTTGCACAAGCCGAGCTGAGACATCTCGAAGGCATCATGGCCAAGCGCGCCCCGTACGCGTTCGGGCGCCGGACCGCCGATTGGCTGAAGGTGAAGACCGCGCAGCGGCAGGGGTAGTGATCGCCGGCTTCACCGCGCCGAGGCGAACCCGGCCCTTCTTCGGCGCCCTCGTGCTGGCGGTATGCGACGTCGATGCATGGCGGTACATTGGCCACGTCGGCAACACCTGTCAATCGGCTTGCAAATTTGACCCCTCATCGGCGTCCAATTTTGACCCCTTCGGGCGGCGGGTTTTGCTGGTAGCGCTCGTCTCGTCGGAGCTGGCCGGGATAGCGGAGGCGAGACGAGCGCGCGTGGCGTGATCGTCGTCTCGGCTTTTGAACCGCCAGCTATCGTTGCCGGTCTCGACGATGTCGCAGTGGTGGGTCAACCGGTCGAGCAGCGCGGTGGTCATCTTGGCGTCGCCGAACACGGTCGGCCACTCGCCGAATGCGAGATTGGTGGTCACGATGACGGAGGCGCGCTCATAGAGCCGGCTGACGAGGTGGAAGAGAAGCTGGCCACCGGACTGGGCGAAGGGCAAATAGCCGAGTTCATCCAGCACGATGAAGTCCATCCGGGTCAGATGCTCGGCGAGCCGACCTTGCCGTCCATTGCGGGTCTCGGTCTCGAGGCGGTTGACGAGGTCGACTACGTTGAAGAAGCGGCCGCGGGCACCGGATCGGATGCAGCTTCTGGCGATGGCAATGGCCAGGTGGGTTTTGCCTGTGCCGGTGCCGCCAACCAGCACGACGTTGCGTTGCTGGGCGATGAAGCCGCCGCCAGCAAGATCATTGACGAGGGTCTGATTGATCGGCGTGCCATCGAACTGGAAGTCGGCGATGTCCTTGGCAAGCGGTAGCTTGGCAATGGTGAGCTGGTATTTGATCGACCTGGCTTGCTTCTCGTTGATCTCGGCGTTGAGCAGGTCGCCGACAATGCGCTGAGGTTCGTGCTGGCGCTTGACGGCAGTTGCCATGATCTCGTCGAAGGCAGCCTTCATGCCGTAGAGCTTGAGTTCGCCCATGAGGTCGAAGATTTGGGTTCGTTCCATCAGATGGTCCTCCGGAGGTTGTCGTAGCGGGCACAATCGGCGATCGGTGCATGACGGAGCGTCAGTGCGGCCGGCGTCATGATGTTGGCCGGTGGGGCGGGTTGACGTTGACGGGCCCGGATATTGAGAACGACATCGGCGGAATGGACGCTGTGACTGAGCGCTTCGGCACAGGCCGCTTCCACCGCGGACAGACCGTCAGTCAGCACCGCGTTGAGGATGTCGACCATCTGCCGATTGCCATCGTCGGTGGTGGCAAGCTTGCGTCGGATCCGCTCGATCGCGGCCGGCAGCACCCAGTCTTTGAAGGGAGCACCGTTGCGCAAGGCGCCGGGTTTGCGGGCGAGCACCGGCACATAATGCCAGGGGTCGTAGACGGTATCGCCGCGGCCAAAGGATCGTGGGTGCTCGGCAACGATACGTCCATCCTGACGGATCACGATGCGATCGGCATAGGCTTGAACCTCGACCGGCCGTCCGACTGAGCTGGCTGCGACCGAGTACTTGTTGTTGTCGAAGCGCACCAGGCATGTCTTCGAGACCGATGCCGTCACCGCATGGAAGCCGTCGAAGCGGCCGGCGTAGGGAACGAGTTTGGGGCGTTCGGCTTCGAACACTTCCCAGATCGTCTGATCGGCCAGCTCCGGATGGGGATGAACCTTGGCGTAGGCGATGCATCTGTCGAGCAACCAGGCGTTTAACTCGTCGAGGTTTTTGAACCGCAGCCGCGGCGTGAAGAAGCGTTCCCGGACCAGCCCGACCTGGTTCTCGACCTGCCCCTTCTCCCAACCCGACGCTGGCGTACAGGCGACCGGATCGACCAGATAGTGGCTGCACATCTGCAGGAAGCGACGATTGTAGAGACGGCCTTTACCGACGAAGATCGTCTCTACGGCGGTCTTCATGTTGTCGTAGATGCCGCGGGTGCAGGTGCCTTTGAACAGGGCGAACGCCCGGTCGTGGGCGTCGAACACCATCTCCTGCGTCTCCCGCGGATAGGCCCGCACGAACAGCATACGGCTGTGACAGAGCCGGACATGGGCAGCCTTCACCATCACCGTGGTGCCGCTCAGTAGGACGACCTCGTGGCTCCAGTCGAACTGGTAGGCTTCGCCTGGGGCAAAACTCAGCGGGACATAAGCGGCTGCGGTCGATTGCCCGCGTTCCTTGCTCCAGCGCCTGGCATAACGCCGCACCGCATCGTAACCGCCGTCGTACCCGCGGCCGCGCAGCTCCTCGTAGATCCGGATCAACGTCAGCTGTTCACGAGCCGATTTAGCTGCGTTCGCCGCCAGCAGCCCCTCAAGCTCTGACGCCCAGCGCCCCAGCTTTGGCCGTGGCTGCACCTGCCGCTCGTACTCGAAGGAGGTCTCTCCCGACCTCAGCACCTTCCGGACCGTGTTCCGCGACACCTTCAGGTCGCGGGCGATCTCCTTGATGGTCTTGCCCTTGATGAAGTGCTCGCGCCGTATCCGCGCAATCGTCTCCACGATCAGCATCCTCCACCACCTGCTTTGTTACGAAGCAGGCAGCGCAACAGACCAACCTATAGGGGGTCAATTTTGGACGCCGATCCCCCGGCTTAGGGGGTCAATATTGCAAGCCGAATGACACCTCCGGAGCAGGTCGGCACGCGCAGTCACCGTGGGATGGCCTGCATCCCCCTTCCTGACCTCCTGCTCGATCGCGACCGCCTCCTGGATGGCGGCGAGGTCGCGCATGCCGGCCGGCGAGAACACCGGCGCCGGCGCCGGGCTCTCCAGCTTCGCCGCGGCCTCGTTGAGAAAGGCCATCATGTTGGCAAAAAACTCCTCGGGGCTGTCGCCCTTCGGGAAGCCGACCTCGCTCGGCGGAAACTCGCTGTACGCGTGACCTTCCAAGTGCCGCCTCCATTCGCCGAACCCGGCCTGAGCCAGGATCCCCAGCCACGCGGCTCGGCGGTGCGCCTCCCTCTTGGGCAGCACGCCGAGCCTCACCCGGATAGGAGCGCAGGGATGCCGTTACCCGCAAGATCGCGGGGCGGTCGGATCTGGAAGAAATACGTGGAAAGCCGGCGAACAACGTAGGTAGGCGCGCCTCGCCGGCGGCTGCTGCGGGCCGGCGCCGGGGCGGCGCGGTCGTGGACTACTTGATGGACTACCTCGGGGGATACACGCTTCGGCACTTGCACACTCACGCAGGCCGGACGTGCGATTTTTGAAGGTTTTCTGCGCGAAGAAAGTGGCGGATAGGATTTGGAAACTGGCGGAGAGGGAGGGATTCGAGCCCCTGTTAACCCGCCACACTCTCGCAAATCGCGGTCCGCACGTCGGCTCTCCGCGCCGATGTTGATCGTTCACGACGAGAATTGATCCACGACCGTTCCGGATGTATCAATGAGACATCCCTCGTGTCGAAACACCGATCGGCCGAAGCTGGGAAATCAAAGGGTTACGCTGGAATTGGTAGCGGGAGAGGGACTCGAACCCCCGACCCCAGGATTATGATTCCCGTGCTCTAACCAGCTGAGCTACCCCGCCACAGGGTCGCGAGGGCCTGACAAGGCCTAGCTCGCGAACGCGCGGCATATAAGGAAGGGGGCGGTGGGCTGTCAAGCTAAGGTCGCCCGCTTCTGTTCGGGCCGATTTGGCGGGGGAATCGCGCGACTCGGGCACCGGACTCGCGGAGAGTCCCCCTCACCCGAAATCCGCGCGTCGCGCGGATTCCGGCCTCTCCCCGCAGGCGGGGAGAGGCGAAGAAGCGCGGATGCCCGACTATTTGCTATTTCGGCCGCACCGTCGGGTCGCCGCCGGGGCTGCCGGGGGGCGGGATGACGGGCATGGCGCCGTTCGTGCTGGGGGCCGGGGCGTGCATCTCGGGGTCGACGCCGGAGGGCGGGCAGAGCACGCCGTCCGATTTCGCCAGTTTGTCGCCGAGCGGTTCCCGGGACTGGCCGGTGGTGATGCCGTCGGCCGAGCGGTTCGGGCGGTCCTGCGGCGTGCAATTGGTGGCGTGCTGCGGGGATGGCGGCGCGGTTTGTTGCGGCGGCGGCGCCGGGGCGGGCGGAGCCTGCGCGATCGCGCTGCCGGAGGCGGCGATCAGGAGGCTGGCCAGAATGATGTTCGATGTGGTGCGCATGGGAGGGAAACGCGCGGGTGCTGCCGCGTGTTCCGCGCCCCCCGATCACGATTTGAGGTAGCGGATCAGCGAAAAGTGGCCCATCGGCGGCATCGGGCGGCGCTCGGCGAGCGTAACGCCGCCGTGTTTCGCGGCCCAGTCGACCAGGCGCTGCCACGGAAACTCCGGGCGCCAGCCGAGACGGCGGGCCAGGGGCGCAAACGCCAGCTCGGAGAGTTTGCGCAAACCTTTTTCCGCGCCGATGTGGTTGACCAGGATCAGCTCGCCGCCGGGCTTCAAGACGCGCACGAACTCGTCGAGCGTGCCTTCGGGATCGGGCACCGCGGTGATGACGTATTGCGCGACCACCGCGTCGAAGAAGTTTTCGGGGAAGGCGAGGTTTTTCGCGTCCATCACCGAGAGCACTTCGACATTGGAGAGTCGCAAGCTCCGCACGCGCGATTGCGCCTTGCGCAGCATCGGCTCGGAGATGTCGACGCCGCAGATCTTCGTGGTGCGCGCATAGTCCGAGAGCGAGAGACCGGTGCCGACGCCGACGTCGAGGATGCGGCCGCCGATGCGGTCGGCCTCCGCGATGGTCGACTGCCTTCCGGCGTCGAACACCTTCCCGAACACGAGATCGTAGACCGGCGCCCAGCGGCCATAGGCCTTCTCGACCCCGGCCCGCGAGATGTCTGCTGCCATGCCCCCTGCCCTGCTTGAATTCTATGGAGAGTTGATCATTGGTGAAATCGAAGTCAGCCCAGCGCGCGGTCTGGCGCCTCTCCCGCTTGCGGGAGAGGTCGGCACGCTCGCAAGAGCGTGGCGGGTGAGGGCTTTATCCTCTCGCGAGATATCGCGGGTGGAGAGAGCCCTCTCCCCAACCCTCTCCCGCAGGCGGGAGAGGGGGCGCACTTCCGGCGTCGCGAGAGTGCGGTCCGATCTCATGGATCAGCCGCGGACCGCTTCTGCGAGCGGCCTCGTCGTGCTGCTTGCGGCCTTCGCGGCGGCGCTTTGAATGAAGCCGCCGCCGAGCACGCGGGCCTGGCCGCCAGGTGCGTCGTAGAACACGCAGGCCTGTCCCGGCGAAACGCCCTCTTCGCCGGCGACGAGCTCGACCTCGTAATGGCCGTTGGCACCGCGCAGCCAAGCAGGCTGGGGCGCGCGGGTCGAGCGCACGCGCACGAACATTTCGAGGCCATCGCCGATGGCGCGGTCGATGTCGCCATCGCCGATCCAGTTGACGTCACGCAACACGATGCGGTGCATCTTCAGCGCCTCGCGCGGGCCGACGACGACGCGGCGGTTGGCGGCCTCCAGCCGCACCACGAACAGCGGTGCGGCGGCCGCGATGCCGAGGCCGCGGCGCTGGCCGATGGTGAAATTGGCGATGCCGTTGTGCCGGCCGAGCACGCGGCCGTCGAGATCGACGATGTCGCCGGGGTCCATCGCGTTCGGCCGCAGGCGGGTGATGATATCGGTGTAGCGCCCGGTGGGCACGAAGCAGATGTCCTGGCTGTCGTGCTTGTCGGCGACCGCGAGGCCGAAGCGGCGCGCCAGCTCGCGCGTCTCGGGCTTGGTCATGTCGCCGAGCGGAAAGCGCAGATAATCGAGCTGCTCCTGCGTGGTCGCGAACAGGAAATAGCTCTGGTCGCGATCGGCATCGGCGGCACACACCAGCGCGCGCGAGCCGTCGGCGCGGCGGCGAGAGGCGACGTAGTGGCCGGTGGCAAGCGCGGTGGCGCCGAGTTCACGCGCGGTCTTCAAGAGGTCGCGAAACTTGACCGAGCGGTTGCACTCGATGCACGGCACCGGCGTCTCGCCGAGCGCGTAGCTATCGACGAAATTGTCGATGACGGATTCGCGAAAGCGGTCCTCATAGTCGAGCACGTAATGGGGGATGCCGAGCTTGGCCGCGACGTCGCGGGCGTCGTGGATGTCCTGGCCGGCGCAGCAGGCGCCCTTGCGATGGGTCGCTGCACCATGGTCGTAGAGCTGCAGCGTGATGCCGACGACGTCGTAGCCTTCCGCCTTCAAGAGCGCAGCCGTCGTCGATGAATCGACGCCGCCCGACATGGCAACGACGACCCTGGTATCCTCAGGACGGCCTTCGAGATCCAGACTGTTGAGCATGGGCCTTAAAGCGTTGTGACGGCGGCGTTCGGCGATCCGCTGGGTGCTTCCGGCGGGACAAAGGCAATCCCCGGGAACCGAGAGTTCCCGAAGGGCGCGGCCTGCCCGGTCGAAAGCGGTTGAGAGCTGTCTCTTTAATATAGGCGGCCTTCCGGTGAAGCAATCGCGGACCCCGCAAGGTTTACGGCAATTCTTGCCGGGGAGGCAGAAATGGCGGGGCTTCGGGAGGCCCCGCGGCGGGGACGCCAAATCATTAAACCTTTGATTTTATTAGTTAAAATTACTCAGCGCGACGGTGGCCCGCTCCTTGCTACCTCTCATGGCGAAGATGTTTCCAAGGGGTTGCCTGTGGTCGGTCGTACGTCAGATGTAGCGGCAAGCGTGCAAGTCCAGAGCGCGCAGCAAAAGCCTGCCCGGTCGCAAGCGCCGAAAGACAGCTCCGCAAACGAGTCCTTCGGCTCGCTGGTGGACAGCAACACCCAGGCGATCAGCGACAGCGCGGCGTCCTCCGCGCAGGACACCCCACGCCGGACCGATTCATCGTCCTCCGCCTCGGACAAGAGCCCGCGCGATCGCTCAGTGAGCGACAAGTCCTCGCAGAGCAAGGCCAGCGACGACACCGACAAATCCGCGTCCGCCAAAAACGACGCCAAGAACGACGCGAAGAGCGACGCCAGGAACGACGCCAAGAGCGACTCGACCGCCGATGCGGCCAAGGCTGATAGCAAGACCAAGGACAAGCCGGAGGCGTCCGACGCCAAATCGGCCGACAAGTCTGCGGACAAGTCCGACCAGACCAAGGCGGACAAGGCCGACGGCACCGATGGCCTCGCGGCCGCCGTCGATACCGCCGCCGCCGCGCAGATCGACGCGGCGCAGGCCGCCTTACCCGATCCGAACGCACTCGTGGTGGCCGTGCCGGTCGATCCGAACGCGGCTGCGAACCAGGCCGCCGGCGCCGCCTCCTCGCCGCTGACGATCGCCGCCGCCGGCCTCGCCGCCAGCGCATCCATCGCGGCGCAGATCGCCGGCACCAAGACCGACACCGCGACGCCGGGCGACAAGAGCGCCAAGACCGCGAGCGCCAAGGTCGATGCCGACACCTCGGCGACGCTGGCCGATGCCGCGACCGGGACGACCGATTCGACCGCGACCGATGCCAAGACCAATGGCGGCCTGATCGCCGCCGTCGACCAGGGCACGCCAAAAACCTCGTTCAAGGCCGCAGCCATCGCGCAAGGCGCGAGCGACGTCTCCAATATCGGCCAGGACACCGGCAAGGCCAACGCCGCGCAGACCCCGGCGACGGCAGCGTCCGCCAACACGGCGCATCCGCAAGCCGACAAGCCGCCCATCGACGCGAACGCAGCCGACGCCAAAGCCGGGACTTCCGACCGCACCACCGATGCGGCACCGGCGACGACAACACCGCATGCCCATGCGGGCACGCAGGCCGCTGTCCCCTCCACCGACATCAGCGCGCAGGCGGCCTCCGCCATTCAAGCGCCGCTGACCAACACGACATCGGCCGCGACCGCTTCGACCGCGACGCTCACGGCGACCGCGGCGAATGCCAACGCCATTCCGATCAGCGGCGTGCCGATCGAAATTGCCGCCGCCGCGCGCGCGGGCAAGACCCGGTTCGACATCAGCCTCGATCCGCTCGACCTCGGCCGCATCGACGTCCGCATCAATGTCGACCGCAACGGCCAGGTCACCTCGCATCTCACCGTCGAGAAGCCGGAGACGCTGCAGATGCTGCGGCAGGACGCGCCGCAATTGCAGCGCGCGCTCGACGATGCCGGCCTCAAGACCGGCAGCAACGGGCTGTCCTTCAGCCTGCGCGACCAGAATTCGTCGGGGCAGAACTCCGGCCAGAACAACGACAATGGCGGCAATGCCCGCCGGCTGATCGTCAGCGACGAGGACGCAGTTCCCGCGGCCCCGGTCGGGCGCAGCTACGGCCGCATGCTCGGATCGAGCAGCGGCGTCGACATCAGAGTGTGAGGAGTATTCGATCATGACCACCACGAATGCCGCCACCGCCCCGTCCGTCGTCTCGGGCACGACCGACCTGCCGAAATCCTCGTCGAACCCGAGCCTGGGCTCGAGCACCGGCGCGACGCTGGCCGGCAATTTCCAGACCTTCCTGACGCTGTTGACGACGCAGCTGCAGAACCAGAACCCGCTCGATCCGCTGGACACCAACCAGTTCACGCAGCAGCTGGTGCAGTTCGCCGGCGTCGAGCAGCAGCTCAAGACCAACGATTCGCTGTCCCAGCTCGTCACCCTGCAACAGACCACGCAGGCGACCCAGGCGCTCGGCTTCGTCGGCAAGACCGCCCTGGTCGACGGCACCACCGGGACCATGACGAATTCGTCGGCAACCTGGCATCTCAACGTGCCCAGCGATGCGACGGTCGATATCACCATCGCCAATGCCAGCGGCCAGACCGTGTTCACCGGCAAATACACCGCCGGCGCGGGCACCGACGTCCCGTTCACCTGGAACGGCCAGGGCAATGACGGCACGCAATGGCCCGACGGCAAGTACACGATCTCGGCCACGGGCAAGGATGTCGCCAACAACAATGTCGGCATCGCCGCGCAGGTGCAGGGCGTGGTGTCATCCGTCGACCTGACCCAGTCGCCGCCGCTGCTGACCATCGACGGCGCCAGCTACACCCTGAGCCAGGTCAAGAGCATCATCGCGACGGCCAGCAATTAAAGGCGGCACGCGAACCACATTCCGCGTCGTCCTGGCGAAAGCCAGGACCCATAGCCACCGAAAGTCGTTTTGGCGCGAGGACGTGACCCCGAGTCGTCGTAGCGACTCCTCCCTGGGGTAATGGGTCCTGGCGTTCGCCAGGACGACGTCGAGAGGCCTTGCGACACCCCGCGCAGGCCTCGTTCGTTAGTAAAGTATTTACGAACACCCCCCTCGGCCCGCCTGGACGCACCGTCCCGCCGGTCGAGTCGGCTGCGTTCCAGCCATTTTCAACGAGAATTGTATTGAAGCCTTAGGCTTAGCGGATTTTTAAGCCGGCGGGCGTACGGTTCCTGAGTGAGTTCAGTGGTTGAGAGTTTGTGAGTACGCCATGACAGAACCCCATCGCCCGAGGGTAAAATACGTCATCGGGCCGGACGGTAGTCCGTTGACGATTGCGGATCTGCCTGCACCCGGCACCAAACGCTGGGTCATCCGCCGCAAGGCCGAGGTCGTCGCCGCAGTCCGTGGCGGTCTTCTCTCCCTCGAGGAGGCCTGCAGCCGTTATACCCTGACGGTTGACGAATTCCTCTCCTGGCAGTTTTCGATCGACCAGCATGGTCTGGCGGGACTTCGCACCACCCGTATCCAACAATATCGCCAGTAGGCAATCCGGAAATCTGCGGCTTTTGACGAAAATCGGCCTCGCCTTGCGAGGCCGATTTTTTTCATGTTTCGTTTTGGCGCGACTTTTGTCGCAGCTCTTAACCTTCGTTAACCATATCGAAACCATCACCTAGGCAATAATTGCCCAGTCGGCCTTTCCTGTGAAAGCAGCCGAATCTCTCGGGGCGGTTGCTTGCAAGGTCTTGCGGACTTTCTGAAGGGTATCGGAGCCGCCCGGTTCGGGGCGATGATCGCGGTCACCGCCGCGCTCGTCGGCTTTTTCGCGTTCGTCATCATGCGCGTCACCACGCCGCAGATGACGACGCTGTTCACGGACCTCAGCGTCGAGGATTCCTCGGGCATCATCAAGGACCTGGAGCGCCAGGGCATCCAGTTCGAGCTGCGCAACGAGGGCACCATCATCATGGTGCCCAAGGACAAGGTCACCCGGCTGCGGATGAAGCTCGCCGAGGGCGGCCTGCCCAAGGGCGGCGGCGTCGGCTACGAGGTGTTCGACAAGTCGGATGCGCTCGGCACCACCTCTTTCGTCCAGAACATCAACCATCTCCGCGCGCTGGAGGGCGAGCTCGCCCGCACCATCCGCGCCATCGACCGCATCCAGGCCGCCCGCGTCCATCTGGTGCTGCCCGAGCGCCCGCTGTTCTCGCGCGAGGCGCCGGAGCCGTCGGCCTCGATCGTGGTGCGGGTCCGCGGCGCACTGGAAGCCCAGCAGATCCGCGCCATCCGCCACCTCGTCGCCTCGGCCGTGAACGGGTTGAAGCCGCAGCGGGTCTCGATCGTCGACGAGACCGGGCAGCTGCTCGCCGACGGCGCCCAGACCGATCCGGAGCAGGCGATGGGCGACGAGCGCCGCACCGCCTTCGAGAAGCGGATGCGCAAGCAGGTCGAGGACATCGTCTCCTCCGTGGTGGGCACGGGGCGCGCCCGGGTCCAGCTCTCCGCCGATTTCGACTTCAACAAGATCACCCAGACCTCGGACAAGTACGATCCCGAAGGCCGCGTGCTGCGCTCGAGCCAGACCCGCGAAGAGCAGAGCATGACCGCCGACAACAACGGCCAGGTCACCGTCAACAACGAATTGCCGGGCAACCAGCAGAACGGCGGCGTCGCGGCCAAGGACCAGAGCAAGAAGAGCGAAGAGACCAACAATTACGAGATCTCCCGCACCACCAAGACCGAAGTGACCGAGGCCGGCCGGGTCAACCGCATCTCGGTCGCGGTGCTGGTCGACGGCATCTATTCCAAGAACGAGAAGGGCGATCTGGCCTACCAGGACCGCACCAAGGAGCAGCTCGACCGCATCGCCACGCTGGTGCGCTCAGCGATCGGCTTCGACCAGAAGCGCGGCGACCAGGTCGAGGTCGTCAATCTGCGCTTTGCCGACGCCCCCTCCACCACCCCGATCGCGGAGCCGAGCGGCTTGCTCGGCATGCTCCAGTTCACCAAGGACGACGTCATGTACTTCGTCGAGCTCGGCGTGATGATGCTGCTCGGCCTGGTGGTGCTGTTCCTGGTGGTCCGGCCGCTGGTCAAGCGCATCCTGGCATCCGACGAAGTCGCAGCCGCCATCTCCGGCGCCCTCACCGGCCCGGCGAGCGACGAGGCCGCGCCCGCCAGCCAGCCGCTCCTGCCGAGTGGCGCCGCGAGCGCGATCGACGTCGCCACCGTGCAGGGCCAGGTCCATGCCCAATCCGTCCATCGCGTCGGCGAACTCGCCGAGCGCAATCCCAACGAGACCGTCGCCATCATCCGCCAATGGCTGACCGAACCCGCGAAATAATCGAGAAGTGATCTGACATGGCCGCTGCCCTGCAAAACGCCAATTCCAACGACATCACCAGCGTGATCTCCACGCTCGGTCAGCGTGCCGTCGGCCGCGCGGGCGCCAAGACCGAAGCAGTACCGGGGCCGAAGCGCGCCGCGATCCTGATGCTGGCGCTCGGGGAGCAATATGGCGGCAAGATCTGGGGCTTGCTCGACGATGACGAGGTGCGCCAGCTCTCGCTGGAGATGTCGACGCTCGGCACCGTCGAGGTCGATACGGTGGAGGACATGCTGCTCGAGTTCGTCTCGCGGATGTCGGCCTCCGGCGCGCTGATGGGCAATTTCGACGCCACCGAGCGGCTGCTCCAGCAATATCTGGCCCCCGAGCGCGTCAACGGCATCATGGACGAAATCCGCGGCCCCGCCGGCCGCAACATGTGGGAGAAGCTCTCCAACGTGCAGGAAGAGGTGCTCGCCAACTATCTCAAGAACGAATATCCGCAGACCATCGCGGTCGTGCTGTCGAAGCTGAAGCCGGAACACGCCGCGCGCGTGCTCGGCATCTTCCCGGAGGATCTGGCGCTCGACGTCGTCAACCGCATGCTGAAGATGGAGGCGGTGCAGAAGGAGGTGATCGAGAGCGTGGAGAAGACGCTGCGCACCGAATTCATGTCCAATTTGTCACAGACCCGCCGACGCGATGCCCACGAGGTGATGGCGGAAATCTTCAACAATTTCGACCGCCAGACCGAAACCCGCTTCATCACCTCGCTGGAAGAGGACAATCGCGAATCGGCCGAGCGCATCAAGGCGCTGATGTTCACCTTCGACGACCTCGTGAAGCTCGATTCCGGCTCCGCCCAGACCCTGATGCGCAACGTCGACAAGGACAAGCTCGGCGTCGCGCTCAAGAGCGCCAACGAGGACGTCCGCAACTTCTTCTTCGGCAACATGTCCTCGCGCGCGGCCAAAATGCTCCAGGACGACATGGCGGCGATGGGCCCGGTCCGCCTGCGCGACGTCGACGAGGCCCAGGCGCTGCTGGTGAACCTGGCCAAGGATCTCGCCGCCAAGGGCGAGATCATGCTGACCAAGAACCGCGCCGACGACGAGCTGGTGTACTGATGGCCGCTCCGGCAAAATTCCTGTTCGACAACGACTTCGCGGCGCCCGACCGGACGCGCGAGAAGGCCGCAACCGCGGCCGAGATCGCCCAGAAGGTCGCGGAAGCCGAGGCGCGCGCCTATCAGGACGGCTTCGCCGCAGGCCAGCGCGAGGCCAAGGCCGAGAGCGACCGCCGTGTCGCGCTTGCCATGGAAGAGATCAACATCGCCATCCGGGGCATCGCTTCGGGCATCGGCAACATCGAATCCAAGATGGAGACCGAGGCGGTCGACGTTGCGGTCGCGGTGGCGCGCAAGCTGTGCGCCGATCTGGTCGCCGCCGAGCCGCTCGGCGAGATCGTCGCGCTGGTCAAGGACTGCTTCTCGCATCTGGTCGCGACGCCGCATCTCGTCGTCCGCATCAACGACGCGCTCTACGACGCCGCGCGCGAGAACATCGAGCGGCTGGCCAAGCAGAACGGCTTCGAAGGCCGGCTGGTGATTCTGGCCGAGCCGGAGATTGCTACCGGCGACTGCCGGATCGAATGGGCCGATGGCGGCGTCGTGCTGGAGCGCGCCGCCATCGCGGCCAAGATCGACGAAATGGTGGGACGCTACGTTGCGTCCCGCAGGGGGAGTTAAATCATGAGCGACACTGACGGACAGGTCCCGCTGCCCGATCTCAACGGCCCGATGCCGCCTGCCGGCACCGACGTCGGCTACAACGAGGACGAATACGCGACGCGCGCCGCCGCCGACCTCGAGGCCGTGTTCGACGTGCCGGTCCAGGTTTCGGCCGTGCTCGGCCGCTCCAAGATGGACGTCAGCGAGCTGTTGAAGCTCGGACCCGGGACCGTGCTCGAGCTTGACCGGCGCGTCGGCGAGGCCATCGACATCTACGTCAACAACAAGCTGGTCGCCCGCGGCGAAGTCGTCCTGGTCGAGGACAAGCTCGGCGTGACCATGACCGAAATCATCAAGACTGAACGCGCCTAAAGCGACGACGCGCGGCAGCGCGACCAGACGGACAGGAGACTGACATGCGGCTTCTCATCGTTGGCACATTGAAGGGCCAGCTCACCACCGCCACCAAGATCGCGATGGCGAACGGCGCCACCGTGACCCACGCCGAGGATCACGATCAGGCGATGCGCGTGCTGCGCGGCGGCAAGGGTGCCGACCTGCTGCTGGTCGACGTCGCCCTCGACATCCGCGATCTCGTGATGCGGCTCGAGGCCGAGCACATCCACGCGCCGATCGTCGCCTGCGGCATCACCAACGACGCCCGCGCCGCGGTTGCCGCGATCCACGCCGGCGCCAAGGAATACATCCCGCTGCCGCCGGATCCGGAACTGATCGCAGCGGTGCTGGCCGCCGTCGCCAACGATTCCCGCGAGCTGGTCTATCGCGACGAGGCGATGGCCAAGGTGATCAAGCTCGCGCAGCAGATCGCGGGCTCGGACGCCTCGGTGATGATCACCGGCGAATCCGGGACAGGCAAGGAAGTGCTGGCTCGCTACGTCCACACCCGCTCGGCCCGCGCCAAGCGCCCGTTCATCTCGATCAACTGCGCTGCGATCCCCGAGCATCTGCTGGAGTCCGAGCTGTTCGGCCACGAGAAGGGCGCCTTCACCGGCGCGATCGCCCGCCGCATCGGCAAGTTCGAGGAGGCAACCGGCGGCACGTTGCTGCTCGACGAAATCTCGGAGATGGACGTCCGCCTGCAATCGAAACTGCTCCGCGCCATCCAGGAGCGCGTGATCGACCGTGTCGGCGGCACCAAGCCCGTCCCGGTGGACATCCGCATCATCGCGACTTCGAACCGCAACCTGGTGGACGCGGTGCGCGAAGGCACGTTCCGCGAGGACCTGTTGTTCCGGCTCAACGTCGTGAATCTGAAGATCCCGCCCCTGCGCGAGCGTCCCCTCGACATTCTCGAGCTCGCCCAGCACTTCGTGAAGAAATACGCCGAAGCCAATGGCGTGCCGATGCGCCCGATCTCGGCGGAAGCGCGCCGCGTGCTCTCCACCAACCGCTGGCAGGGCAACGTCCGCGAACTCGAAAACACCATGCACCGTTCGGTTTTGATGGCGCAGGGCGACGAGATCGGCGCCGATGCGATCCTCACGCCCGACGGCGACCGCCTCGATCTCGCCAAGACCGTGCCGGCCGTGGCGCATGCCACCATGGCCGCCGAGCAGGTGACGCGGGCGCTGGTCGGCCGCACCGTCGCCGACGTCGAGCGCGACCTGATCCTGGAGACGCTGAAGCACTGCCTCGGCAACCGGACCCATGCCGCCAATATCCTGGGCATCTCGATCCGCACGCTCCGCAACAAGCTCAACGAATATTCCGACGGCGGCATTCCGATTACGCCAGCCGGCACGCCGGGCGACTATCCGCGCATGCCGATGGTGGGGGCGTAGGACTCCTGCCGAACATTGAAACTGCGAATGCCCGGGCTCGTCCCGGGCATTTTTGTTGGTGAAGTGCAGACAGCTTCCAGACTCTCGATGTCGTCCTGGCGAAAGCCAGGACCCATTACCCCAAGGAAGAGTTTGGCGAAGATTCGTCATTCGGTACTCCTACCGCCCTCCCTCGATATTTTCCGCGGTATGGGTCCTGGCTTTCGCCAGGACGACGTTGGGGAGGCAGCGTGGATCAAAACCCGCAGACTACGACATGGCCGCACCGCGTTCTCCGACTAGGTCGCGACAGCGCCAGGCACTATAAGCGCCACCGAGGACCACGTGAGGGTAAAATGTCTCAAGCTCAAATCACGGATTGGCTGGCGACGCAGCGGCAGGCGATGATCGACCTGCTGCGTGATGTCGTGAACATCGATTCCGGATCCTATGACAAGGAAGGCGTCGATGCGGTCGGGGCGCGGTTCGAGCGGCATTTCGCCGAGCACGGCATTCCGTTCCGGCGCGAAAGCCACGGTACTTTCGGCGATGCCATCCATGCCGAAGTCGCAAAACCCGGCAGCAACGAGAAGCCGGTGCTGTTGATGGGACATCGCGACACAGTGTTCGGCAAGGGCGAGGCCGGACGGCGTCCGTTCACGATCCAGGGCACGCGCGCCTATGGTCCTGGTGTTGCCGACATGAAGTCCGGCGTCGTCATGAACATATTCGTGGCAACCGCCTTCCACAAATTCGGCGGCAACCCGCACCCGATCAAGCTGCTGATCACCTCGGACGAGGAGATCGGTTCGCCCTCCTCGCGGCCGGTGATCGAGCGCGAAGGACGCGCCGCGCGCGCGGTGTTCAATTCCGAGCCGGGCCGCCCGACCGGCAATATCGTCACGGGACGCAAGGGCGGCATCTTCATGCATGTCGCCATCACCGGCAAAGCCGCGCATTCCGGCGCCAATTTCGCCGCCGGCGTCAGCGCGATCGGCGAGCTCGCGCACAAGATCGTGCATATCCACGCGCTGACCGATCTCGACAAGGGCATTACGCTCAATGTCGGCCTCGTCTCGGGCGGGCAGTCCGTCAACACCACGGCGCCTTACGCGGAAGGGCAGATCGACCTGCGCTACGTCGATCCGGCGGATCGCGCGACGGTGATGGCCGCGATCGAGACCATCATCGCGACACCTTACGTGCCCGGCACCAGCGCAACGCTGACGGTCAAGGGCGAGTTCGTGCCGGTGGTGCAGAGCGCCGATTCAAAGGCGCTGTTCGAGAATTATCAGGCCGCAGCAAAGCAGGCCGGTCTCACCACGCTCGAAGGCGAGTTCTCCGGCGGCTGCGCCGATTCCGGCTTCACCGCCGCGGTGGGAACGCCGACCATCTGCGGGCTCGGCCCGGTCGGCGGGCTCGCGCACACGCCGGAGGAATATCTCGAGCTCGACAGCATCGTGCCGCGCGCGCAGGCGCTGGCGCTGGCGATCTTGCGGGGGTAGTCGTCACGCACTCTGCCGTCATGCCCGGGCTTGTCCCGGGCATCCACGTCTCTCGGGAATGGCGGCTGCGCGTGGATGGCCGGGTCAAGCCCGGGCATGACGAGGAGAGAGCCGTTACGAATAGCTCGGCGCATCCGGCCTGCGAAAGATCTGGATGGGGTCGCCCGGCACGATCGGATGGCCGCTGAACATCGCATAGGCGTAGAGCGCGAGATAGGCGATCGCAATCGCGCCGACCGCGTAGAAGGCCCAGGTCGCGACGCGTTTCATCATTGCGCTCCATTGCTGTCCCGGCGGGAGGCTCAGGCAGCGCTTCTAGAGCGATGAGGGCGAAAAGGCCAGCCTGGACGGTCTGTGGCCGGCGGCGATCAAATGCCGCGGCGGACGTGGGTGGGAACGCTGACGTCCGCAAGCCTGACCGCGTCTTCGTCCTGATCCACCGCCACATACTGGCCGTGCCAATAGGCCAGCGCTGCGTTGCGGGTCGAATTCCTGACGTCTCGCACCCGCCCGATGATGATCCCATGCGAATGGCGCTCGATGATCTCCTCGACTTCGCAATCGACGGCCGACAATGCGCCAACCAGCAGCGGAACACCCGAGACCGCGGTCACCCATCTGGCGCCCGCGAAACGATCGGCGCCCTTGAGCCCGCCCTTGCCGGCAAAGCGCTCGGCGATGTCGAGTTGATCGGCGGCGAGGATATTGACGCCGAAGGCGCCGTGGCGCCGGATCAGCGGGAAGGAGGAGGCGTCGCGATTGATGCTGACGATCAGCGTCGGCGGATCGACCGAGAACGAGCTGACCGAGGTGACGGTCATGCCGGTGATGTCCTTGCCCCGTCCGGCGGTGATGACGCTGACGCCGCCGGTGAGATGGCGCATGGCGCCGCGGAAATCAGCAGGCGAGACGGCATTTTCGGTCATGAGATCGCGGGGCACTACATTCATGGCATCGTCCCCGAGCGGGGGTCCCTCTCTATCTAGGTACGATCGTCCGCCGACAAAAGGTGGCTCAGGATCGAGCCTTCGAGGCCCGCGACCCGACCGAGAGATTAAAAAATCGCGAAAACAACCCCATGCACAGTAGCCGGGGCGTGCGAAAACAATGACTTACGCTTATCCGAAATCAACTTGACTCGTCGGGCAAAACAGGAGCAGGATGGCATCATGGCGGCGTTGCGGATGGACCGGTCCTTGCCGGGCTAATGCAGCCACCTCACGGGCAGATTTTGCAGCCCGCGGAACGCCCAGCCGCCGACCCGCACCGGTTCGTCGTCGGCGATCTCGAGCCGGCTGGCACGGGCGAACAAGGTCGGCAGTGCGACGTCGGCAATCATGGCACGCGAGGCCCAGGCGCCGGCGCAGAAATGCGGACCGGCGCCGAATGCGACGCTCTTGGCCGTATCACGCCGCACGTCGAACTGATCGGCGCGCTCAAAGTGCTTCTCGTCGCGATTGGCGGAGCCGAACATGAGGAATACGCGCTCATCAGTTTCGAACGCGACGTCGCGGATGGTCCACGGCTTTGCGATGCGTCGCGGCGACATGCCGATCGGCGAGATCCAGCGGGCATATTCCTCGAAAGCCTGGAGCCAGGTCACCTCGCCCTGGCGCACGAGATCGAGCTGGTCGGGATGGGTCAGCAGCGCCCAAACCGTGCCGGCGATCGCCTTGCGCGGCTCGTTCTGGCCGCCTGATATCGCGAGTTTGACATTGGCGCGCACGCTCTCCATCGCCATGCCCGAGGCGAGGAGCACGCCAAGGATGCTCTGGTCGGGATGCTTGCGCATCACCGGCAGGATGTCGTCGATGGCGGCATCGATGCCCGACGTCGCCGCATGGCAACGCGCCTCGACGGCTGCGTCGCCGCTGTAATTGGCGATGCCCTCGATCATGCCCTGTGACCAGGCATCCATCTCCGCAAAGCCGATATTGGCGAGGCCGGTAATCGACTTCAGGCATTCGCCGGAGAACGGCAACGCGAAGTCGCGCATGAAATCGATCCGTCCCGGCTCGATCGCGTCGATGATGCGATCGGCATGGGCCTGGAACAGCGCGGCCCAATGCGCCTTCACCGTCTTCGGCGACACCGTTGGAAACATCGCGCGGCGCTCGACCTGGTGCGCCTCGCCGTCCTTGCGCATCATGTTGTGGCCCATCAGCCGGTTCATCAGGCCCGCGGGCTGGTGCGAGGAGAACACGTCGATCTGCTTCTCGGAGATGGAGATATCGTCGCGGCTCGTCAGCAGCGTCGAGCCGAGCTGCGGCACGAACGCGATTGGCGCCTCCTTGCGCATCTTGGCGAGCATCGGATAGGGGTCGGCCCAGAATGCGGCCGGGTCGATGTCGATGCGCGGCGCCGTGCTCAAGCTTCGCTCCCATGCTGTTCGCCACCAAGGTTAGCGGCTTCAGGAGGCGCTGTCTGTCCCCAGCGATTGGGACAGCTTCAGTTCAGGCCGCGCGGGCCGGCGAGCAGGCGCAGCACGATCGCAAACAGCTCGCTTTGCGAGGAGATGCCGAGCCGTTCATAGGCGCGCTTGCGGTAGGTCAGGGTCGAATGCAGGCTGATGCCGAGCGCCTGCGAGATCGCCTCGGAGCTGAAGCCGGAGAGGATGCGCCGGCAAACGTCCTGCTCACGCGGGGTGAGGCTGGCGAGCGGCGCGCGCGTCGCGAAGAGCGCGGCGAGAGATTGCTCAGTCGTCGCGGACGAGCTGTGCTGGAAATGGCGTGCTACGCTCGCACTGATGGCCGGTGCGATGGCCTGAAGTCGCGCGCGTTGGGCGTCGCTGAAGCGGCCCTGGACAGCGATGCGATAGAAATTGACGTAGAAGCAGGTATCGTCGACCCAGATCGCGGTCGCGCATTTGTCGACGATGCCGGAATCCACAAAGAACATTTTTCGGTAGCGCGCTCCGTACATGCGCGGCGCGAAGGCCGGCAGCACGAGCGGCGCGCGGCCCTCGCCTTCGAACAGCGCATCGCGGTTGGGATCGGATTGATGGAACTGCCCGGCATAGGCCGCGCCCAGATCGCCGCCGATCGGGATGTTGCCGGCATCGAGCAGGCAGTGTGCGGCGCCCGCGCGGCTCAGGGCGAACACCATGCAATGGCCGACCCCGGCCTGCCGGCGCAGTGTATCGATCAGGATATCAGGGAAATCCGGGCGACCGATGGCGAGCACCGCGGGTGTGACATCGCCGGCCGCCGGATTTGCGGGCGTCCCGTGAGGGCGCATCGTTTTCTCCCTATCGCCTTTTGACGAAATTTATCAGCAATGGCCGCGCGGCGGAAGCCGGGTGTCGTCGGATATCTGCCGCAAGGTCGCCAAGCCAGGCGGACCAGGGCTGGCGCCTCAGGCGGCACTTCTCCGCAAAATCTTGTCCATCGCTTTTCCCTTGGCCAGCTCATCGATCAGCTTGTCCAGGTAGCGGATCTCTCGCATCGTCGGCTCTTTGACATCCTCCACCCGGACACCGCAAACCACGCCTGTGATCAGCGCTCGCGATGGATTGATCTTGGGGGCCTTCGCAAAGAAGGTTTCAAAGTCCGTCCCCTGCTCCAGTTGTGCTTCCAGCTCCTTCTGACCGTAGCCTGTCAACCAGGAGATGACCTGATCAACCTCAGCTTTGGTGCGTCCTTTCTTCTCCGCCTTCGCAACGTAAAGCGGATAAACGCTTGCGAAGCTCATCGTATAGATCCGGTGTTTTGCCATGACCACTCCAGGGCATCACTCGTTACGGCCGAAGGTTGAAACGATATCATCGATGGAGCTTGCCGTAGAGGTTCTGACTGGAAAGCCCCGCGAAGCAATATACGGCGGTAAATGCGCGCAAACGCCGGTCAAAGCGCCCGTGATATGGGTCACTGAAGGTTCAAAGCAGTTGCGGCACTCTGCATCGTGGCCGCAACCCGCCACCCAAAACAGGAGGACCTCACATGAAAGCCGCTCGCTTCGCTGTCTTCGCCGCCCTCGTCGGACTCGGCTCTCTGCTCGGGTCCGCACATTATTCACCTGCTGCAGCAGGCTTCGGCTCGCAATACGGATGGATGGGAAACAAGCCATACATGGATTGCCTCAAATACGTGGGGGCCTTCGGTGCCGACTACCCGAACCGAAACAAGAATATCGAAAGCTGCAAGCGTAACTACCTCCCGGGCGGCCGCTGAGCTGACTGTCTCGACGGTGTATTGCCGGCATTCCCTGCTGGGTTAGCAGAATTCGCACCAGCAGTGCATGCTCGGATTTCAAACTTACTCGAAGGCAGAGGCGAAGCCATGCTCAAGGTCGAACCCACACTTGAAAATCTGGCATCGCATATCCAGCGGCAGGACCGATCGCTGAAGGCAATGAGATGGAGCGTTCTAGGGGCTACGATCATGGCGGCTGCGGCGATCATTTCGTCGCAATGGCATGCGACCGTAAACGCCGATGCGGTCAAGACCAAAAGCCTCTCTGTGGAAACAATAGCCTTGCGCAATGGCACCGGAAAAATTGTCGCCTTGATCTCGTCCACTTCCGACGGAACGCCGCATATCTCGCTCTTCGATAGCCGCGAGAAGGTGCGTCTCAGCATCGGGCTTCGCCAGGATGGTGCACCTTCGGTGTCGCTCCTCGATACGGAGCAAGGTCATCGGGCGGTGCTGTCCCTGAATGATCATCAGGATGCGTCCTTGACGATGTACAATGCTGCAAAACTTCCCCGCGCGACGCTCGCTGTGGACTCCGCCAGTTCGGGGCACATGGTTCTCTTCGGGACCGGCCGTGGTCTAAACCTCTCCGCGTTGGATGGCCGGGTGCAGTGGACGCCGGTGGACGGAGCCGTCCAGAACGTCCAGACGAAAACGGAATCCAAATAAAGTCAGCCGGCCGCGGCGGTGAAAGACCCTACCCCGCCGCCGCCTTGGCCGGCGAGACGCTGACGGCGAGCTTGCCGTAGCGGTCGGTGAAGGCCTCGGTGTCGATCTCCTCGAGCTTGATCTCGCCGCTCATGACGCCCTGCTTCCAGGCGGCCTGCGCGGGATCGTTCTGGAATTCCGGCATCACCTCGCGGCCGAACAGCTCCAGCGATTCGCAGATGTGCTCGTGGCTGTTCTTGCCCGCCTGGTTCAGGAGGATGACCTGGTCGATGTGCGAGCCCTGGAAGCGCTTGAGCTTCCTGCGGATCGTCTCGGGCGAGCCGATCAGGCCCCCGCGCAGCGCCGCCTCCTGCGCTTCCGGGTTGTCGCGCTTCCACTTGTTGTACTCGTCCCACATGTTGACGGTGTAGGGCGCCGGACGCTGGCGGTTCTGCGAGGCGCCGTAGAAGCGCAACGCGAACTGGAAGAAGGTGGCGCCGTCGGCCCGGGCGCGGGCCTCCTCGTCCGTCTTCGCGCACATGAAGAACGACACCAGCGCCATGTTCGGGTTGATCTCGTAGTCGGCGAGCTTGGTGAGCCGCTTGGTCATGGCGTTGTAATAGGCGTGCACCCAGGCATGCGCGGCATCCACGCTGACGAACTGGAAACCGAGCGCGCCAAAGCCGTGCCGTCCCGCGCGTTCGATGGTCTGTAATTGCGAGCAGGCCATCCACAAGGGCGGATGCGGTTTTTGCACCGGCTTCGGAACGACGTTGCGCAAGGGGATGTCGAAATATTTGCCGTGGTGCTCGCTTCCCGCGTCCTTGAACATCGGGAAGATCGCGGCGACGGCCTCCTCGAACACCTCTTTCTTGGTCTCCATGTCGCGGCCGAACGGCGTGAGCTCGGTGATGGAGGCACTCTCGCCCATGCCGAATTCGCAGCGGCCGTTGGAGAGCAGGTCGAGCACCGCGACGCGCTCGGCGACACGCGCCGGATGGTTGGTGGTGAGCTGGAGGATGCCGTGGCCGAGCCGGATGTTCTTGGTGCGCTGGCTCGCGGCGGCGAGAAACGACTCAGGCGACGGCGAGTGCGAATATTCCTCGAGGAAGTGATGCTCGACGACCCAGGCGTGATCGTAGCCGAGACTGTCGGCCAGTTCCATCTGCGAGAGCGCGTTCTGGTAGAGGCTGAGCTCGTCGCCGGCCACCCAGGGCCGTGGCAGTTGCAGCTCATAGAAGATGCCGAACTTCATGACGCCTCTCCCGCTTATTCTTGTTGCGGGCATCTTAATGCGCGGGGCGGCGCTGTCTACGCAGTCGCAATTCCGCCTTGCGGGAGAACACGCTTCTCGGCGCGGCGGCCATTCAGCACCGTGCCGATGAAGGTGAAGCGCACCAGCAGATGATAGCTCGCCAGCATCGGCGGAACAGCGACGAGGAGAATGATGACGAACTTGATCAGCCCGGGCCAGTCGAGCTGCGACAGCGCGACCTGCAGCGCCATCACGATCGGCAGGTGGATCAGATAGAGCCAGTAGGAGGCGTCGGCGAGGTAGCGCCAGGTCGGGCTGAAGCCCGACATGAAGCGGAGGGCGAGGCCGATGACCGCGAAGGTCGAAATCCATATCGCCGGCGCATACAGGATCACGGAGACAAGCCGGAGCGTGGCAAAGCCGAAAGGCAGTTTCGGTGCACCCGGCGCGGACGTCATCGCCCCAACCAGCACGAAACTGATCAGGATCAGAGTGATTGCGAGCAGAAGATGCGGGAGCCAGCGCCGCTCAATCAGCCGCAGCAGATCGATCTGCCGATGCAGCAGCCAGCCGATCGCGAAGGCGGTGCCGAAGCCGATCCAGGCCTGCGCGTTGGTGATGAGCGATTGATCCGGCGTCCTCACGCCCATCACATTGATCCAGCGTTGATCGAGACAGAAGGCGACGCCGATCGGGATCGCCAGAACAAGGGGGGCCAGCGGACTTTTCATGATCCCGGCGAAGACGCGGTCAATTACCACTCGCCACCCGCCTGACGCATCTAGCCAGACAAATGCGCCGCGCAGCAGCAGAACGGCGACATAAAGCTCCAGCAGCACATAGATGAACCAGAGATGGGTCAGGGGGAAATTCGGCAGCACCGGTGGCCAGCTGCGGGACCAGCCGCCGTTCGGGAAATGAGACGCCCAGATCGCGATGAAGTACATGGGCGTGAACAGGATCGGCCAACCGATCACGAGCGGCAGCCCGATTCTCAGGAGCCTGTCGCGGACGAAGCCCCTGACGCCCCGGCGATGAAAGCTCATGCGGGCGAAGAAACCCGCCATCAGGAAGAAGGTCGTCATCCGGAAGACGTGGATGGCGAAGGTCAGCAGGCCCAGGAGCAGGCTTGGATGGGTGTCCTGGATGAACCAGAACCGGGGCGTGGCGGGCACGAACGACATGGCCGCGTGCAGGACGATGCCGAGCAGCAGGGCGCCGCCCCTGAGTGCATCAAGAGCGTGCAGCCGTTCCGATGCAGGGGTGGCGGCGGTCGAAGGTGACATGGGTGGGCTCATTCGGCTGGCGAGAGGATCTGCCGGACAGTCTGCCCAATCGGGGCGCGGCGTTCTCGCCTGATCCAAAAATCGGCTAGCCGATTTCGCGGCGCGGCTGGCTGAGTTCAGCGCTGTCGGGCCGGCTCAGCGCCTCGCGCCGGAATTCGGTCGGGGTCATGCCGGTTTCGGCCTTGAACGCGCGATTGAAAGGTCCGATCGACTGGAAGCCCGCATCCATGGCGATGGTCAGCACCGGGACCTCCCGCTGCGTCGAGTCGGACAGCGCCAGCCTGGCGTCCTCGATACGGTAGCGGTTGAGGAACGCATTGAAGTTGCGATAGCCCAGCCCTTCATTGATCGCTTGGCGCAGCCGATGCTCGGGAACGTCGAGCCGCGCCGCGAGCGCTCCGATCGCAAGGCCTTCCTGGCGGTAAGTTCGCTCGACCGTCATCAGATGGTCAAGACGCCGGAGCAGGATCGGGTCGACGACGGCCTGCCCCGCGGCGGCGCGATCGGCGGCCGGGGCTTGCCTCCCCGCCTCGCCGGATGCGATCGCGGCCGTGGCGTCATCGACGGCCATCGCCGGCGCGCTGAACAGGCCGATGGCGGCAAGCATGGCCACGATGAACAGCCCGAGCGCGGTCGGGAGACTGCCGGGCGCGCCGGGAACCGCGACGGGAATTGCGGCGAAGCCGGCGACGGCGACGGTCGCGATGAGCACGACATTGATCGCAAGCATCGCCAGCCGCAGTCGGCGTCGCCGCGCGACCAGATCGGCTCGCCAGGTCTTGACCGTCTGAACCGCGGCAGCGAGGGCCAGCACCAGGGTGGCCAGAGCCAGGACTCGCCCGCCTGCGCCGGCCAAAGCGGGCCAGTTCGCCCAGCCCAGCGTGATCGCAAACCCGAAAGCCACGATGCTCAGCCACAGGGCGCCGTGCCAACGCCTCAGCACGAAATCGTCGTCGAACGCCGCGCGCGCCCACAGCCAGAAGACCGCAGGCTGCGCGGACAGGATCGGCAACACCCACCACCAAGCCGTTTTGGGCAGGTTGGGCGCCGTCGCGATCGCATAGAATATGCCGCCTGCGCACATCGCGATGCCCAGAAAAGCCTGTTGGCCGGTCGCGCGACGCAGCAAGGCCACGAGAACGATCAACAGGAACACGCCGCTCGCCGCGCCGCGAAGTCCGAGATCGATCGCCGTCAGCCCTGTCGCGGTCACAGCTCGTATCCCCGTTCGATGCCAAATTGTCGCATCGCCTTCGCACGGGTACAACCCAAACTTGCGCTTGTGGTCTGGCGGCAGCCAGCATCGCGACTCGACGGATTGATCCAGATCAAGGCGTCAGTGGCCCTGCTGCTTCTAAAGTGCAGCAAGGCAACGGCCCGGATGCCGTCCCAATCCCCACATTTCAGACGAGACCGAATATGTCGGCCCCCGACGACGCGACTTCGCGCGTGCGCCGCAAGCGCATGGAGATTTTCGCATTCCTGTTCCTGACCGCGATCGTGATGCCCGTCCTCGCGGTCGGAACGGTCGGCTCCTACGGGCTCGGCGTCTGGATCTACCAGATGTTCGCCGGCCCTCCCGGCCCACCGCCCTCCCCGCATTGATCTCCTCGAAGCGAAAGACAGGCATCATGGCCGAATCCAAACTCAACCGCCGTGCCTTGATCACCGGCCGGGTGCTCAGCGCCGACCGCATCGTCGCGCCACCCGGTTGCGAAATTGCCAGCATCATCGTGCAGGCCCGCCCCGAGCGTCTGGACCAGCTGGAAGCCGCGATCACCGCTCTTGCCGGCTGCGAGATTCACGGCCGCGATGCGCGAGGAAAGCTCATCGTCGTGACCGAGGCGCCGGATGCCGGCAGCCTCGGCACCCTGCTCAACACCATCCAGTCGCTGCCCGACGTCTATTCGGCGGCGCTGGTCTTTCACGCCATCGAAACGGCTTAAGGCCGGGAGAGTCGTCATGACATCGCCAAAGCTCGACCGCCGCCAGATGCTGAAGCTCGAGGCCGCCGCCATTGCGGCCGCCGCTGCGGGCATGCCGGCACCGACGCTCGCCGCAAACCTCGTCGCCGAGCGCGACGTCGCCGAATTGAAATGGGACAAGGCCGCCTGCCGCTTCTGCGGTACCGGCTGCTCGGTGATGGTCGCGACCAAGAACAATCGCGTTGTCGCCACCCACGGCGACATCAAGGCCGAGGTCAATCGCGGCCTCAACTGCGTCAAGGGCTACTTCCTCTCCAAGATCATGTACGGCCACGACCGCCTGACACAGCCGATGCTGCGCAAGACGGGCGGCAAATACGACAAGAACGGCGAATTCACGCCTGTTACCTGGACCGAAGCCTTCGACATCATGGAGGTGAAGTGGAAGGAGGCGATCAAGAAGCGCGGGCCGAACGGCGTCGCCATGTTCGGTTCCGGCCAGTGGACGGTCTGGGAGGGCTATGCGGCCGTGAAGCTGTTCAAGGCCGGCTTCCGCACCAACAACATCGACCCCAATGCACGCCACTGCATGGCCTCCGCCGTGGCCGGCATGATGCGCACCTTCGGCATCGACGAGCCGGCCGGCTGCTATGACGACATCGAGGCCACCGACGCCTTCGTGCTGTGGGGCTCCAACATGGCGGAGATGCATCCGATCCTGTGGACGCGCCTCGCCGATCGCCGGCTGTCCGCACCGCATGTCCGCGTCGCCGTGCTCTCGACCTTCGAGCACCGCTCGTTCGACCTCGCCGACATCGGCATGATATTCAAGCCGCAGACCGACCTCTACATCCTCAACGCCATCGCCAACCACATCATCAAGACCGGCCGGGTCAACAAGGACTTCGTTGCCGCGCATACCATCTTCAGGCGCGGCCAGACCGACATCGGCTACGGCTTGAGGCCCGAGCATCCGCTGCAGAAGAAGGCGACGGGCGCGGCGAAGGCCAACGATTCCACCGAGATGAGCTACGACGAGTACGTCAAGTTCGTCTCGGAGTACACGCTGGAGAAGGCGGCCGAGATGTCGGGCGTGCCGCTCAACCGGCTGGAGGCGCTGGCCGAGCTCTACGCCGACCCCAAGACCAAGGTGGTCTCGTTCTGGACCATGGGATTCAACCAGCACACCCGCGGCGTCTGGTGCAACAACCTCGTCTACAACATCCATCTGTTGACCGGAAAGATCTCCTCGCCCGGCAACAGCCCGTTCTCGCTGACCGGCCAGCCCTCGGCCTGCGGCACCGCGCGCGAAGTCGGCACCTTCTCGCACCGCCTGCCTGCGGACATGGTGGTCACCAACAAGGAACACCGCACCAAGACCGAGCACATCTGGCAGCTGCCCGAAGGCACCATTCCCGACAAGCCCGGCGCGCACGCCGTGCTGCAAAGCCGGATGCTGAAGGACGGCCTGATCAACGCCTATTGGGTGCAGGTCAACAACAACCTGCAGGCCGGTCCCAACGCCAACGAGGAGACCTATCCGGGCTTCCGCAACCCCGACAATTTCATCGTGGTTTCGGACGCCTATCCGTCGGTGACAGCGCTCGCCGCTGATTTGATCCTGCCGACCGCGATGTGGGTGGAGAAGGAAGGCGCTTACGGCAATGCCGAGCGGCGTACGCAGTTCTGGCATCAGCTCGTCGCTGCCCCGGGCGAGTCCAAGTCCGATCTCTGGCAGCTCATGGAATTCTCCAAGCGCTTCAAGATCGAGGAAGTGTGGCCGGAGGAGCTGATCGCCAAGAAGCCGGACGTGCGGGGCAAGACGCTGTTCGACGTGCTCTACAAGAACGGCCAGGTCGACAAGTTTCCGGTCTCCGACATCGAGCAGGGCTACCTCAACGACGAGTCCAAAGCGTTCGGCTTCTACGTCCACAAGGGCCTGTTCGAGGAATACGCCACCTTCGGCCGCGGCCATGGCCACGACCTCGCGCCGTTCGACACCTATCACCGCGAACGCGGCCTGCGCTGGCCCGTCGTCAACGGCCAGGAGACGAAATGGCGTTTCCGCGAGGGTAGCGATCCCTATGTCAAGCAGGGCACCGACGTGCAGTTCTACGGCTATCCGGACGGCAAGGCGCGCATCTTCGCCCTGCCTTACGAGCCGGCGGCGGAATCGCCAGACGACGAATATCCCTACTGGCTTTCGACCGGCCGCGTGCTGGAGCACTGGCATTCCGGCACCATGACGCGCCGGGTACCCGAGCTCTACAAGGCCTTCCCCGAGGCCGTGTGCTTCATGCATCCCGACGACGCACAGGAGGCGAAGATCCGCCGCGGCGACGAGGTGAAGGTGATCTCCCGCCGCGGCTTCATCCGCGTCCGCGTCGAGACCCGCGGCCGCGACCGGCCGCCGCGAGGCCTCGTCTTCGTGCCGTGGTTCGACGAGTCCAAGCTGATCAACAAGGTGACGCTGGACGCCACCGATCCGATCTCGCTGCAAACCGACTACAAGAAGTGCGCCGTGCGCATCGAGCGGGTGAACGTGTCATGATGAAACGATTTGGAGTAGCGCTGCTCGCAGTCGCGATCGCGGCCGGCGCGAGTTCGCTGACCGCGCAGACGGTGACCTCAGGCCTGCGCGGCCCGACGCCGCTCAACGACGAAGGTCCGGCGCCGCCGATGCTGCCGAACCGCAACACCTCCGAAAGGGAAGTGCGCAACTATCCGGAGCAGCCGCCTGTCATTCCGCATACGATCGACGGCTATCAGATCGACCTCAACGGCAACAAGTGCCTGTCCTGCCATGCGCGGGCGCGCATCGCGGAATCGCAGGCGCCGATGGTCTCGATCACCCACTTCATGGATCGCGACGGCCAGTTCCTGGCTTCGATCTCGCCGCGCCGCTTCTTCTGCACGGAATGCCACGTGCCGCAGAACACCGCCAATCCGCCGGTCAGCAACGACTTCACCGACATCGACACGCTGCTGTCGCGTGCAAGCCCCGGTGGCCGCCGATGACGACGACCGCTGATGAGCCCGACGAGGGAATGAAGGCCAAGGGCGGCTTCATCGCGCGAATCTGGGACTTTGCGCGCGAGCTCTGGCAGGTCCTGATCCGTCCGAGCTCGGTGTTCGGGCTCGGCGTGCTCGTGCTGGCGGGCTTCATGGCCGGCGTGATCTTCTGGGGCGGCTTTAACACCGCGCTGGAATTGACCAACACCGAAAAATTCTGCACCGGCTGCCACGAGATGAAGGACAACGTCTATGCCGAGCTGAAATCGACCATCCACTTCGCCAACCGCTCCGGCGTGCGCGCGACCTGTCCGGATTGCCACGTGCCGCACAACTGGACCGACAAGATCGCCCGCAAGATGCAGGCCTCCAAGGAGGTCTGGGGCAAGATCTTCGGAACGATCGACACCCGCGAGAAATTCCAAGATCACCGGCTCGAGCTGGCGGCGCATGAATGGGCGCGCTTCAAGTCCAACGATTCGCTGGAATGCCGCAACTGCCACAGCGCCGATTCCATGGACATCACCAAGCAGTCGCCGCGGGCCTCGGTCGCGCATCAGCGCTTCCTGTTCACCAAGGAGAAGACCTGCATCGACTGCCACAAGGGCATCGCCCACCATCTGCCCGACATGCGCGGCGTTCCCGGCTGGCAGTAGGAGGCCCCGCCCGGCTTGAACCGGCGGTGCGAATGGTTAGTTTTGGGGCTGGCGAATCGCTCCGTTTCGCCCCCTCCTCAAGACAGACATGGCCACATTCACCCCGCATCAGGATGCCGCGCTCAAGGCCGTTGGCGACTGGCTCAAGGCCAAACCCGGCCGCAACGGCACGCCGCCGGTGTTCCGCCTGTTCGGCTATGCCGGCACCGGCAAGACCACGCTGGCGCGGCACATCGCCGACGGCGTCGACGGCGAGGTGAAGTTCGCCGCCTTCACCGGCAAGGCGGCGCTGGTCATGCGCAACAAGGGCTGCGACGAAGCCTCCACCATCCACTCGCTGATCTACCGCACCCGAGAATCCGGCGAGGAACAACCCAGCTTCGAGCTGTGGGACGACGCTCCGGCCTCCAAGGCCAAGCTGATCGTGATCGACGAATGTTCGATGGTCGATGCCGAATTGGGCCGCGACCTGATGTCGTTCGACTGCCCGCTGCTGGTGCTGGGCGATCCGGCGCAGCTGCCCCCGATCCAGGGCGGCGGCTTCTTCACCAATACCGAGCCGGACGCGATGCTGACCGAGGTGCACCGCCAGGCCCAGGACGACCCGATCGTGCGGATGTCGATGGACGTCCGCGAGGGCCGCGAGCTCGACATCGGCCGCTACGGCGAGAGCGAGGTGGTGTCGCGCAAGGAGCTCGATCCTGATCGCGTCATGGCCGCCGACCAGGTGCTGGTCGGCCGCAACAACACGCGGCGCGCGTATAATATGCGGGTGCGTCAGCGCCAGAACATCGAGGACGTCTTCCCCGTCGCCGGCGACAAGCTGGTCTGCCTGCGCAACAACCGCAAGAAGGGCCTGTTCAACGGCGGGCTGTGGCGCGTGAAGTCGCGCAACACCTCGCGTTCGAAATCCCGCATTCTCAGCATGAGGCTGTCGCCGGACGAGGATCTCGGCCACAAGGTGACCAAGGTCTCGGTGCGCGCCGATTGCTTCGAGGGCGGTGTCGAGGCGATCGCCTGGGAGCAGCGCAAGCCCTATGACGAGTTCGACTACGGCTATGTGCTGACCGTGCACAAGTCGCAGGGCTCGCAATGGGACGACGTCGTGCTGTTCGACGAGAGCTTTGCGTTTCAGGAGAGTCGCGCGCGGTGGCTGTACACGGGCATCACGCGGGCTGCGAAGCGGCTGAGCATTGTGGTGTGACGCTGGGGTAGCTGCCGTAGCCCGGATGAGCGAAGCGATATCCGGGACAGACGGACCCTCATGTCGCTACGCTCATGCGGGCTACAAATTCGAGCGCGGCGTTCACTTCCCCGCGACGAAATAAAAATCCTCGCGCCCCGGCGGCGAGCCGTAGGAAAACGGCTGCTGCACGTGCTTGGTCACAAGCCAGACGTCGTCGCGGACGATGTCGAACAGCTTTCGGATCTCGACGCGCGGCACCTTGATCTCGCGGGCGAGCGCGGTGGCGAACGGGCTGTCGGCGCCGCCGTCGCCGTCCATCGCGGTCTCGCCGTGCTTGGCGGCGTAGACCACCATGAAGCCGGCGCCGGGCTCGATGTTGGAAAAGCCCTTGTCCACCAGCTTGAGCGACAGCGTGCGCTGCATGGTTGGCGCGAACGGATTGTCGCGGCAGGCATCCAGCATCACCAGACGCACTTTTCGCGCAGCGCCCACCGCCGCGATCACCTGCTCCAGCGCGACCGCCTGGGTCTCGGCGTCCCTGTCGGCGGCAAGCTTGGCATCGACGGGAACGAGGTAATTGACGCCGCCGATCTCGAAACCGTGGCCCGCGTAATAGACCACCGCCCAATCCGCCTTTTCCGCCTCGGCCGCAAACGTCTGCAACGCTTCGAAGAACTTGTCGCGGGTCAGGTCGCTGACGGATATCACGGTCTGGAAGCCGACATCGCGCAGCACGCTTGCGATCATCTTCGAGTCGCGTGGCGGATTGGGCAAGGCGTGGACGTTCTTGTAGGCGCCGTTGCCGATCACCAGCGCCACACGGCGTCCCGTGGATCCGGCGGACGGCTGCGGGGTCAGCGCGGCCAATCGCTCCTGCGCGATCGCGCGGGCGCGCGCGACATCGAACTCGTCGAACTTCGTCAGCGAATAGGCCGCCGCGCGATAGTCGGCGCGGGCTTGGGCGAGGTCCTTCTTGCGCTCGTAGATCTGGCCGCGCCCCGAATGCGCCCGCACATTGTTCGGGTTGATCTGGATCGCAATGTTGTAGTCCTTCAGCGCGGCGTCGAGATCGCCCTTCAACATGTTGACGTCGGCGCGATTGTTGATCGCGTACACATTTTTGGGCTGCTTTTCGATCAAGCCGTTGCAATCGGCGAAGGCCTGGTCGAACTTGCCCATCATGCCGTAGGTGATGCAACGATTGCTGGTGATCTGCGGCGCGGCCGGTTCGATCTTCTCGGCCTCCGCGAAATCGGCGAGCGCGCCATCAAAATCCTGCATCAGCGTGCGCACGCGGGCGCGGTTGGTGTAGCCGAGCAGAAACTTGGGCGCGTATTTGATCGACAGGTTGAAATCGTCGAGCGCGCTTTGCAGCGCCCCCCGGCGCACCTGGATGATGCCGCGGTTGTTGTAGGGCACACCGTAGGTCGGGCGCTTCTGGAGCGCGAGGTTGTAGTCCGCCATCGCAAGGTCGTCCTGGCCCGTCCGCTCATAGGCGAGGCCGCGCAAATTGAGCGTGACGACGTTGTCGGGATCGAGGTCCACGGCCATGGACAAGGTCTCGATCGCGTGGACATAGTCGCGCTTGTTGATCAGCGTATTGCCGCGCACGGAGAGCGCGATGGCCTTGTCCTTGCCGGTGAGCCGGTCGGCGTTGAGTAAATTGTCGCAGGCCTGCGCCCTCGCCTGCGCATCCGCCTGGCGGTCGCGACAGATGGCGAGGTCGTCGCCGAGTTTCGGATCGGCCGCCGCGATCGAACTCCAGCTGGCCAGGATGGCGAGCACGGGGACGAGGGTCAGGGATACGACGCGCAGCATGTTGTCAGGTCAGCTCCAGCCATCATTCTTTAGGTCGATCACCGATCGCACCGGTTCATCTAGCGCGGAGTTCCGGTCCTCGCCAAGCCGGCTCTTCCAGGCGGCGCGTTTCACAGACTCGTGTCCGTCCGGCCGTAACAATCGCCCGGTCCGCCCGTATCTGGACTATCCGAAATTGCCGGGCAGGCTGTTCGCCCGGCCCCAATCGCCCTAGACTGTCAGACCTTCCGAAAGAGGATTGCCATGCGCCGACCCGCCATCCTGTCCCTGCTCGCCGCCACCACCGCCCTGACGCTGGCTTTTGCCGCGCCGACCCGGGCCGCAGAGGATGCGGTCGTGATCCCCGCTCCCGCCGTTGACGCGGCGCCCGCAAGCGGGATCCAGACCGCCGTGATCGCCGGCGGCTGCTTCTGGGGCGTGCAGGGCGTGTTCCAGCACACCGCGGGAGTCGTCAACGCGGTCTCCGGTTACGCCGGCGGCACCAAGGCGTCGGCCGACTACCAGACCGTCTCGAGCGGCCGGACCGGCCACGCGGAATCCGTCGAGATCAAATACGACCCCAAGAAGATCTCCTACGGCAAGATCCTCCAGATCTACTTCTCGGTGGCGCACGACCCGACCCAGCTCAACCGGCAGGGCCCCGACAGCGGGACGCAATATCGCTCGGCGATCTTCACCACTTCCGACGAGCAGAAGAAGGTGGCCGAGGCCTATATCGCCCAGCTCAACGGCGCCAAGGTCTTCAGCAAGCCGATCGTGACCAAGGTCGGCGCGCTGGAGGCTTTCTATCCGGCGGAGGCCTATCACCAGGATTATCTGACGCTGCACCCGAACCAGCCCTATATCGCCTACAACGACCTTCCGAAGGTCGAGAACCTGAAAAAGCTGTTCGCGGATAACTATATCGAGAAGCCGACGCTGGTGAGCGCCAGCAAGGCCACCAACTGATCGCAAGATCACTGAACAAGATCACCGAAAACAAGATCATCGAAAACGGGAGACCCATGCCCGACACCAAGACGAAAACCACGGACGACAAGGTCATCAAGAGCGAAGAGCAATGGCGCAGCGAGTTGTCGCCGATGCAATACGCGGTGCTGCGCGAGAAGGCGACCGAGCGTCCCTTCTCCGGCGAATATGAACACGACCACCGCGCCGGCATCTATACCTGTGCCGGCTGCGGCAACGAGCTGTTCGAGTCCGACGCGAAGTTCGATTCCGGCTGCGGCTGGCCGAGCTTCACCCAGCCCGCCGTCGAGGGCCATATCGACGAGGAGCGGGACGTCAGCCACGGCATGGTCCGCACCGAGGTGCTGTGCGCCAAGTGCAGCGGCCATCTCGGCCATGTCTTTCCAGACGGCCCGGGGCCGACGGGCTTGCGTTACTGCATCAATTCCGCAGCGCTGAAGCTCGAGCCCAAATAAACCTCACGCGGCGCCGGGTTCCGTCATGGAACCCGGCGCCGCGATGTGCTTTTCTCACTTGGTGGTGCGGCCGGCCATGGCGTTGCGGCGGCCGCCAGGGAGGATGCCATGACGCTTGGGACCATCCTGATCATCCTGGTGATCATTTATCTCGTCGGCGGCCTGTCGGGCCGCATCGGTGGATACGGTTACGGAATGGGTCATTCCGGCATGGGGATCGGCGGCCTCGTCCTGGTGGTGCTGCTCGTGCTGCTGCTCCTTGGCAAGCTATAAGCCATTCAAGCCATTGATATCGTTGTAACTTTCACAGTTGCGGAGCTGCCATGCGCGGATTCATCATCTCGCATCGCGGGGGTCGCAATTTTGTCAAAACGGGCTATATTAGAGGACGAAAATGACATGTGCGGCGCCCACTCAATGGTGGCCTCTGCCGGTCCCAACCCCACGCGCTTAAAGCCCCAGAGAGATCACGAGGTCTTTGACCATGCGTCCACTGCGTCCGTTCAACTTCAACACTTCCGCCGAACTCTTCCCCGCTGCGATCCGCAAGAAGAAGCGTGCAGGATTCACCTATCGCCGGTTCGGCACCGCGGCCGAAGCCGTGCAGTTCGCGATGGAGCAGTTGCCGACGGATTCGCTGAACGGCGCCTATCTCCAGGTCGAGGAAGCGCGCTTCGACCAGAACGGCATCCGCTCGCTCTATGAGAGCGAAGCCTTCCCGCTGCCCCGCCACCGCAAGCCGGTGGAAGCCAGCACCGACGCCGCCGACGCGGCATAAGTTTTCGTAAAGCACTCCGATGTGCGCTGAAAGCGCGATGGCCGAAAGGCCGTCGCGCTTTTTGCGTTTTGGGGCGTGTCAGATGCGCGGCTGCTTGTCGAGCCAGCGGCGGAGCAGGCGCACGTTGCGCATGTTGGCACGGAACATGACGTCGAAGGCGTCGCCCGCGAACGGGACGATGCCGACGACGCCGTCGAGGGCGACATTGCCGAGCATGCGCGCGGTGATGTACCAGGGCGCCCCGAGCGCCCTCGCCTCTCGCACCAGCCAGAGCGAGATCGCGGTGGTGATGATGTCGCCGACGACGGGGATCAACCCGATCAAGCCGTCGATGCCATAGCGGATATTGGTTCCGGGAAGCACGAAGGCGACGTCGAGCAGCTTTGCGATCGCCTCGATCCGCGCGATCCGCTGCTCGCGCGTCAGATTGCCGAACGGGTTGCCAGCAAATGGACTATCTTTGCCGAACTCGAAGCGAAACTCGCGAAAGCCCTGCTCCAGCGTTTCGGGCCGGATCTCGTGACCGTCCTGATCGATGATCGGTCCACGCCCCTCGGTGCCCGAAGAGGCCGCACCCGGGCGGCTTCCCGAACGGGAGCGACGCGGAGCAAGGATATTGTCATCGGGCATGGTCATGGCCTGTAGGGAACGCGCCAGCGCGGCGGAGGTTGCTGCGGCGTGATCGAAGGTCGCGCCCTCAAGTCTGTGCTGCCGCCGGCTGCGGCTCCGGGACATATTTATGCACGAGCCAGGATGAAAGCACCGCCGGCACAAACCCGACGAGGCCGTACAGGATGAATTGCACCGCGCCCGAGTCCGGCCCGCGCGAGCTGTAGGTCAGCGAGGCCAGGATGAAGGCGAACACGCCGACCAGCAGCATCCGCAGCACCGGGCCGATCCGGCGGATGTGGACCAGGATGTCGTCGACCGCACCGATCATCAGCGAGGGCAGGAAGCCGAACAGATAGCTGTATTGCAGGGACTTGAAGAACACCGCGAACAGCTTGCCGACCTCAGCGAGATTGGTCTGGGTCCAATAGCCGGACTGATAGGTGGTCGTCAGCAGCAGCAGGAACCCGCCCACGAACGGGCCAACCAGCGCAAACACGAGATAGCGTTTCATCAGGCACCCTCATCCTTCGCCCCGTTATAGCAGTGCTGCGGGAACCTTGAATAGCGGGGTACGGGCTCTGCGCTGGGAACAAGCGGCATAGCGACGGACTTGAAACTCACCTGTCAGATTTGGAGCCCCCGATGTCCCGCAAACTGTTCTTCCTGGCGACGATCGCGCTGGCGGCCGTGAGCGGCCTGTCGAACGCGCCCGCTTTCGCACAAGGCCATATGGGTTCGCCGCAGGAGCAGAAGGCCTGTTCGCGGGACGCCTCGCGATTCTGCCGCAAGGACCTCGGCAACGACATGGCCGTACAAGGCTGCTTGCAAGCCAACCGGGCCAAACTGTCGCGGTCCTGCAGCAAGGTCTTTCAGAGCCACGGCATGTGAGGACCGGAACCATCCCGGCGAACGGAGAGTGAAGCCATGTTACGCGACGAACAGCTCTCGATTCTCAGGGACATCAGCCAATCCATCGCCTTTGCCGACGACCGGCACGGCAAGATAGGCGAGCTGATCGCCGACGGTTACGTGATGAAGGACGGCGATCTGTTCGAGCTCACGGCAAAGGGCGTTACGGCTGTCGAGGAGCACGCAGCGCTTGGCGCAAGCGATGCGGAGCAAGCGAGCGTATCCTCCGATCGATTGATCTGATCGCACGCGAGTCGCATTGTGCGTGACGTGCGCGCAACAATTGCGAATTCCTTTTCGCTTGCCATTGCGGCCGCGCGACAATGGCGCATACTTGATTCGGGCGGCGCAGCACTTTTCGATTCGAACATCACGAGAGATCGAGCGACCACATGCGGGATTGAGGTCCCGGCGTGAAGGCTGTGACATGCGGCAGATCAAGCCGCGTGCGGCGCCCCAAAATCAAGTGGCTCAAGCCCACGGAACTCGGGGACGCATTCTGCATGACACGCAATCAGACGATCGCAACTCTCTTCGCCGTCACAACCGCAGCCATCGCATTCCAGACATCGCCCGGCCTCGCCTTCTCCTCCGAAGCGCAACAGATGTGCTCCGGCGATGCCATGCGGCTGTGCTCGAGTGAGATCCCCGACATCCCCAGAATCAGGGCCTGCATGGTGCAGAAAAAGGCTCAGGTCAGCCCCGGCTGTCGCGCCGTGATGGACCGCGAGCACGCAGCCGCGACATCGCGCAAGCGGGAAGCCACGGCGCAGTAGAGAGAGCGTACCTGCGGCCATCCTTCGAGACGCCCGCCCAAGGGGCGGGCCCTCAGGATGAGGTCTCGTTTCGCGGCGAGATATCAAACCCTCATGGTGAGGAGCCCACCAAGGCGGGCGTCTCGAACCATGCAGGCCGAGGTCTCACGGAGTAGAGATCTAGTCGCCCCACTGCGCGAAGGCGTCGTTGAAGGCGCGCTCGCCGGGAGCGCCCTTCTCGATGGCGATGATGGCGCGGCGCTGGTTGGCGTAGACCAGGGGCACGTCGAACCAGGAGCGCTCCTTCAGGAGCTGGACGTTGCGGCTGCGGTCGGCGTCGACGTTGGAGAGGCCGACCAGGAAGAAGCCGTCGGTGACCTTGACCGCGAGGCCCGCGAGCGGCGTGCCGCGTGCCTGCTCGTTCGACTTCATCAGGATGCCCGGCACGTTGGCGACGCCGCCGCCCGAAAAGTCCGCCGGCAGGACGAAGGTCAGCTCCGCGGTGTGGCTCGCCGGCAGCGAGGAGTCGGTGTTGCGGCGGAACGACATCGTCATCTTGAACTTGCGGTCGGGGATCTCGATGTCGGCGCGCACGGCGACGTCGGCCTTCTGGTTGCCCGACGCCTTGATCGGCTCGAGCCGCCACACCACCGAGCCGACATATTGCTTGCCCTTCGGATCGGATGGATCCTCGTCATAGAGCACGACCTTCTGCGCCACCGGCGCGACCGGCTGGTCGCTGGCCGAGGGCTGGCCGACGCGATCCGGAATCTTGGGCTTGCTCTGCGGCTGAGACGAATCCCTGGGCGCCTCCACCACCTGCGTCGGCGAAGACTTCAGCAGGTTGGTCGCGGTCTGGACCAGCTGCTTGCCCCAGAGGATACCGGCACCGACCAGGATCAGCACGATGCCGACGGCGATCGCGCTCTTGAACGGAAAGGCGGAGCCGGTGCGGGCGCGCTTCTTCTTCGTGTCGCGATCGAGAACGGGGATGTGCGGACGTTGCGACGGCGGCTGCGACTGCGGCGCGTAGCGCTCGGCCTCCTCAATCGATTCGTCGTAGGAATACGGCGCGTCCGCCCCGGCGGCGCGATTCTCCAGGCTCGGCTCGAGCCGGTCGAATTCCGGCGAGGGCGAGGGCACGTTGGCGTAGGTGCGGCGCGCCGCGCGGTTGGCTTGCGCGGCGGCACCGCCGAGATCATTGGCGTCGGCCGTGATGTCGCGGAAGCCGCGCACGCCCGGTGCCGGCGGCAGCGGCGGTCCCATGTCCGGCGGACGGCGGCCACCGGCGCGATCACGTCCGGCCGGCGGAGGCTCCGGCATCGACGGCGGTGCCGACGGACCCGGCTGCCGCGGCGCGTCGAAACGCGGAGCCCGCGGCGCACGCGGGGCCTCGCCCTGGTCATCGACATTGAAGGAGGGCCGGTCGGCGCGCGGCGGCGGCGGAGCCGGACGGGTGCGCGGCGGGGCGGCGGTTTGGGGCGCTGGCGCGTTGCCCTCGGTGGCGCGGGTGCTGGCGCGGCGGAAGGCATCGCCGCTGCCGCTGCTGCGGGTGCCGCCACCGGGGCGCGAGGCCTCGCGGGCACGCTGGGCAGCCTCCGATTCCACCTTGCGGACGGCCTCTTCCAGCGAGAGGCGCTCGCGGGTGATCTCGGATTCGGAGAGCGGCGGCTGTACGCTGCGGAGCTGCGCGATCAGCGCCGTGCGCGCCCGCTCGTAGAGCGCGCGACGGCTCTCGCCGGGAGCGTTGGGGTCCAGGGCGGCAATAGCGCGGGCGATCAGCGGATAGTAATCAGCCATTTCTACTCAATTATACGCGCGTCCCGGTAAGAGATCGTTAAGCCTCAAACGGATTTTGTACGAGGATAGTATCCTCGCGTTCGGGGCTGGTGGAAAGCAGTGCGACCGGGCACCCCACCAATTCCTCGATCCGGCGGACATATTTGATCGCCTGGGCCGGCAGCTGGGCCCAGGACCGCGCATTGGCGGTCGGCTCCTTCCAGCCCTCGATGGTCTCGTAAATCGGCTCGACCCGGGCCTGGGCGCCCTCGCCCGCTGGGAAATGATCGATCTCCTTGCCGTCCAGCTTGTAGCCGGTGCAGACCTCGATCGTGTCGAAGCCGTCGAGAATGTCGAGCTTGGTCAGCGCCAGACCGTTGATCCCGCAGGTCCGGACCGCCTGGCGAACCAGAACCGCATCGAACCAGCCGCAGCGGCGGGGCCGTCCGGTATTGGTGCCGAACTCGCGGCCGCGCTCGCCGATCTTGCGGCCGGTCTCGTTGTCCTGCTCGGTCGGGAACGGGCCCTGGCCGACGCGGGTCGTGTAAGCCTTGCAGAGGCCGAGCACATAGCCGACCGCGGCGGGGCCGAGGCCCGACCCGGTCGCGGCCTGCGCCGCCACCGTGTTGGACGACGTCACATACGGGTACGTGCCGTGATCGACGTCGAGCAGCGCGCCTTGCGCGCCCTCGAACAGCATGCGCTTGCCCTCGCGCCGCTTGATGTCGAGCAGCCGCCACACCGTCTCGGCATAGGGCAGGAGCTGCGGCGCGAGCGCGGTCAATTCCTGCACGATCTCCTTGCCGTCGAACTCCGGCAGGCCGAGGCCGCGGCGCAATGCGTTGTGATGCGCCAGCAGCCGGTCGATCTTGTGCGGCAGCGTGTCGAGATCGGCGAGGTCCATCAGGCGGATGGCGCGGCGGCCGACCTTGTCCTCGTACGCCGGGCCGATGCCGCGGCGGGTGGTGCCGATCGCGGTCGCCGCATTGGCGGATTCGCGATGCGCGTCGAGTTCGCGGTGCAGCGGCAGGATCAGGGTGACGTTCTCGGCGACCCGCAGATTGTCCGGGCCGACCGCGACGCCCTGCGACCGCAGCTTGGTGACCTCGTCGAGGAAGGCGGCGGGATCGAACACGACGCCGTTGCCGATCACCGACAACTTCTGCTCGCGCAGCACGCCCGAGGGCAGCAGCGCCAGCTTGTAGGTCTTGCCGTTGATCACCAGCGTGTGGCCGGCGTTATGGCCGCCCTGGAAACGGACGACGATGTCCGCCTGCTCCGACAACCAGTCGACGATCTTGCCCTTTCCTTCGTCGCCCCACTGGGCGCCGACGACGACAACATTGGCCATTCGCGGGTAATCCCTATGCAATCTGTTAGATGCGCCCAGCCCAATCACGGCCGGGGCCGCTCGAACGCGAGGCAGCCAACCGGATAAAGGATGCAGCCTCTGTAAGCAAGCAAGAACGGGGCTTTTTCGGGGCCCAATGCTCTATCCAAGCCCTTGATATCCCCTAAAAATCCGCTTCCCGGACGGGCTCTACGACGTTAGGCCCGGATGCGGCCGTCGACTACTTCGATGATGCGGTCGCAGCGCCGCGCCAGATCCATATTATGGGTCACCAGCAGGAAGCTCGTGCCGCTGTCGCGGTTGACCTGCCTCATCAGCTCGAACACGGCATCGGCCGATTTGGTGTCGAGGTTGCCGGTCGGCTCGTCCGCCAGCACGAGATCCGGATTCATGGCGAGCGCGCGCGCTACCGAGACCCGCTGCTGCTGGCCGCCCGACATGTTGTTGGCGAGGTTGCCGGCGAATTTCTCCAGCCCGACCTGCGCCAGCAGCCGGTTCGCCCGCTCCTCGATCTCCGCAGATGGAAAGCCGCGATCGACCAGTATCGGCATCATGACGTTTTCCCGCGCCGTGAAGGCCGAGATCAGGAGATGATACTGGAAGACGAAACCGATGGTGTGGCCGCGCAATCGGGTGATCTCGGCGTCGCCGAGCGCAGCCGTGTCCTGTCCCTTGATCAGAAGGCGGCCCGAGGTCGGCCGGTCGAGCAGGCCGACGATGTTGAGCAGCGTGCTCTTGCCCGAGCCGGACGGGCCGATCAGCGCCAGAAACTCGCCGTGGTCGAGCTCAAGGTCAATACCGTGCAGCACCTCGGTTTCAGTCGGCAGGCCGACATTGTAGGCCTTGCACACCTTCTCGAGGCGGAGGATTTCGCTAGCCACGGATCGCCACCACCGGATCGAGTTTGGCCGCCCGCACCGCCGGCGCCATCGCGGCGAGCAGGCCGGTGATGGTGGCGAGCAGCGCCGTATAGATGAACAGGCTTCGCTCCAGGACCAACGGAAACAATTCCGTGCCGTCGGCCTGGCGCGCCACCGAATGCCAATAGACCAGCGCAAAGGCGCCCATGGCCGCGCCGAACAGCGAGCCGACGAAGCCGAGCAGTCCGCCCTGCACCAGGAACACGCGCAGGATCTGGCCGCGCGAGGTGCCCATTGCGCGCAAGATGCCAATATCCTTGGAACGCTGGATCACCGAGACGACCAGCACGGCCGCGATGCCGAAGGCCACGGAAAGGCCGACGAACAGGCGAATCAGGGTGTTGGTGTTCTGCTGGGCCTGTACCGCGGTGAAGAACTGCGCATTGGTCTTGATCCAGCTGTCGGCCTCGACCACGTTGGAGGCCTGGATGCGCTGGGCGATCTCCTCGGCCGCATAGATGTCGCCGACGGTCATATCGATGGTGGTGATGCCGCCGATCATGCCGAGCAGCGACTGCGCGGTGCGCAGCGCGGCATAGCAGATGCGCTGGTTGGCGCTCTTGTTGCCGAGGTCGACGAGGCCGGAGACCGTGAGCACGCGCGTGGCACCGGATGCGGCGCGAATGTTGAGCTTGTCGCCGACGGTGGCGCCCAGATCCTTCGCGAGTTCGATACCGATGATGATGTCCTCGCTGGTCAGGCGCGGCTCGCCGGCGACGATATAGTCCGGCACCTTGACGATCTTGAAATAGGAATCCGGTTCGACGCCGGACAGCGTCACGGAACGGCTGGCGTCGCCGCGCACCACAAGCACGGAGCCAAGGATGGTCGGCGATACAGCGACGACCTCGGGCATCGCCTGCATCTGGTTCCTGATCTTCGGCCATTGATCGATCGAGATCACCCGCTGGCTCGGGCGCTGCACCACCGCGTCTTCGAACTCGCTTGCGCCATTGCGCAGAGGGCGCGCGACCTGGTCGGGCGCGAGAAGCTGGATCTGCGGCTGCGAGGTCAGCACGCGCTTGATGAAATTGGCCTGCAACCCCGCCAGCATCGCCGACATGAAGACGATGACGCCAACGCCGATCGAAATGCCGCCGATGATGAAGGCGGTCTGGAGCCGGCCTTCGCGCAGGAAACGCACGGCCATGGTCCATTCGAAGGGCAGCCAGCGGTTCATGGCAATACAGGACGCACGCGCTGACCGGTCAGGACGCCGGAACTTTGCGGGATCGCGACATCGCCGGCAGCGAGTCCGTCGGTGATCTCGATATGGCTGTTGCCGTGCAGGCCGATCCGGACCGGCCGCTGGCTGGCGCGGCCGTTCCTGATGCCGAGCACCCAGGGAGCGCCCGACAGGGCGTCGTGCACCGAGCGCACCGGCAAGACCAGCGCATCGTCCTTTGCGGCGACCTCGATATCCACCGAGACCGTCATGTCCTGGCGCAGATAGTCCGGGGGATCGGCGACCGTCAACTTCACCTCGACCGATGCGCGGGAAATGTCGATGCCGGGATTGATGTAGGTGATCTCGGCAGCGAAGCGCCGGTCCGGATAGGCGTCTGCCGAGGCGAGCGCCTTCTGCTCGAGCGCTATCTTGCCGAGATTGCGTTCGTCGATCTGCAGCACGAGTTGCGCGTCGCCGGCCGGCGCGAGCACCAGCAGCGTCTTGCCCGGCTGCACCACGGTGCCGCGTTCGACACTGCGCGTGATCAGGACGCCGTCACGGGGCGCGGTGATCGTCGCGTAATCGAGGCGGGATTCGGCGGTGTCGAGATTGGCGCGCGCCTGATTGAGCAGGGTCTGGGCCATCACGTAGTCGCTGCCGCCCGGGCTTGCCGTGTAGACCTGAAATTGCGCCGAGCGCATCTGGGCGCGGGCGACGTCGAGCGTCTTCTGCGCATCGTCGAGCGCGGCGCGCGTGGCATAGCCGTTGTGTTCAAGCTGCGCGGTGCGGTCGTAGGTCTGCTGGGCGTTGAGCAGCGTCGCCTTGGCCTGGGTCAACGCCTCGTCAGCCGAGGGCCGCGTCAATTCCTCGATCTGTCTGATGCGCGCTTCGGCCTGGGCCACCGCGCCCTGCGTCTGCACCACGCTCGCTTTCAGTTCGCGCGATTCCAGCGAGATCAGGGGCTGGCCCTTGGTGACCTTTTCGCCTTGCTGCACCAGCACATCCTGCACCGTGCCAGTGAGCTGACTGCCGATCTCGACCCGGAACGGCGTCTCGACGTGGCCGCTTGCCACCACCGTCTCGACCAGGCGGCCGCGCTTGACCTGGTCGACCACCATGGCGGGCCCGAGGATCGTCCGCGCGCTTTGCCAGACCCCGAGGCCGAGCAAAACGACGACAACCAGGATGAACCATTTGTGACTGAGAAATCCCGACCATAGCGCCGTGACGGAGACCCGCCTGTCAGGCGGCGGCAGGATCATCGCTTGCTCGACCATAACGCTATCCGAATCGCGCCGGACCGGCCGGCGGATTCGTCCTCATCTCGATTTCGATCGTTGCCCGGCGAAAGCCGGGCTTGATGCCGATGAAGCTAGCGTGCCCTCGGCATTCCAGATTGCGGTAGGTCAACAGGTTGCGCCGAATTTCGAGGCATCTGCCTGACGAGACACTTCGAAACGGGAGCCTTGCTTGTCGGACAGTCCAGCGCACGCCGACAACCGCTTCTGGCATCTTTCACCCGATCAGCTATGCAAGCGCCTGGGCTGCGGCCTCACCGGCCTGACCGCCGCGGACGCCTCCGAGCGCCTCGATCGCTTTGGGCCGAACAGCGACGCGCGGCCGCGCGTCGAGGGGGCGGCGCGTGCGATCACGCGCCGGCTGCTAGAGCCGCTGTCTCTGATCCTGCTGGTTGCCGGCATCGTCTCGATGCTCACCGGCGATGATATCGGCGGGCTCATCATTGTCCTGATACTCGTGCTCTCGATCGGGCTCGACACCGTCCAGGAAGGCCATGCGTTGCAGGCCGCGGAAGTGCTCCGCCGATCGGTGGCGCTCAAGGCCGAAGTCAGACGCGACAACGAGTTCCGCGAGATCGACGTCGATCGGCTCGTGCCGGGCGACATCCTGCGCGTCCGTTCAGGCGACATCATTCCCGCGGACGCGCTCATCCTGGAGTGCACAGCCTTCACCGCGGGCGAAGCGGCGCTCACCGGCGAACCCTATCCGGTACAGAAGCGCGCCGGCGCCACCACCGACCCGGACGACACGTCGAATGCACTGTTTCGCGGCGCCGTCGCGCAAACCGGCGAGGCGATCGCGCTCGTCGTCAGGACCGGACGCGACACCGTGTTCGGAGCGGCGGCCTCCGCACTTGCCGAGGCCCAGACGCCTTCACCGTTCGAACGCGACTTGCGCGAATTCGGCCTCGTGATCGCGCGGGCCACGCTCGCGTTGGTGCTGGTCGTGCTCACCGTCCGCGTGGTGTTCGGCCGCCCCGTGATGGACTCGCTGCTGTTTGCCGTCGCGCTCGCGGTCGGGCTGACGCCGGAACTGCTGCCGATGATCACCACGGTGACGCTGTCGCGCGGCGCGCTGCGCATGGCCGGCCGCAAGGTGATCGTCAAGCGCCTCGCCGCGATCCACGATCTCGGCGCCATGACCGTCTTGTGCACGGACAAGACGGGCACGCTGACCTCGGCCGAGATCACGCTGGCCAAGAGTCTCGATGCCGCCGGCAAGGACGATGCCCGCGCCGCGCGGCTCGGCGCCATCGCCGCGAAACTCGGCGGCGATCGCGGCTCGCTCGACGCGGCGCTGGTTGCCGGCCAGCCGAATGCCGCACAGGACTGGACGCTTGCCGGCAGGCAGGCCTTCGACTTTTCACGGCGGCTGGGATCCGTGCTCGCGACCGGCCCCGAAGGCGCGCTGCTCATCGTCAAGGGCGCGCCGGAGGCGGTGCTCGAGCTGTGCGTGATGGATGACGGCGCCCGGACCCGCGCGATCGCCCGCGTGCACGAGCTCGCGAGCGAAGGGCTCCGCAGCATCGCGATCGCCTCGCGCCCTTGGACCGGCGCAACGCGCGAGGTCGAGACCGCCGACGAGACCGATCTCGTCTTCGAAGGTTTTTGCGCCTTCGCCGACCCGCCGAAGCCGACGGCCGCGGCCGCGATCGCACGGCTCGCGGCAACCGGCATCACGCTGAAGATCCTGTCGGGCGACGATCCGGTGGTGGTGAAGCGGCTCGCCGGCCTGGTCGGGCTGAATGCCGACCGCGTCCTGTCGGGAGCCGACATCGCCGAACTCAGCGACGAAGCACTGGCAGTCCAGGTTCAATCGACCGACGCCTACGGCCGGCTAGCGCCCGATCAGAAGTCGCGCATCGTGAAGGCCCTTCAGGCCGGCGGCGCGGTGGTCGGCTTTCTCGGCGACGGCATCAACGACGCTCCGGCACTAAAGGCCGCCGATATCGGCCTGTCGGTCGAAGGCGCGACCGGCGTGGCGCAGGCCGCCGCCGACATCATCCTGCTCGCCTCGGATCTCGAAGTCGTCGCCGACGGAGTCGAAGAGGGCCGGCGCACCTTCGCCAACATCATGAAATACGTCCGGATGGGCGCGAGCTCGAATTTCGGAAACATGCTGTCGATGGCGATCGCCTCGATGGCGCTGCCGTTCCTGCCGATGCTGCCGACGCAGATCCTGCTCAACAACCTGCTCTACGATCTCTCCGAGCTCGGCATCCCCTTCGACCAGGTCTCGCGCGCGGCCACCGCGCAGCCGCAGGTCTGGAGCATGACGCGGCTGGCGCGTTTCGCCGCGATCATGGGGCCGTTGTCCTCGGTCTTCGACTTCCTGACCTTCGGCGCTCTCATCATGCTGTTTCATGCGTCGCCGGACGAATTCCGCACCGCCTGGTTCATCGAATCCATGGCGACGCAGATCCTCGTAATCTTCATCATTCGCACCAATGGCCGACCGTGGCGCAGCTGGCCCGATCCGGTGCTGTCCGCCTCCTCGCTGGTCGCCCTGCTGGTCGCGATGGTGGTGCCTTTCACGCCGGTCGGTGCCTGGTTCGGCTTTGTTGCACCGCCACCGGTCATGATGGGCGGCATCGCGGTTCTGGTTGCCGTCTATCTCGCCTGTGCCGAACTGTTGAAGCCGTTCGCGATCCGTGCCGGGCTGAAGCGTTGAGCGGGTTCCGGCCGCTGCCATGCATGGACGCGATGCGCCTCGCGCCGTTGATATCGGCCGGATTTCCGTGTCTTTGAACGGGCCGGGTCTGAACCGGCCCGGGTGCCGCCGGGCTGGAGGCTTGGCGCATGACGCGGGGCCACAACAACCACAATGTCCGCCACCGACGAGACCACCGGGGCCGCCACGTCCGGCCACAACTGGATCGCCAACCAGCCTTATCTGCTGCTCAGCATCACCGCGCTGTGTTGGGCCGGCAATGCGATTGTCGGACGGCTCGCCGCCGGTCACATCCCGCCGGTGACGCTGTCGTTCCTGCGCTGGTTCTTCGCCTTTCTGCTGGTGCTGCCGTTCGCCTGGAAACACCTTGCGCAGGACTGGCCCGCGATCCGCGGCAAGCTCGGCCTGATGGTCACGCTCTCGATCACCGGCATCGGCGCCTTCAACACGCTGCAATATTGGGCGCTCGAGCATACGCAGGCGCTCAACACGCTGCTCTTGCAATCCGCCGCGCCGCTCGTCGTGGCGCTGTGGTCGCTGGCCATCCTCGGGATCAGGCTCACCGTGGCGCAGGCCTTCGGCGTGCTCCTGTCGATGTGCGGCGTGCTGATCATCCTGCTGCATGGCGATTTCACCACGCTGTCGAACATCGACTTCAACAAGGGCGACCTCATCTTCGTCGTCGCGCTCGTTATCTTCGCGCTGTATTCGGTGCTGACCTTGAAGCGGCCGCCGATGCACGGCCTGTCATTCCTCGCCTTCACTTTCGGCTGCGGTGCTGCCTGTCTCATTCCGCTGGAGATCTGGGAGCTGTCCGCGCGCCCCGTGATGAAGCTCGACGGGCCTAACCTCCTGACCCTGTTCTATGTCGCGGTGTTCCCCTCGACGCTCGCCTATCTCTGCTTCAATCGCGGTGTCCGGCTGATCGGCGCCAACCGCGCCGCGCCGTTCTTCCATGTCGTGCCGGTGTTCGGCTCGATCATGGCAATGGCGTTTCTGGGCGAGCACCCGCAGGCGTTCCACTTCATCGGCTTCGCGCTGGTGCTGGCCGGCGTGTTCGTGGCGTCACGGAAGCAGGCGGCATAGGTCCTCCTTCTCCGCCGCAGGAGAGGGGGAAAAGCGCCGCGCTGCAGCCAAGCCTACTTCGTCTTGAACTTGCTGTACGCTTCGTTCATCGCAATGATGACGTGCTCGGCGCAGGCATTGACGCGATGCGGATCAGCCTCGGTCTCGTAGGCCTCCGACGTCATCATGTCGACGAAAGCCGCAACTGTGGGATAATGGACCAGCGCCACGAAATCCCAGTTGTTGCCCTGCTGCGGGCCGAGCGCGACCGCCTTGGCGTCGCCGGTCCAGAGCAGCGTGCCGCCGCGCGCCTTGATCATCGGCACTGTGACCGCACTGTAGCGCAAATAGGCGTCCCAGCCGGAACCGTCGCCGTCGCCGGAGCGCACGTGGAAGCGCATCAGGTTCAACATCACCACCGGTGCATCCCGATCGAGCCGCTCCAGGCCGTCGATGTTCAACATATTAACCGCCAATGCCGCCTCCTCTGGTCATGCCTGCATTGTAGCATTGCGGCCGCGTGACTTGTGCCACGACGTAAATCCGGCGCAAGCTCGTATCCAACGCCAATGACGATCGCTTCGCCCGCGCCACCGGCCTCCAATCCGGCCAGTTGGCTCAACAACCAGCCTTATCTGCTGCTCAGCCTGAGCTCGCTGTTCTGGGCCGGCAACATCGTGCTCGCGCGCCACGTCGGCGCGCATGTGCCGCCGCTGACGGTGACCACGATCCGCTGGTTCGGCGTGTTCCTGATCCTCCTGCCGTTCGCCTGGCCGCATCTGAAGCGCGACTGGCCGAATCTGCGCAAGAGCCTGCCGCTGATGCTGTTCCTGTCGCTGGTGGGCTTTGCCTTCAACAACGCGATCTCGTACTGGGCGATGCAGTACACGGAAGCGCTGAACGCGCTGCTGATCCAGTCGGCCGGGCCGCTGTTCGTGGCGCTGTGGTCGCTGGTGCTGTTCGGCGTGCGGCTGACCGGTGCGCAGCTCGCAGGCATCGGGATCTCGCTTCTCGGCGTGCTGATCATCATCCTGCGCGGCGATCTCGCCGCGCTCGCGAGCATCAGCTTCAACAGGGGCGACATCATGTTCGCCTCCTCGCTGGTGGCGTTCGGGATCTACTCCGCCTTCATCCCGCGGCGACCGAAGATCCACCAACTCTCCTTTCTCTCCTTCACCACCTGCTGCGGCGCGACGATGCTGCTGCCGACCGCGATCTGGGAGGCCTGGAGCGGCCGCGTCCTGCAACTCGACGGGGTGACGCTGGCGACGCTGGGCTACATCCTGATCTTTCCCTCGACGCTGGCCTATCTCTTCTTCAACCGGGGCGTGGCGCTGATCGGCCCGAACCGCGCCGCGCCGTTCTTCCATCTGGTGCCGGTGTTCGGCTCGGCGATGGCGATCCTGCTGCTCGGCGAAAAGATTCAGCCATTCCACTTGATCGGCTACCTGCTGGTGCTCGCCGGCGTCGTGATCGCCTCGCGCCAGGGGTCTGCGGTGAAGTAATTCCGCAGCGCGAGACGAAGCGACAAACTCGCGCCTTCCGATTTCGACGAGGAGACGCTAGGTTCCCCGCCAACGAAAAAAGAGGGAACGAACCGACATGCTTTCAGCGTTGATCCGAAACCTGCGTGCCATCGGCACGGCCGTCCTTTGTCTCGCCGCCGCGTCCGCTGCGCAGGCCGACAACTATCCGAGCCGCAACATCACGTTGGTGCTGCCGTTCGCGGCCGGCAGCGGCACCGACACCACGACGCGGCTGATCTCGCAGCATTTGTCGCAGGCGCTCGGCGTCGGCATCGTGATCGAGAACAAGGCGGGCGCCAACGGCATGATCGCCGCCACCTATGTCGCGCGCGCCGCGCCCGACGGCTACACGCTGCTGGTGACCACCAACACCACGCATTCGGCCAATCCCTACCTGCTCAAAAGCCTAACCTACGATCCGGTCAAGGACTTCACCCCGATCGCGCGCACCGGCGACCTGCCCTTCATGCTGGTGATCCACCCGGAGGTGCCGGCCAAGACGGTCGGCGAACTCATCGCCTACGGCAAGGCCAATCCGGGCAAGCTGAGCTACGCCTCGGGCTCGTCCTCGGCGATCGTGTCGGGTGCGACCTTCGCGCACAATGCCGGCCTCGACCTCCTGCACGTGCCCTACAAGAGCTCGCCGCCGGCGCTCAACGACGTCATGGGCGGACGCGTCTCGATGATGTTCGTGGACATCCTGACCGGCCTGCCGCATGTCCAGGGCAACGCGCTGCGCGCGCTCGCCGTCACGACAAAGGACCGCTCGGCGCTGGTGCCGAACCTGCCCTCGATGCAGGAGGCCGGCGTGCGGGACTTCGACATCTCGTCGTGGCAGGGCTATTTCGGACCCGCCGGCATGCCCAAGGAGATCGTGACGCGACTCAATGGCGAGATCCGGAAGATCATCGAGCAGCCGGAGATCAAGGCCAAGCTCGCCACCCTCGGCATGGACGCGTTTTCGGGCACGCCGGAGCAGCTCGGTACGTTCGTGAACGAACAGCTGGTGTTGTGGGAGAAGCTGATCCGGGAGGCGGGGATCGAGAAGCAGTAGGACGGTCTCGTAGGGTGGGCAAAGCGAAACGTGCCCACCGAGAAGTTACCGCGAACTCAAAAAGAAAAAGGGTGGGCACGACGCTTCGCGTCTTTGCCCACCCTACGAATTCAGTGCAAGAACTTACGCCGCGCGCATCTTGGCGAGGAAGCCGTCGACTGCGCTGCGCAGCGCGCCGGACTGGCTGTCGAGCTCGCGGGCGTTGGTGAGCACGTCGGCTGCCGCCGTGCCGGTCGCTTCCGCGGCCGACGTGACGCTGCCGATATTGGCGTTGATCTCGCTCGAGCCGGCGGCGACCGACTGGATGTTGCGGGCGATCTCGCGGGTCGCCTCGCCCTGCTGCTCGATCGAGGCGGAAATGCCCGCGGTGATCTGGCTCATCTCGGCGATGGTCTGGGTGATGCCGCCGATGGCGGCGACCGCATCGCTGGTCGAGGTCTGCATCGCCGCGACCTGGGCGGAGATTTCCTCCGTCGCCTTGGCGGTCTGGTTGGCGAGGGCCTTGACTTCGGAAGCGACGACGGCGAAGCCGCGGCCGGATTCACCGGCACGCGCCGCCTCGATGGTGGCGTTGAGGGCGAGCAGATTGGTCTGCGCCGCGATCGAGTGGATCAGCTTGACCACCTCGCCGATCTTCTCGGCGCCGGTGGAGAGCTCCTGCACCGTGGCATTGGTGCGCTCGGCGTCGTTGACGGCGCGGCTCGCCACCTCGGTCGAGCGGGTGACCTGGCGCGAGATCTCCGCAACCGAGCTCGACAGCTCTTCGGCGGCGGCGGCAACCGTGCCGACATTGCCCGACGCTCTCTGCGAGGCGGCGCCGACCGTCGCCGCACGCGAAGAGGCGTCGCTGGCGGTCGCGGTCATCGATTGCGCCGTGGCTTGCATACCCGTCGCGGCCGAGGAGACCGAGCGGACGATGCCGTTGACGCTGCGTTCGAAGTCGCTGGCGATGCCCTCCATCGCGCTGCGACGTTCCGCCGCGACACGATCCTTGGCATCGGCTTCGCTCTTCTCGATTTCGCGAATGCGCAGTGCGTTGTCCTTGAAGATCTGGACGGTCGAGGCCATTGCGCCGACCTCGTCGCCACGGCCGACGCCGGGAATGTCGCCCTCGAGCTTGCCCTCGGCGAGATCCTTCATGCGGGCGCCGAGCAGCGCCAAGGGACGGCTGATGCTGCGGCCGAGCAGCCAGGCGACGCTTCCGGCGACGATGACGATACCGAACATGGCGAGACCGAGCAGCCAGTAGACCGGGCCCATCTTTGCGTCGATGTCGTCGAGATAGGCGCCGGTGCCGAGATACATCTCGAGTTCGGGGACGGCCACCGCGTAGCCCATCTTCCGGATCAAGCCTTCGTGGCCCGGTTTCGCGTATTCATAGGTCAAAAGGATCGAACCGTTGGCCTTCGCGCCGTTCATCAGCTCCAAGGACAGTTTGCGGCCATTGGTCAGAACTTCCATGCGGTTGGTGCCGATCTGCTTTGGATCTGGCGCCAGCTGCGTGATACCGTCATAGGACGTCCCGAATAGATAACCGGCCCCTTTGTCATAGGTCATCGCGTTGCCGTAGCGGCGAAGATCAGCCATCGCGGCGTCCTTCGTCATCTCGCCCGCATCCACCCGCTTCTTCAGCGCCAACGCATAGTTGCGGCCCATGTCGACGATGGCCTTGGCCTGCTCGATACGCGCGTTCACCATCTCCTGCTTCATCAAATAGCCGGCCAGAAATCCGGAGATGCACAGGCCGAACAAGGTGACGCCGACGAGAATGCCGAGCTTAGGGGCGATCTTCAGATTGCTCAATTTCACGGGATGCTCCGGCAACAAAGGGATAAGGATGCGCGAGGGAATCGATCTCAATTGAATCAACTTTTAGTGGCGAGCCCTTAGCAACCTGTTACGGAGCGCCCCGTAAAAGCCCGGAGGAAACGTCGGGGCCGTCGCACAAATCGCCGCCACGGCAACCGCCGATTGTACGCAACCGCCCCGATTTCGCGTAAAAGACGCAAAGGCCCGCGCGAAGGCGGGTCGCAACAAGAAACCAAATCGGGAGCAGGACATGCCGAAATACAGGATCGTGACGCCGAAGGGCGCGAGCTTCACGGTCGCGAGCAGCGATTATTCCTATGAGCGTGAGGCGCTCGATCCGATCGACGCCGAGATCGTCGAGGCGCCGGCCGACGAGGCCGGGTTCATCGCCGTCGCGAAGACAGCGGACGCCATCTACGCCAAGGGCATTCCGATCACCAAGACCATCATCGACGCGCTGGAGAGCTGCAAGGTCATCACGCTGGGCTCGGTTGGCGTCGACAGCGTCGACATCAAGGCTGCAACCGCGCGCGGCATTCCTGTCACCAACATCCCCGACACCTTCATCGAGGAGGTCGCCGACCATGCCATGATGCTGCTGCTCGCAGGCTTCCGCCGGCTGGTCGAGCAGGACCGGATGGTGCGCAGCGGCCGCTGGGCCGAGGGCAGGCCGGCGTTGTCGAAGATTCCACGGCTGATGGGCCAGACGCTCGGCTTCATCTCGTTCGGCCGCGTGGCGCGTGCAGTTGCGAAACGCGCGGCGCCGTTCGGGCTGCGGATGATGGCCTACGATCCCTTCATCCAGGAAACGCTGATGTCCGACCACGGCGTGATTCCGGCGACGCTGAACGAGGTGCTGTCGCAATCCGACTTCGTCTCGATGCACGCCCCCGCCCGGCCCGAGGTGCATCACATGCTCACCGAGAAGCACTTCCGGCAGATGAAGAAGGGCTCGGTCTTCGTCAACACCGGCCGCGGCGCCACCGTGGACGAGGAAAGCCTGATCAAGGCGCTTCAGGAGGGCTGGATCGCCCATGCCGCCCTCGACGTGCTGGAGAAGGAGCCGCCCTCGCACAACAATCCGCTGCTCGGCATGGACAACGTCACCCTGACCGCCCATGTCGCCTCCGCCTCGGCACGGTTTGACGAGGCGCGCAAGCGCCGGGTGGGCTACGAATTGTCACTGGTGCTTCAGGGCATGTGGCCGGTAAGCTGCGTCAATCCGTCGGTGCTGCAAGACACCGCGCTCCGCCGCTGGCAGCCTGTCAGCATGGACCGCGGCCCGAACAGCTAGGCGGGACGGCCGCGAAGGCGCGCCGGCAACCGGCAAAAGACTGAAAACGACCCTTCACCGGCGATCAACGCCGGGAAGGGAAACACATAGGGAGGAACCGATGAGGAACGACATCACACGTCGTGATGCCTTGGCGCTGGGCCTGTCCGCTGCGGCAATCGCGGCCACCGGTGCTCCGGCAAATGCGCAATCCGCGATCAAGGCCGCGGACGTCCCCGCACCGAAACTGCCGATCGAGAAAGGCGCATCCCTGCGCATGCTGCGACCGGTACGCTTCGTCCAGGCCGACGAGGACGTGTTCCGCGCCAATGCGGCAAAATTCACCAAGGAGACCGGCGTCGAGGTCAAGGTCGATTTCGTCGGCTGGGAGGACATCAACCAGCAAACCGCGGTGACCTCGAATTCCGGCGCGGGTCCCGACATCATCATCGGCTTCTCCGACGCACCGCACATCTATGTCGACAAGCTGATCGAGCTCACCGACGTCGCCGATTATCTCGGCAAACGGTACGGCGGCTGGCTGCCGCTGGCGCAGCGCTACGGCAAGAAGAACAAGAGCCCCACTTGGATCGGGCTGCCGTTCGGCGCCACCGCGGGTCCGCTGATCTACCGCAAGTCGATCCTGCAATCGGTCGGCTTCGACAAGGTGCCGGAAGACCATGCCGGAATCCTCGACCTCTGCCAGAAGCTCCAGAAGGCCGGCAAGCCGGCGGGCTTCGCCCTCGGCAATGCCAAGGGAGACGGCAACGGGTTCGCAAGCTGGGCGCTATGGTCGCACAACGCGGCCCTGCTCGACGAAGAGGGCAACGTCATCATCAACAGCAAGGAGACGATCGCCGCGCTGAACTGGGTCAAGCAGCTCTACCCGACCTTCATCGCCGGCACGACGTCCTGGAATGACGTCAGCAACAACCGCGCCTACGCCGCGCAGGAGATCGCGCTGACCGCCAACGGCGTCTCGCTGTATTTTTCGCTGAAGAACGATCCGGCGACCAAGGCGATCGCCGACGACAGTGAACATCAACTGCTGCCGAAAGGTGTCGCCAAGGTCTCGCCGATGGCGGGCCTGACGCTGAACGCCATGGTGTTCAAGCACAGCCAGTACCCCAATGCCGCAAAGGCCTTCCTGCAATACATGCTGGAAAAGGACCAGTACGAGCCTTGGCTCAACGCCAATTCCGGCTACTGGTCCCAGCCGCTCGCCGCCTATGCCGAAGCGGCCGTGTGGTCGCAGGATCCCAAGGTGCAGCTGTTCAAGAACACCATGAACAGCACCTATTACGACGGCTATGCGGGTCCGATCTCGACCGCGACCGGCGCCGTGAGCGCCGACTACGTGCTGATTCAGATGTTCGCGTCGGTTGCGACCGGCGCTGCCACACCGGAAGCCGCGGCCGCGGAAGCCGAGCAGCGCTGCAAGCGGTACTTCCGGCGGCAGAAGTAGCGCTGGACAGAAGTTCGTCATTGCGAGCGAAGCGAAGCAATCCAGCCTGTCTCCGCGCTTACAGCCTGGATTGCTTCGTCGCTTCGCTCCTCGCAATGACGGGCGTGGTGACTTCCAGAGACAGGACAACGACCCGATGTCCGTGACCACACTTCCCACTCTCGCCCTCGCACGACGGCAGCCCTCCTGGCTGGTACGCCTGTTCGACTACAAGCCGTTCCTGATCGTGATGTGCCTCGCACCCGCGATCGGGCTGCTCGCGGTGTTCCTGACCTATCCGCTCGGCCTCGGCATCTGGCTCGCCTTCACCGACACCACGATCGGCAGAAAAGGCGTCTTCGTCGGCTTCGAGAATTTCCAGTATCTGCTCACCGATTCCCTGTGGTGGAACGCGGTATTCTACAGCGTGGTCTACACGGGGATCGCGACCTTCGGGAAGTTCGCGCTGGGCTTCTGGCTCGCGCTGCTGCTCAACAACCATTTTCCGTTCAAGAGCCTGTTGCGTGCGATCATCCTGATGCCCTGGATCGTGCCCACGGTGCTCTCGGCGCTGGCGTTCTGGTGGATCTACGATCCGCAGTTCTCGATCATCTCCTACCTTCTGGTCGACGTGCTGCACTGGCGCACGACCAATATCGACTTTCTCGGCTCGCCCTGGCCGGCGCGCTTCTCGCTGATCGCCGCCAACATCTGGCGCGGCATTCCTTTCGTCGCGATCTCGCTGCTGGCGGGCCTGCAGACCATTTCGCCCTCGCTCTATGAAGCCGCGATGCTCGATGGCGCCAGCGCCTGGCAGCGGTTCCGCTACATCACCTTCCCGATGATGATGCCGATCCTCGCCATCGTCATGACCTTCTCGATCATCTTCACCTTCACCGACTTCCAGCTGGTCTACGCCATCACCCGTGGCGGACCCGGCAACTCGACCCATTTGCTGGCAACGCTGGCCTTCCAACGCGGCATTGCCGGTGGCGAGCTCGGCGAAGGCGCGGCGATCGCCGTGTCGATGATCCCGTTCCTGGTGTTCGCGACGCTGTTCTCTTATTTCGGCCTGGCGCGCCGCAAATGGCAGCAGGGAGAGAGCAATGACTGATACCGCTGCCCAGCCGGCCGCCGTCGCCACCACACCGCCGGACACCATGGCCTGGGATTCCGGGCTGCGGCGGCTGATGATGATCTACCTGCCGCTCGGCTGCTTCGTGCTGATCCTGCTGTTTCCGTTCTACTGGATGGCGATCACGTCGTTCAAGCCGAACGCCGAGCTGATGAACTACCGGGAGCACAACCCGTTCTGGATCTCCTCGCCGACGCTGGCCCACATCAAGCACCTGTTGTTCGACACCGCCTATCCGCGCTGGCTGTGGACGACGATGCTGGTCGCTATCGGCGCGACCACGCTGTCGCTGATCGCGAGCACGCTGGCCGCCTATGCGATCGAACGCCTGCGCTTCCGCGGCAGCCCCTATGTCGGCCTCGGCATCTATCTCGCCTATCTCGTGCCGCCGTCGATCCTGTTCATTCCGCTGGCAACCGTGGTCGTGCAGTTCGGCCTGTTCGACAGCCCGCTCGCCCTGATCCTGGTCTACCCGACCTTCCTGGTGCCGTTCTGCACCTGGCTCCTGATCGGCTATTTCAAATCGATCCCCTACGAGCTCGAGGAGTGCGCGCTGGTGGACGGCGCCACACGGCTCCAGATCCTGCGCCGGATCACGCTGCCGCTGGCGGTGCCCGGCCTGATCTCGGCCGGCATCTTCTCCTTCACGCTGTCCTGGAACGAGTTCATCTACGCGCTCGCCTTCATCCAGAGCGGCGCCAACAAGACGGTGCCGGTCGCGATCCTGACCGAGCTCGTCACCGGCGACGTCTACCAGTGGGGCGCGCTGATGGCGGGATCGCTGCTCGGCTCGCTGCCGGTCGCGATCTTCTACTCGCTGTTCGTCGATTACTACGTGTCGTCGCTGACCGGCGCGGTAAAGGAGTAGCTCGCGGCTGCGCGCAAGCGCGCAGTCGATCGTGCTATCGTGATAGACTGCTTGCTGCATTGGCCCCACGCTCCATCGTGACAGCGGGGTCGATCATTGGCGCCGCCGATTGTCGCTCGAGAAAGCGAGAATTGCATGCGTTCGCCAAAGCTCCCATCGTTATCTCGACGCGGTTTCTGCCTGTGTTGCGTCGGCGCCGCCGCGTCCGCCGCCGCTTCGGGATGGCTCAGCCCGAGACAAGCCTACGCGGAAGCGCGAGGCATCGTCAGCCTGATCAAGGACAGTGCTGCGGTATCGCCGATTGTCACGCATAAGCTCCGAAACAACATCACTGTGCTGGAAGGCTCCGGCGGCAACATTGCCGTGCTGACCGGGCCCGACGGCAAGGTGCTGATCGACGCCGGCATCCGCGTCTCACGTCCGCAGCTCGCCAAAGCGCTGGCTGATCTCGGCGCCGATCCCGTGACCCATCTCGTCAACACCCACTGGCATTTCGATCATGCCGATGGCAACGAATGGCTGCATGCAGCCGGCGCCAAAATCATTGCGCAGGAAAACACCCGCAAACACCTTGCCGAAGTGCAGCGGGTCGAGGACTGGGACTACAATTTCCTTCCGCTCGGCGCCGGCGGAATCCCCAGCGAAGTCTTTGCCGACAGCCGCGAGCTCAAGCTCAACGGAACCTCGATCGGCCTGAAGTATTACGGGCCCGCGCACACCGACAGCGACATCTCCGTCACTTTCGCAGAAGCCAACATCGTTCACGTCGCCGACATGTTCTGGAACGGCATCTATCCGTTCATCGACTATTCGACCGGCGGCAGCATCGGCGGGATGATCGCGGCATGCGACGCCAACCTCGCGACGATGGACAAGGACACGATCGTCATCGCCGGGCATGGCAAGCCGGTCGGCAACAAAGTCGAATTCCAGGCCTTTCGCGACATGCTCGTAGGGATCCGCGACAACGTCGCCCGGCTCAAAAAGCAGGGACGAACGCGGGATGAAACCGTTGCGGCGAAGCCGACAGCGGCGTTCGACGCGATATGGGGGCAGTTCGTGATCGATCCCGGCTTCTTCACCCGACTGGTCTACCAAGGCGTTTGAAAAACCCCTCGCGCCGTCGGCGAACTCATCGTTTTGAAAAGGACATTGACATGAAAACCGCAGAGACCGCAGGCAAGCCACCGCTCCTCGATCGTCGCCGTCTCGTTCTTGGGTTGTCCGGAGCGGCTGTCGCAGTTGCTTCGACGGCAGCATCCGCGAAGCCGGAGGGCGACGAACACACCGCAGGTGCCTATCCGGTCACCTATCATCGAACCGCGACCGTCGATGGCATCAAGATATTCTACCGCGAAGCCGGGCGGAAGGACGCGCCGGTCGTGCTGTTGCTGCACGGCTTCCCGACCTCCTCGCACATGTTCCGCAACCTGATCCCGGCACTGGCCGACAGGTACCACGTGATCGCTCCCGACTATCCCGGATACGGCCAGAGCGAGATGCCACCGCGCGCGACATTCAAGTACACTTTCGACCGTTTCGGCGAGCTTGTCGGCGGCCTGCTCGACCAGCTCGGCGTCACCCGCTATGCGATGTATGTCATGGATTACGGAGCTCCCGTGGGCTGGCGGCTGGCGCTCAAGAATCCAGAGCGCATCAGCGGCTTGATCGTGCAGAACGGCAACGCCTATGATGAAGGGTTGAAGGAGTTCTGGAATCCGATCAAGCAATACTGGGCCGACGGATCCGAGACCAGCCGGCAGGCATTGATGAAGCTGGTCACGCTGGAAACGACGAAATTCCAGTACACCGACGGCATGTCCGACGTCAGCCGGATTTCACCCGACAACTGGGTGCAGGATCAGGCGCTGCTCGACCGTCCCGGCAACAGCGACATCCAGATGGACCTGTTCTACGACTATCGGACCAATTTGCCGCTGTATCCCGCGGTGCAGGCCTACTTCCGCAAGCACAAGCCGCCGACACTGATCGTCTGGGGCAAGAACGATTTTATCTTCCCCGCCGATGGCGCCCATCCCTACAAACGCGACCTGCCCCAGGTGGAATTTCACCTCATCAACACCGGCCATTTTGCGCTTGAGGACAAGTTCGACGAAATGGTCCCGTTGATCCGCAACTTCCTCTCCCGCAAGATCGCCTGATCGTCCCGGAAGGAAACGGACATGTATGCCGCTCTCGACTGCATGGCCGTTCTGGCGGCCTCAACTCTGTTCGCAACAGCCGCCATCGCCCAAACCGCCAGAGACGCGCGCGGCCCATCGCCGCTGGTCGCAATCGAAAACGAGGCGCCCGCGCGGTTGATCGTCGATCCGCCGCTCGCCGAACAATTGGTGCAGGGTCTCGTCTTCATCCAGTACAGCACGGAGAATCTCCGCGTCGTGCCGGTGTTCGGCAAGGGCGCGCTCGACGTATCGCCGCGCATCGGCCACGTCCATATCACGGTCGACGATGCGCCATGGCATTTTGTCGATGCCAGTGGCGAGACCGTGATCGTGGTCGGACTGAAGCCGGGCCCCCACAAGGTTCTGTTGGAGTTGGCCGATCCCACGCACCACGTGATCGACAGCAAGACCGTCAGCTTCGAGATTCCAACACCCTTAAAAAAATAGCCATCGGCTGCGGCGTTTGGCCCGGCTTCACAAAACTGCAATGCGCGGTCCGCATAAGATGTCCTCCGTTAACAGGAGACGCACATGCGCGCGACTTTTCTTGGCACCGTCGCAACGATCATTCTTACCGCGAGCTCCGCGCTCGCACAGAGCGAAGGCGAATTCCCCGCTAAGCTCGCCGGCCATTTGGTGATGCCGGCTGCCACCTTCATCGACGCGCCGGCTGATGCCCCCGCCGATCTCAAGACATCCGGCAAATACACCACCGGGAAGCGCGTCGACGCGCTCGGCACGGTGATGGGCAAGTCCTATGAGCGGCCGACCGGCGTATCGTTGCCGTTCAAGGGCCAGCCGTTGCAGGGCCATTCCGGCATCAAGTCGATGGGCGACGGCACCTTCTGGGTCATCACCGACAACGGCATGGGCGCGCGCGCCAATTCGCCGGATTCGATGCTGTACCTCAACCGCTACAAGATGGATTGGGGTGGCGGCAAGATCGAGCGGCTGGAAACCGTGTTCCTGCACGATCCCGACAGACGCGTGCCGTTCCGCATCGTGCACGAGGACACCGAGAGGCGCTATCTCACCGGCTCCGACTTCGACACCGAAGGTTTTCAGATCATCGGCGACACTTTCTGGATCGGAGACGAATTCGGCCCCTATATCCTGAAGGCCGACAAGACCGGCAAGATTCTCGGGCTGTTCGAGACGGTCGCCGACGGCAAGCCGGTGCGCTCGCCGGATCACTGGGCGGTGGCGACGCCGGGAGCACCGGGCGCGACCTACAGCAACGTCAACCTCCGCCGCTCCAAGGGTTATGAGGGCTTCGCCTCCTCGAAAGACGGCAAGTTTCTCTACGGTCTGCTCGAGGGGCCGCTCTGGGATGCCGAGAAGAAGGACTGGGAGAAGGTCGACGGCAAGGAAGCCTCGCGCATCCTCGAATTCGACGTCGCTGCTGAAAAGTTCACCGGCCGCTACTGGCAGTATGTGTTCGAGCAGAACGGCAATGCCATCGGCGACTTCAACATGATCGACCCGAGCGCCGGCCTGATCATCGAACGCGACAACGGCGAAGGCACGCCTGACAAGGCCTGCCCGCAAGGCACCCGCGGCGAGAACTGCTTCCCAGACGTGGCCAAGTTCAAGCGCGTCTACAAGATCGAGCTCACGGAGGCCAATGTCGGCAAGCCCGTGCGCAAGATCGGCTATATCGATCTGATGAAGATCAGGGATCCCGACAAGAAGGCGAAGAAGCCGCTCAATGACGGCGTCTACACCTTCCCGTTCTTCACCATCGAGAACGTCGATCGTGTCGACGAAACCCACATCATCGTCGGCAATGACAACAATCTGCCGTTCTCGTCCAGTCGCGATCCCAACAAGGCCGACGACAACGAGTTCATGCTGCTCGATGTCGCGGATTTTCTGAAGGCGAAGTGAGCCCTGCTCTCTCCTCTCCCTCTCCCCGTTCTTACGAGGAGAGGGTTGGGGTGAGGGGCTCGATCCATGAAGACGGTGAGCGTGCGACTCGCGGAGAGTCCCCCTCACCCGGCGCTTCGCGCCGACCTCTCCCCGCAAGCGGGGCGAGGTAAAGAACTCCCTAACCCGCCGGCACGATCACCATGCTCTTGTCCTTCGGCCAGCGAATGCGCCAGGCGAAATTGATGCCCTTGACCTCGCCGGGCTTGGCATCGAACGACCATTCCAGCACGCCGCGCTTGTCGCGGATGTTGCTCGCAGTCGGCGACGTGGTCGCAGGCAACATCTCGACGAGGATGTCCTCGCTCTCGCTGACCGGCAACTGATCCTCGATCGCGACCTTGATCGGGAAGTCGTGACCGTTGCGGATTGTGGTCTTGAATGCACGCTCGTCGGTCTTGGACGTCGTGACCAGGAGACCGGCCGACCCTTCGTTGCGCTTGAGCACGGCGCGCTCGATCCTGACCTTGTCGTCGGCGCCGAAGCCGAGCCGCACGATATCATCCTTGGCCGAAGCTGAGAGCTTGCCGCGGCCGACGAAGGTTCCATCGCGATAGATTGCGACCTTGCCTGGCAACAGGCTCGCGTCGTCGGTCTGCTTGAAGCTTGCCTCGAGGAAGGCGGTGGGATCCATCACCGGTGCCGCGCGCACCATGAGATCGGCGGGCACGGTCATCGAGGCGATGCGCAGGCTCTTGGCGCCCTCGGCTGCGCCGAGGTTGACGCGGCCAGGAATCTTGTAGGTGGCCTGGAAATCGCCGATTTCGGCGACCGCCTGCTGTTCTTCGGCGCGCTCGCGGATATCCTCGGCCGCCTTGGCCGCGGACGTTTCGATCTTTCGCTGCTGCATTGGCGCCGCCGCAGGCATTGCCGAATCCGAAAGCGAACCCAGCGCTCGCGGCCTCGGCACCTGCGGATATTGTGCGACCAGCGAATTCAGCTCCGGCGCGCTGCCGCCGCGGCCGATGCGGACCGTGGAGACGCCGAGCGTGACGTTGGACCAGTCCTCGCCGGTCGATTGCGTGACTTCGGCGCGGCGGACAAGCTCGAGCTGCGGTTTGCGATCCTTCGCGCCGGTGTCGAGGCGGGCGTCGTAGAGCGGCAGCCAGCGCGCATTGCGCACATTATAGGTGACCCTCAACGTCGCCTTGGTTGCTGCCGGGGCGGCGATGTCCATGCGGACTTCGAGCTTGCTCGGCGGCTTGGCCTTGCGCTCGACTTCGAGCTGGCCGATCTGCCGATCGATCTCGCGCATCTTGCGCGTGGCGTCGCGAACGGCGGTATCGGCGCTCGCAATTTCCTCGCCGACCGTGGCAAAGGCCGTGCGCCATTCGGCAATCGGCCGCGCCTCGCCCTTGTCGCCGATGCCGGCGGGCGATGCTTCCGCAAAATGCTCCGCGAATTTGCGCCGCGCATTGGCCGAGTCGATCGCGCCTTGCAGGTCGGCGCGCTGGTCGTTCAGCGCCTCGATGCGCTTGTCCAGCTCCGGCAAATTGACCGGCGAGGCACGTGGCGTGCGCGCATCGATCGTGCCGATGGTGAGCTTCGTTCCCCCCTCGCCCTCCACCCGGATCGACGAGGTGTCGAGACCAAGCGGGAAGTCCTTGGCAATGAGCGTCGAGTCGCCAGACGGCAGGTCCACCGCGATGACGCGGGTAACGGTCGCGCCATCGGGGTAAACGGTGACGGTATCGATGGCCGATGTGGCGTCCAATTCGGCGGCCCATGACGGCGACGCGAATGCCGTGGTCACCAGAACCAGGCTCGTCGTTGCCAAACATTTTGCGGTGATGCGCATCAAGTCCCTCCTCCAAGTCATCGCCGCCGCCAGCCGGACGCGCGATCCAATGCCTCGCCAACTTGGTTGGACGCGGCAGGGAAGGAACTGGTTCGATTGGGGTTTCCGTGGGGCGCCGCCGCGGCGGCAGCAAGGCCCGCGACGTGTGGCCGGCCCGCCACGGAGCGCTTAATCCTGAGGGGACGAACCCTGCCCGAAGATGCGGCGAAGCAGGTCCGTCACGTTCCTGGCGCCTGCTTTCTTGAGAATGCCGGCGCGATAGCCTTCGACCGTGCGTGCGCTCAGATGCATGCGCCGGGCGATCTCCTTGTTGGTCAGGCCGGCGGCCAGATGCTCGAGCACGTCGCCTTCGCGCACAGTCAGAGGTTCGCAGCCGGGCAGCCAGCGCTGCCGGTTGGAGCCGGGCTGCGCGAACTCGTCAATCGCAGCATCGATCCGGTCGACGATGTCGCGGGTGCGGAACGGCTTCTCGATGAAGTCGGCCGCACCGCTCCTGATGGCGTCCACCGCCATGGCGATGCTGCCGTTTGTCGCGGTCACCAGCACCGGCGCCATGCAGTTTTCCTCACGCAGGCGCTTGAGCACGTCGAGACCGGAGCGATCGGGCGGCATCTCCAGCAGCACGCAGGCCGGCATCCGCGCCCTGGCTTCCGAGAGCAGAGACGCGCCGTCGGCGAAGCAGATCACGTTGTATGCGCTCTGTTGGAGCGCGGTGGACAATTGTTCGCGGGAGGCGGCATCGGTGTCGATGACGAATACCTCACCCTTGGAAAGCATGTTCCCCGGCATAATTCCGATCCAGCAATGTCTTTGGGTCAAATGGTCCGAGACGGCAGCGGGGCCTCGTCGCGCCGCGCCGTCATAGGCACGGCATTCACGCCCGTGCTTCGGTTTCACTTATGTATGTTCCACCCGGTTCCCGGATTTGACGGATCGGGACATAAACTTTACATTTCGGGACATCTGCGGGAATGGCTGGCAGGAACGGTTCGCATGACCGACCTCATTCGCAGCGCGGGCTTGAGCTATTACCCGGAGGTCGCCCGGTCGGTCGGGCTCGACCCCAGACAGATGATGCGCAAGGTGAGGCTGCCGCTGGCCTGCCTCGACAAGCCCGATACGCCCATTGCTGTCACCGGCCTGCGACGTCTGCTCGAATTGTCGGCGGAGGCGTCCGGAGCCGAAGATTTCGGCTTGCGGCTTGCCGAGCGCGGCGGGCTGACCAATTTCGGCGCGGTCGGCCTGATCGTGCGCGAACAGGCGACCGTTGGTGAAGCCATCGAGGCCTTCTCGCGCTTCATCCCGATCCACCACGACGGCATGAAGCTGGACGTCACCCGCGACAAGCAGACCGTGACCGTCACGCTGCACCTGCGTGGCCGACAGCCGACCGCGCCGCGCCAGTCGATCGACATGGCGCTCGGCAGCGTCCACCGCATCATCCAGTCGCTGTTCGGCAGCGATTGGCGGCCGCAGGAAGTGCACCTGCATTATCCACCGCCGCACGACCGCAAGCGCTACCGCGAGTTCTACGGCTGCCGTGTGACCTTCAACGCGGAGGACGATTCGATCCTGTTGTCGGCACACGACATGGAGCGCCGCATCCCGAGCGCGCATCCGCTGATCGCGAGCTATCTGCGCAAGCGGATCGAGGCGATCGAGACGCGGCCGGCAAGCTGGGAGGAGAAGGTCGACGAGGTCGTGCGTCTCCTGCTCGCCGGCGGCGACTGCACGGTCGAGCGCGTGGCCGAGCACCTTGCCTGCACCCGCCGCACCATCCACCGCCACCTCGCCGAAGCCGGCACCAGCTTCTCGGCCATTCTCGACGCGCAGCGCGCCGATCTCGTGGTCCAGCTGATCGACGACCCCGGCCGGCCACTGGCCGACATCGCCGTGCAGCTCGGCTTCTCGGCACAGAGCGCCATGGCCCGCTGGTTCCGCGGCCATTTCGGCTGCACCATCACCGCATGGCGCAAAGGCGTCAGGCCACCGGGATCATCGATCGTCGCGACCGCGGCTTGAATTCAGCGTGCCGGGACGGGCACGCCCATGATGGCGAGGGCGCGGCGACGGCTGCCGGCGAGCAGCGGCCCGAACGCAAGGGCAAAGCCGAGGAACGCAACGATCCAGCCGCAGGCGGCAATGTGCAGCAACGCGTCGCTTTGCGCAGGCCAAACCACCGCCGCGACCCGCGCCAGCGCCGCCACGATTATCGCACCGTAAATGGCTTGTGTCGCCGGCGAAGCCGTCAGCGCCTGTCCGGTATGGCCGAGACTCGCACGGCTCATCACCGCGAGCGTCATGGTTCCGGCCGCGCCCGCCATCCAGGCGTGGATGCCCGCGCTCGGCGGCAACGCGCCGAAGACGGCAAAAGCATGCAGGAGGAAGCCGAGCGGCACGAAGACATAGCCGACATGGAGGATCAGGAGCAGCCGCTCGCGGAATGTGCGGTCACCGGCCCAGCGCGCAAGCCGCACCAGATGGAGCCCGCCGACGACCGCCATCACCACGCCGGTGAAGGTGCTCAACGGCGCGATGATCCATAAGACGAGCGCCAGCGCGCTGCACCCGATCACCACCCCGTCAAAACGCCCGAACGGCACCGGGAGGCGGCCGGGGTTGAACTTGACTAGCCAGTTGCGGGTGAAGCTCGGGACGATGCGGCCGCCGATCAGCGAGATCATCACAACGACCACGCCGATGCCGACGCGGATGCCGACATCGGCCGCACCCGCATCATGCGCTTCGAGATGGAAGGCGACATTGCCGGCGAGCAGCACGAGTACCAGCACCACGACGGGCAGGTTGCGCCAGTTGCCTCCGGCGATGATCTCGCGCGTTGCAGCGGCGACGACCAGCGTCAGGAAGGCGGCATCGACGGCAAGCGCAAACGCCCAGCCGATATCGGCGGACACCGTCACCGCGACCCGGCCGGCGATCCAGACAGCCAGCAGCGCGCCCAAGGACGTCCCCTGGATCGGCAGCCGCCCGGTCCAGTTCGGGATCGCCGTGAACAGGAAGCCCGTGATCACCGCCGGCAGGAAGCCGTAGAGCATCTCATGGACGTGCCAGTCGCGCGGCGCGAAAGCGGAGCTCACCGACAATTCACCGTAGAACATCGGCAGCCAGGCCAGGATCGAAAGCCCTGCCTGGATCGCGGCAAGCAGGAAAAAGGGCCGAAAGCTGTTCGCAAACAGCGGCCAGCCCTCAAAGTTGCGGGATCGGGCGCCAGCCATGGGTCAACTCCAGTCGATTCAAATCGTCGTCTGGAAAAATACTGCCGTCCGGCCGGCTCGTTTTTGAGCTATCGCAAACACCCTGACGATTGCAGGTGTCATCACACTTCCAGCGCCAAGGAGGCAGAATGGCCAAGGTCGACACATCGCTGGTTGCGCATTTGCCGCTGTTTGGCGGTGTCAAGCCGGAGGACCTCGAGGAGATCCTGCGCGAGGCCCGCTCGGCGCGCTATCCCAAGAACAGCGCCATTTTCGAGCAGGGCGCGGACGCGCAATCGTTCTTCCTGCTGCTGCACGGCCATGTTCGCGCGGCCAAGACCACACCGACCGGCGAGCAGATCGTGGTGCGATATGTCGCGCCAGGCGAAACGTTCGGTCTCGCGATGGCGATCGGAGCCGCGCGCTATCCGGCCACGGCGATCGCGGTCGACGACAGCGTCGCCCTGATCTGGCCGACCTCGGCCTGGCCGCGGCTGGTCGAGCGATTTCCCTCGCTCGCCGCCAACACGCTCCAGACCGTCGGCACGCGGCTGCAGGAGAGCCACACCCGGATCCTGGAAATGTCGACGCAGCAGGTCGAGCAGCGCGTCGCGCATGCGCTGCTTCGCCTCGCCAAACAATCCGGCAAAAAGCTCGACCGCGGCATCGAGATCGATTTCCCGATCAGCCGCCAGGACATCGCGCAGATGACCGGCACCACGCTGCACACCGTGAGCCGCATCCTGAGCGGCTGGGAACAGCAGGGGCTGGTCGAAAGCGGCCGTCAGCGCATCATCCTGCGCGATCCGCATGGGATCGTCGTGCTGGCGGAACGGAGCCCGGACAGCGGCGCGGCATAGGCCAGGGTTGAGGGTCGCTTCCACTTACGGCGAAAGCGCCCCTCACCCGGGAATCCGCGCGCGGCCCGCACGAATTCCAGACCGCTTCACGCCGGCACGCGATCGCACAGCGCGGCGAGGAATTTGTCACGATCGATGCCATGCTCGCGGCAGGCGTCATCAACCGTGTGAAAGGTTGCGATCGGACAGCCCACGCAAGCCATCCTGAAGGCGAGAAACACCCGGATCGTGTGCGGCGCCGTGCGCATGATGTCATCGACCAGATCGTCGGATCCAAAAGGCATGGGCAACAACTCCGTTCGGAAACCACGATAGCGGAGCGGGCTGTGGTTTCTTTGTTGGAGCGCAAGCTGCCTTGTCATTCCGGGGCGCGCGAAGCGCGAGCCCGGAATCCATCGGGCAGCAGGCCAAGAGGTGAAATGGATTCCGGGCTCGCGCCAAGGGGCGCGCCCCGGAATGACGGAGAGAGAGACTACACCGCCCGGCTGTGCAACTGCTTCGCCGGATCCAGATGCGCGTCGAATGCGGCGGCGACGCTGCGCACGAGAAAGCGCGAGTCCTGTGCGACTGCGAGGCGGTCGCCGTCCAGTCTCACGACACCATCGGAAATCAGCGGCTTCAGACGCGACGCCGATTTCAGCACCGCCCCGGCCTCGGCGCCATGACGCGCGCAGATGTCGCCGAGATCGGCGCTGAACTCGCACATGATGCGTTCGATGATGTCGGCGCGCAGCCGATCGTCGTCGGTGAGCCCATAGCCTTTCGCGGTGGCCAAATGGCCCGCGGCGATGCTCTGCGCATAGGCGTCGATCTGCACCTCGTTCTGGACATAGCCCTGCGGCAAATGTCCGATCGCGCTCGCGCCGAAGCCGAGCAGAACTTCGCCCTTATCGGTGGTGTAGCCCTGAAAATTCCGCCGCAGCGTGCGTTGCTCGAAGGCCACGGCCATGGAATCGCCGGGTCGCGCGAAATGATCGAGCCCGATCTGCACATAGCCGGCCTCCTTCAACGCATTGGCGATCGCGCAGGCCTGGTCGTGGCGCCCAAGGCCGTCGGGCAGCACGGCCTCGTTGATCATGCGCTGGTGCTTCTTGAAAGCAGGCACATGCGCGTAGCCGAACACCGAGAAGCGGTCGGGCCCAAGCTCGAGCGAACGTCGCACCGTATCCAGGCACGAGGCAACGGTCTGGTGTGGCAGTCCGTAGATCAAGTCGAAGTTGATCCCGTTGATGCCGGCGTGCTGGAGCATGTCGACCACGGAAGCCGTCTGCTCAAAACTCTGCACACGGTTGATCGCGCGCTGCACGACAGGGTCGAAGCTCTGCACGCCCAGGCTCGCGCGATTGACCCCGGAGAGCCGCATGGCCTCGACCATGTCGGCAGTCAGCGTGCGAGGATCGATCTCGACCGCAATCTCGGCCGACGGCAGCACGAAGAAGGCTTGGCGCATCGCCGCCATCAACTCGGCAAAAGCCTCCGGCGCCATGATCGTCGGCGTGCCGCCGCCGAAATGGATGTGCTCGACCTTGATGCGCCGGCCGATCATTTCGGACACCTGCGCGATCTCGCTGCGCAGCGTGCGCAGATAGGCCGCGATGAGACCGTCTCGACGAACGATCTGGGTATGGCAGCCGCAATACCAGCACATCTCGCGGCAGAACGGCACGTGCAAATAAAGCGACGCGCTGGCCGCCGCCGGGAGTTCCGCCAGCCAGAGGGCGTAGGCACCCGCACCAATCGCCGGCGAGAAATGCGGTGCGGTCGGGTAGCTCGTGTAGCGCGGCAGTCGTTCCTCGCCGTAATTCACCGCAAGATCGGCCCTCATATCGTACCCATTCGTCAATCAATGCTGCGCAGCGGGGCGGCGCATCCCGGATGGCACTAAATTACCCGTTTTCGGGTGCGAAACCTTGCGCTCGCTCAAAGTCCGAGCACCGGATCGGAGCCATGGTGACATTCGAATATTGCCCTCTGGAGACAGGTTATGGCGTCGTTCGCGCTCGATCTCGTTCTGTGGCTCACCGGCGTTCGCGGCCATATCCCGCGCTTTGACGATTTTCGTCCCCTCCCCTCCACGCCCACCGTTGGCGCCGGCCACTTCGTACGCGTAATGGTCATCACGGTCGCCGTCCTCGCCGCGCTGTCGCTCGCGGTTTGGGGCACGGTCTGGATTGTGATCCAGTTGCTCTAATCGACAACAATCCATTCCGCAACTGAACACGCGAACGATTTGCGGCCGACGCGGCTGACGTCGCGCGCCATCGCGTCTTTCGCATCGCCGATGCGATCTTCGACAAACTCCTGAGGATTTTACCGGAGGCGAATAGGGCAAAAGCTTGTCGCAGCACAAACACGCTTGCTGCGATCGGCGCACACTGCATTCCGTCATCAAAACCATTTCAGATGAAGGATGCTTCCGATGTTCACCCGCCGAGCCGCATTGATCAGCGCCGCCGCAACCGCCCTGATGCTGGCGACACCCGCCTTGGCCGCCGACGATCTCAAACTGCCGCGCCAGAAGGTCGAGCTGGTCGCTCCGCCCTTCGTGCATGCGCACGAGCAAGCGACCAAGCAGGGCCCCAAGATCGTCGAGGTCCGACTCACGATCGAGGAGAAGAAGGTCGTCATCGACGAGAAGGGCACCACATTCCAGGCGATGACCTTCAACGGCTCGATGCCAGGTCCGATGATGGTCGTGCACGAGGGCGACTACGTCGAAACGACGCTGGTCAATCCTGCAACCAATTCCATGCCGCACAACATCGACTTCCATTCCGCGACCGGTGCGCTCGGCGGCGGTGCGCTCACGCTGGTCAATCCCGGCGAGCAAGTCGTCCTGCGCTGGAAGGCGACCAAGACCGGCGTGTTCGTCTACCATTGCGCACCGGGCGGCCCGATGATCCCCTGGCACGTCGTCTCCGGCATGAACGGCGCCGTGATGGTGCTGCCGCGCGACGGCCTCAACGACGGCAAGGGCCACGCACTGAAATACGACAAGATCTACTATGTCGGCGAGCAGGACATGTACGTGCCGCGCGACGACAAGGGCAACTTCAAGTCCTATGAATCGCCGGGCGAAGCCTTCACCGACACCGAAGAGGTGATGAAGAAGCTGATCCCCTCCCATGTCGTGTTCAACGGCAAGGTCGGCGCGCTCACCGGCAAGAATGCGCTGACCGCCAATGTCGGCGAGAACGTGCTGATCGTGCATTCGCAGGCCAATCGCGACAGCCGTCCGCATCTGATCGGCGGCCATGGCGACTATGTCTGGGAGACCGGCAAGTTCTCCAATGCGCCGGAGACCGGGCTCGAGACCTGGTTCATCCGCGGCGGCTCGGCGGGAGCTGCGCTGTACAAGTTCATGCAGCCCGGCATCTACGCCTATGTCACGCACAATCTGATCGAGGCCGCCGACCTCGGCGCCACCGCGCACTTCAAGGTCGAAGGCAAGTGGAACGACGATCTGATGACGCAGGTGAAGGCCCCTGCCGATATCCCGGCCCCCAACACCAACTAGACGCGACGAGGGGCCGGTGAAGACCGGCCCCTTTTCCTCGGGGAACGACCATGCTGATCGCATTCAAGCTGAAACTGCTGCTCGCCTGCGCCGCCGGGCTTGCAGGGCCGATCGCGGTAGCGCCGCTGGTGTCGGACATCCGGACCCACGGCGCCGCGGCGGAGCCCGCCATCGTCAGGGTCGCGCCAGGCAGCCTGTCCTATCGCGAGGCCGGCGATTTCACGCGCGCCGGGCAGCAAGCGGAAGCGCCGCTGCGCGCGATGCGTTTCGAGAAGCCGCTGAACATCATGCGGCATCAGGTCTCGTCATCCGACTATCAGAGTTGCGTGCAGGAGGGCGCTTGTCGCGCGCTTGATCGCGGCGTGGCAATCGCCTCCGATCGACCCGCGGTGCAGGTGAGCTGGCACGATGCCGAGGCTTATGCGGGTTGGCTCTCGCGCAAGACCGGTCACAGTTACCGCCTGCCGAGCGACGCGGAATGGGCCTTTGCGGCCGGCTCCAGATTCAGGGATGACGGCCTTCCGGTGGACGCAGCAGATCCATCGAAGCGCTGGATCGGCCGCTATGAACGTGAATCCGAACGCGACCTCTTCGACACGACGGCCTATCCGTTCGGCAAGTTCGGTTCGAACGAGCATGGCATCGAAGATCTCGCCGGCAATGTCTGGGAGTGGACCTCGACCTGCTTCGTGCGCTCGCGGATCGACGCGGCCGGCAATGCCGGCAAACCGACCGTGAATTGCGGCGTGCGTATCGCCGAGGGTGCGCACCGCGCCTATGTCACCGATTTCATCCGCGACGCCCGCGCCGGCGGCTGCGCGCAAGGCGTCGCGCCCGCCAATCTCGGCTTCCGCCTGGTTCGCGAGGAGCCGTCGTGGGTCGCAAGCGTGTCGGCGCGGTGGGCTCGGGCATGGTCGGTTAAGTCATGATGCGATTGAGGTGGCAATGTGCGCGCTGCCTCCACAATGTCGTCCTGGCGAAAGCCAGGACCCATTGCCACCAAGCAAAGTATGGCGAAGACTCGCGTTGACAGCCCTTGGGACTATCGCCGACCGCGATCGATAGACCTCGCGGTATGGGTCCTGGCCTTCGCCAGGACGACCGAAGATGTGGTCACGGCGGCGCCAAGCTGAAACGAAAATGGCCGGAGCGAAGCCCCGGCCATTTCGCGGTACTTGCAAGCGCCTTACGTGTTCTTCAGCGCGACGCGGAATTCGGCTTCGGTCTTGGCCTTGACCTCGTCGAGCGAGACGCCGTCGGCGAGCTCGATCAGCGCCATGCCGCCGCTGCCGTGTTTGTCGATCGTGAAGACGGCCAGGTCAGTCACGACCATGTCGACCACGCGCTCGCCGGTCAGCGGCAAATTGCATTGCTTCAGGAGCTTTGGACCGTCCTTGGCCGAATGCTCCATCACCACGACCACGCGCTTGACGCCGGCGACGAGATCCATCGCCCCGCCCATGCCCTTGACCATCTTGCCGGGGATCATCCAGTTGGCGAGATCGCCGTTCTGGGCCACCTGCATGGCGCCGAGGATCGACAGATCCATGTGGCCGCCACGGATCATGCCGAAGGAATCCGCGCTCGAGAAATACGAGGTCGACGGCAGCTCGCTCACCGTCTGCTTGCCGGCGTTGATGAGATCGGCGTCCTCTTCACCCTCATAAGGGAACGGGCCCATGCCGAGCATGCCGTTCTCGCTCTGAAGGCTGACGTCCATGCCGTCCGGGATGTAGTTCGAGACCAGCGTCGGGATGCCGATGCCGAGATTGACGTAATAGCCGTCACGCAGTTCCTTCGCGGCGCGCGCAGCCATCTGTTCACGGGTCCAGGCCATGTGGTTCTCCTGATACGCTTAAGCGGCGGTGCGCGGGCGGGTGTTGCGGAATTCGATGCGCTTCTTGGCCGTTCCGACCTCGACGATGCGCTTGACGAAAAGACCGGGCGTGTGGATGTGGTCGGGATCGAGTTCGCCGGCCGGAACCAGATGCTCGACCTCGGCCACCGTGACCTTGGCGGCGGTCGCCATCATCGGGTTAAAGTTGCGCGCGGTCTTGCGGTAGATGAGGTTACCTGCGGTGTCGCCCTTCCAGGCGTGGACGATGGCGAGGTCGGCGAACAGGCCGCGCTCCATCAGGTATTTCTGGCCGTCGAATTCCTTCACTTCCTTGCCTTCGGCGATCAGCGTGCCGACACCGGTCTTGGTATAGAAGGCCGGAATGCCGGCGCCGCCCGCGCGGATGCGCTCGGCCAGCGTGCCCTGCGGATTGAATTCGAGTTCCAGCTCGCCGGCGAGGAATTGCTGGGCGAACAGCTTGTTCTCGCCGACATAGGACGAGATCATCTTCTTGATCTGGCGGGTTTCGAGCAGGCGGCTGAGGCCGATGCCGTCGACACCGGCATTGTTTGAGACGACCGTCAGGTCCTTGACGCCGGAGTCGCGGATCGCGTCCGACAGCGTCTCGGCGATGCCGCAGAGGCCGAAGCCGCCCGACATGATCATCATGCCGTCTTTCAGAACGCCCTCGAGAGCCGACTTGGCGTCGGGATAGACCTTGTTCATGCAAATTACCTTCGAGTGAACCTTCGGCTTGCAGGCGTCGCGCCTTAGTGGCGGCGATTATTAGGCGAAATCGTCCGAAGCCGTCAATGATACGGGGTTCTCCGCTCCGCCCCTGGGTGATAGAAGCTGCCCAAGCCGTGGGCGCAACCGTTCCCGCGGCCTTGAAAGCGACAAGAAAACCCATCAAGTTGCGGCACTTAACACAATAGGTCTTGGGCGTGGGGCGCGCAGGTTTCCCGGCCCGCCTTCTGGCTCCAGCGACCAACTCGATCAGGACATGCCATTGACCATGGCCCAAGGAATGAAGCGCCTCGGGACGCCGATCGCGGCGCTGCTCGGCGTGGCGCTGATCGCCCTGATCGCGACCTCATGGCTCATCAACCGCGACGCGCTGCGCAAAGCGGTGGAAACGCAGATCCGCGACGTCACCGGGCTCGAGGTCAATGTCGCAGGCGCGATCGACATTTCGGTGCTGCCGGCAAGCTACATCTCCTTCCATGACGTCGGCCTGAAGGGCGGCGGTACCAGCGACCCCGCGCTCCACGTCGACGTACTGACCGCGAACCTGCGGCTGCTGCCGCTGCTGCTGCAACGTTTCGAGATCGCCGACCTGACGCTGCTCCGGCCGCGCATCCATGTCAGCCTGAAGCCGGACGGCGAAAGCAACTGGACGCCGTTCATCCAGACCATCGCGCGCACCATGAAGCCCGGCGCCGAGAATCAAGTGTCGTTCTCCGAGATCCGGATCCAGGACGGCGTGCTCGATTACGAGGATGCTGCCACACACGGCACCGAGAAGTTCGAGGACATCGACCTGTCGCTGGCCTGGCCCTCGATCTCGCGCTCCTTCGCTGCGACCGGACAATTCGACTGGCGCGGCGAACGGGTTGACGGCTCGATCAGCTTTTCCGATTTCGTCGCCGCGCTCTCCGGCGAGCGCTCGGGGTTGAAGGCGCGGATCGCGAGCGCACCGCTCAAGCTCGCCTTCGACGGCAGCGTCGCCAACCGCACCAGCCCGATGATGGAGGGCACGCTCACCATCGACAGCCCGTCCTTGCGCAACGCGCTACGCTGGACCGGCCAACCGCAGCCCGCCAGCGGCGGCTTCGGCCGCTTCGCGCTGAAGGCACGGGCCAATGTCGTCGGCGCGTCGATCGCGCTCACCAACGTCAATGTCGAGCTCGACGGCAACACCGCCGAGGGCGTGATGACCTACGCCAATAACGGCCGGCAGACGCTGCAGGCGACGCTCGCGGCCGACGCGCTCGACTTCACACCCTATATCTCGACCTTCCGCCTGCTCGCGAGCGGCGCGCGCGACTGGAACAGGCAGCTGTTCGATCTCAACGCCTTGTCGACCACCGATCTCGACATGCGCCTGTCGGCCGCCAAGCTGACGGTCGGGGCGTCGAAACTCGGCCGCACCGCGATCGGCGCGAATCTGCGCAACGGCACGCTGGCGCTCTCGGTCGGCGAGGCCCAGGTCTATGGCGGCATCGCCAAGGGCTCGTTCGGCATCGCGCGCTCCGATACCGTCGCCGACATCAAGGCGCAATTCCAGTTCACCGACGTCGACCTTCAGGCCTGCGCCTCCGAGCTGTTCGGTATCAACAAGCTGTCCGGGCGCGGCAACATCAACGTCTCGCTCCTCGCGTCCGGCTCGAGCCCGTTCGGCCTCGTGCAGTCGCTCGACGGCAGCGCCACCGTGACCGGGCATGACGGCGCGATCTCGGGCTTCAATGCCGAGCAGCTCCTCAAGCGGCTCGAGCGGCGGCCGCTGTCCGGCGGCGGCAATTTCCGCAACGGCTCTACCCCTTACGACAATCTCACCATCGCGGTGAAGTTCTCCGATGGCGTCGCCACCGCCGAGGACATCCGCGTCGAAGGACCGGCGGCGAAGATCACGATGACCGGCACCGCCTCGGTGCCGACGCGCGAATACGACATGAAGGGCGTGGCCAGCCTCAACAGCGCGTCGGGGTTCGAATTGCCCTTCGTGGTGCAGGGCCCCTGGGACGATCCCCTCGTCTTTCCCGATCCGGAAAGCCTGATCCGCCGCTCGCCGGCCTCTGCGCCCCTGCTCGACATGCTGAAAGACCGCAAGCCGGGCGACGCGGTGCGCTCCGCGATCGAGCGCATCACCGGCACCGGGAAACGTCCCGCACCGGCCGAATCGCCGACGGCGGAGAACGCCAAGCAAGGCGCGAAGTCGAACTAGGCTGATAGACATCGCTCTTTCCGATTTCGGCAGCCCACACTCAACAAGCTCGACTTGCCAGCGGCTTGCCAACTGAATACTGCGGCCGATTTCATCCCAAAGGTGGAGTTAAGCGGCCGATTGCGTCGTCGAGATCCACGCCTTGTCCTCCTGCACCACTGCTCGCCCGCCGATCTTCGATCCGGCCGCGACGTTGAGAGTGCCACTCTGTCCCAGTTCGCGTGCCAACACCTCGCGATCACAAGCGCCCTCCCACAGCGAAACGGTGATAGCCGCGACGCAGTTGCTGATCATGCTGGTCAGCGCCCGTGCTTCCGACATGAAGCGGTCGATGCCGACAAGCAGCGCCACGCCTGCCACGGGCAGATCCGGCATGACGGAGAGAGTCGCGACAAGGGCAACGAAGCCGCTGCCGGTAACGCCGGCCGCGCCTTTCGACGTCAGCAGCATCAATCCGAGCATCGCCGCAATCTGCCCCCATGACAGGTGGATGTCGCAGGCCTGCGCGATGAAGATGGAGGCCAACGTGAGATAAATGGCGCTGCCATCAAGGTTGAAAGAATAGCCCATCGGCAATACCAGTCCGGACACGCCTTTTTGGCATCCGAGCTGCTCCAGCTTGCGCAGCGCCCCAGGGAGCGCCGGCTCCGACGATGACGTGCCGAGCACGATGAGCAGTTCTTCCTTGAAGTAGCGAATGGTCTTCCACAGGCTGAAACCGTTCAACCGCGCCAGCGTACCGAGCACGACGATCACAAAGACCGAGCAGGCGACATAGAATGTCAGGATCAGCAGTCCGAGCGAGCCGATCGAACGGACGCCGTAGCGGCCGACCGTGAAAGCCATGGCGCCGAAGGCACCGAGCGGAGCGAGCTTCATGACGAAGCCGAAGCACACAAACAGCACCTGTGAGAACGAGTCGATTGCCTTTGTCACGACGGCACCGCCGTCGCCGGCGCGACTCAGCCCAAAGGCGACCAGGACGGAGACCAGCAGCACCGGCAGAACTTCACCATCGGCAAACGCTCCGAAGAACGAATGCGGAATAATGTGCAGCACGAAGTCCGCGAATCCGGACACGCCAGCTTGCTTGGTGAATTTCGCGGCCACCGACGGATCCAACGTGCTGGGGGAAACATGCATGCCCACGCCCGGCTGGATCCACGATACGGCGATCAGGCCTGCCAGCAATGCGAGCGCGGTCAAGAGGTAAAACAGCGCCATGGATTTCACCAGCGTGCGGGCAACCTCGCGGGAATCGCTGATGCTGTTGATGCCGCTCACGATGGTGCAGAACACGATCGGCGCGATCATCATCTTGACCAGCTTGACGAAGCCGTCTCCGAGGGGCTTCAGCGCGGCGCCGAATTCGGGCCAGAAATGGCCCATGAGGATCCCCAGCATGAGGCCAATCAAGACCTGGACGTAGAGAACCCGGTAGAATGGCTTTCGCACCTGAATGTTCGGGTGTCCGACCAGCGCTTCCTTATGCATTTCTCGTTGCTCCCTTGGCTCTGAGTTTATGGCCCTGAATTTGTGGCTCTGATTTTTCTCGATGGCTTCGGAGGCGGCCCAGCTTCAGGCCGCCATGACTGAAAGAGGCACGTGCGACCGGCGAGCGAAGACGTGGCCCTCGAAGATTCGCCGAGCTGTCCGCTGCACCTTGGCAACTGGGCCAGGCTCCAGCCGAACCACGAGTTGGCCGGATGGATGGGCAAGTGTGATCGTCACCGGCGGCGCCAGCAGTCCGACCATCTCTGCGGCGATCGTTCCGGGCGTCACACACGCGGTCGCGATCGCGACAGCGCCGGTCACAGCGAGTGCGCTATGGCAGTCGTGCGGCATGAAGTACCGGGTGTTCAACGTCGCCTCGACCGCGGGCGAAATCAGGACCGGCTTCGGAATCACCATTGACGGAGAATCCGGAAAACCCATCCGGCGTCCAGCCTCGATACGCAGGTTTTCGAGCCGCGCGCGGAAGTCGCCGTCGGCGAACGCCGAGGGTGCCTCACGGCCGGTCCATCCCATATCCGCCGCGCGGACCAGCATGACCGGCATGGCTGCGTCGATGCAGGTTACGTCCACCCCTTCGATGCGGTCGACCGGACGTCCCGTCGGTAGCAGGCGGCCGGTGCGTGCGCCGGCTGCGTTGGGGAATGACAGTTCGATAGGCGCGGCCGTTCCCGGTACACCGTCGATCTGCGCTTCGCCCTCATAGGTCACGCGGCCACCGGGAGTGGCAACCGTCGCGTCAATCAGCTTGCCGGTATTGACATTGTGGATGCGCACATGGGTGCGATCTGCGGTAGCGGCGACCAATCCGGCTTCGATTGCGAACGGCCCTACCGCCGCCAGCATATTCCCGCAGTTCGGCGAAGTATCGACGATCCCTTCACGAACCCGTACCTGGGCAAAGAGGTAATCGACATCGGCACCCGCGACGGATGCCGGTCCGACGATCGCAACCTTGTTGATGACGGCGTTGCCACCGCCAATTCCGTCAATCCCAAGATCGTGTCCCCCTCCCATCACCGACAACAAGATCGCATCCCGCAGCCTGGGTTCGGCTGGAAGATCGCTGGCCAGAAAAAACGGCCCGCGCGAGGTGCCCCCGCGCATTACCACGCATGGAATAGCGATCTGATCGTTCATGAGGCTCTTCCGTTCGGGAACTTTGCTCGAAGGAGATCATCCACCCGCCCAACTCTTTTGTGAAATGCAAATATCTGATGTATTATTCCGGTTATTGGTACAACGGAGTCTGCCATGAATGCAGAACTGCTCGACCTCAAGGCGTTCATCACCGTGGCGGAGATGGGCAGCTTCGTCCGCACCGCGAAGGCGCTGAACCTGTCGCAACCGGCGCTGAGCCGGCGCATTCAGAAACTCGAAGAAAGCCTCGGCGCGCCGTTGCTCGAACGGTCCACGCGCCACGTCAACCTCACCATGACCGGCCGCGACTTCCTGCCAAAGGTGCGCCGCCTCATCGACGAGTTCGAAACGTCGGTGCTTGCCATCCAAGATATCGGTGCGCGAAGTTCAGGTGTTGTGTCGGTGGCCGCGGTCCCGACAGCAGTATTCTATTTCCTGCCACGAGCGATCGGCCGATTCGCCGAAGCGTATCCGCGCATTCGCATCCGGATTTTGGACATCGGCGCCAATGAAGGATTGGAAGCGGTCGCGCGCGGAGAGGCCGACTTCGGTATCAATTTCATCGGCGCTTCGCATGCCGAAATTGAGTTTGAGAAACTGGTTGAAGACCCTTTCGTCCTGGCGTGCCGCCATGATCATCCGTTGGCATCGCGCAAGCAGGTGAGCTGGTCGGAGATAGTGCCGCACCGTGTCATCACCGTGGGCCGCAACAGCGGCAATCGCGCGTTGATCGACAACGCCATGGCGCGGCACGGCTTGCAGCTCAACTGGACCTACGAAGTCGCTCACCTCTCCGGTTCGCTTGGCTTGGTCGAAGCGGGACTGGGCGTCGCGGTGCTACCGAGGCTCGCGACGCCAGCCGCCGGCCATCCGATCATCCACACCATTCCGTTGGTCGAGCCGGAGGTATCGCGGACGATCGGAATCGTGCGTAGGCACGGTGCGACCCTATCTCCACATGCAAGCCAGCTCCTCAAAATGCTTTTCGAGGCATGGCGCTCTCCCTTAGGAACGAGCGGGCAAGGCAGGCCGCGTGCCCGAACCGCCGGGGCAAGCTCGAATGCTGCTTCGACGGGCCTGAAGCGGAAACGCTGACAACTCACCCGCGGCGCGCTGCCAGACTGTTCCTGCCGCTGCCGTGTCCTCAAAGGCATTTCTGGATCACCGCCGCAGCACCGCGGCGCGGCCGGTTGCGTTGCCTTGGGCCGTCACACCGCTTACAATAGCCGGATCTTTCGGCAATCCGGCGGATGATGGGGTGAAGCCGGGATGCCCAGAGCGAATTGATTGCCACGAATTGATGCAGCCTTTAGATCGATGCGCACATTAAGCATCTCCACAGGGCGATCCCCCACGACCTATGTCTGACAACAAGCCGCTAGATCGTACCACGGCCATGCGCTAGTGTTTTATACGACCGGTTAAAAACACCGGCCGTTTGAGGGAGAAAAACGTGAAATCCAAGGTTATTGGCGCAGTATCACTGGCGGTCGCTGCGGCCGGGCTGTTCGCAGCCGCTGCACCCGCATTTGCGCAGCAGAAGACGATTACGGTCTGGTGGGGCAAGGGCTTCTACCGCTCCGAAGACGACGCGCTGCTTGATACGATCAAGAAGTTCGAAGCCAAGACGGGAATCAAGGTCGAATTGTCGCAGTACGCGATCCAGGACATGATTCCGAAGACGGTCGCGGCGCTCGATGCCGGCACCGTGCCCGACGTCGCCTATTCCGACTCCTATGACGTCCAGGCGCAGGGCAAGTGGGCCTACGAGGGCAAGCTCGAGGACCTCTCGGATATCATGGAGCCGATCAAGGGCCGGTTCGTGCAGAACACGCTGGACGCCTCGATCCTCTACAACGACGTCACCAAGAAGAAAGCTTATTACGGCTTCCCGCTGAAGCAGCAGAGCATGCACGTCCAGATCTGGAACGACATGCTGGAGAAGGCCGGCTTCAAGCTCGCCGACATTCCGACCGACTGGGCGGGGTACTGGACGTTCTGGTGCGACAAGGTGCAACCCGGAATCCGCAAAGCCACCGGCCAGCGCATCTACGCCGTCGGCCAGCCGATGGGCGTGGAATCCACCGACGCCTTCCAGTCGTTCTACACCTTCATGGACGCCTACCACGTCAAGCTGGTCGATGACGACGGCAAGCTCACGGTCGACGATCCCAAGGTCCGCGAGAACCTGATCAAGGCCATGAAGGACTACACCGACACCTACATCAAGGGCTGCACGCCGCCGTCCTCCACGACCTGGAAGGATCCGGACAACAACGTCGCGTTCCACAACAAGACCATCGTGATGACCCACAACTTCACGATCTCGATCGCGGCTAAGTGGTACGAGGACTCGCAGAACCAGGCGCTCACGCAAGAGCAGCGCGACGCCGGCAAGAAAGCCTATGAACAGGACATCATCACGGCGTCCTTCCCGAAGGCGCCGGATGGGTCGACCATCCGCTACCGCTCCGACGTCAAGACCGGGCTGGTGTTCAGCGTGGCCAAGAACAAGGCCGAGGCCAAGCAGTTCATCAGCTTCCTGCTCCAGGAAGAGAACGTGCGGCCCTATATCGAAGGCGCGCTCGGCCGCTGGTTCCCGGTGACGAAGGAAAGCCAGGCCAGCCCGTTCTGGCAGGCCGACAAGCACCGCAAGGCGGTTTACGCCCAGTTCACGGGCGGCACCGCGCCGTTCGACTTCACCAAGAACTGGAAGTTCACGATTCTCAACAACGAGAACGTGTGGGCCAAGGCGATGAACCGGGTGGTCAGCGAGAAGGTTCCGGTCGACAAGGCCGTCGACGAACTGATCGCCCGCATCAAGCAGGTCGCGGGTTAAGTCATCGCCCCTCGCCCCGCCCTGCGGGTGAAGGTATAAGAACAGTACCGGCCGCGTTTTGCGGCCGGCAACTCTTTGAAGAGTCCAAAAAGAATGGCGATTACGCTCTCTGGTGATCAGTCGATCCCCGCACCGCCCTTGTCGTCGCGGCTGACCCCGACGCAAATCTGGGGCATCGTGCTGCTCGCACCCTATTTGCTCGTTTTCCTCGCCTTCGTCGTCTACCCCGTCTGTTACGGGCTATGGCTGGCGCGCGCTCCGTCCAATTATGTCGCGCTCTATAACGACCCGATCTTCGCGCGCGCCGCCGTCAACACGCTTATCTTCCTGGTCATCGGCATCAATATCAAGATGCTGATCGCGCTGTTCCTGTCCGGCTTCTTCGCGCAGCAGCGCACCTGGATCAGATGGCTCTCGGTGGTTTTCATCCTGCCCTGGGCGGTGCCGTCGATCCCGACCATCCTGTCGGTGCGCTTCATGTTCAACCCCGAATGGGGCATGGTGAACCACTTCATCTTCTCCTTGACCGGCGATGACGGCCCGAACTGGCTGAACGACCCGACCGTGGCGCTGACCATGGCGATCGCCGTCCACATCTGGAAATCGCTGCCGTTCTGGACGCTGATCCTGATGACCGGACGGCTTGCGATCGCGCAAGATCTGTTCGAGGCCGCCGAGGTCGATGGCGCCAGCTGGTGGCAGAAATTCCGTTACATCACCTGGCCGTCGCTGCAGATGCTCTACATCACCTGCACGCTGCTCTCGATGATCTGGACGCTCGGCGACTTCAACAGCGTCTATCTGCTCACCGGCGGCGGCCCGGCCGACCTCACGCACGTGTTGTCGACGCTCGGCATCCGCTATCTTCGGCTCGACCAGCTTTCGCTCGCGATGGCCTCCATCGTCTGCGCGATACCGTTCGTCCTGCCGCTGATGTACTTCATGATGAAACGGTTGTCGCGATGAAGCTTCCCTCTCTCCGTGACGTCGCGACCGAGGCGCGGCTGCTCCTGATCGGCATTCCCGTCCTGCTCTGGACGATGATACCGATCTATCACATGTTCCTGTTTGCGATCTCGCCGAAGGAGGACGCGTTCTCGGGCAAGCTGTGGCCGGATCATCCGACACTGCACAACTTCGAAATCGTGTTCAAGCAGCAGCATTATTTCCTGCGCGACTTCTACGTGCAGTTCTGGAATTCGCTGGTGATCGCGGCGGCCGTCGGCGTGCTGACGCTGGTCATCGCGACCGCCGCGGCGTTCTCGATTTCGCGGCTGCGCGTGCCCGGCGGGCGCATCGTGATGAACCTCGCGCTGTTCACCTATTTCATCCCGGCGGCGTTCCTCGCGGTGCCGATGTATCGCACCATGGGCAATTACGGCCTGCTCAACAATCATTGGTCGCTGATCCTGGCCATGGTGACGATCGCCAGCCCTTATGCGATCTGGGTGCTCAAGCAGGCCTCCGACAAGCTGCCGGTCGAACTGGACGAGGCCGCCGTGATGGACGGCGCGACGACCCTGCAGATCTTCCGCCTGGTCTATTTGCCGCTGATGATGCCCTCGCTGGTCGCGATCGGCACCTATGCGGTGCTGCTCGCCTGGAACGAATACCTCTACGCGTTCCTGCTGCTCTCGAACGACCGCGAGCTCACCCTTCCCGTCGCGCTCGGCAACTTCCTGGCCGCCGACGACTCGCCGTGGGAGCTGCTGATGACGACCGGCTTCATCTACGCGCTGCCGCCGGCGGCGATCTACTACGCCTTCCGCCGCTACATGGTGGGCGGGCTCACCGCGGGTGCGGTGAAGTCCTGACGCAGCAGGACAGGTCGGGACGCCGCAAGCACGGCGCTCGCGCAGACTAGCGGACAATTGCCAGTTGTCCGCGCCTGCTCTAACTTGCAGCCCGCAAAGCCAGCGGGCTCATCATGCGCAGCAACGATGCACTCCATCTCGGCCTGATGCTCGGGGCGCTTGCCGCGTCCTATCTGGTGCCGTTCGAGCTGTTGCTGCTGGCCTATGTCGTGCTCGGCCCAGCGCATTATTTCACCGAGATCTCGTGGCTGCATGATCGCAGCTACTATCTGCCTCACCGCGGGATTGCCGCTGTCCTGGCGATTGTCGCCGTGGTCGCGGCCCTGATCGACAACGCGTCATGGTTCGGCTCCGCAATGTGGGGCGCGCTGGTCGTATGTGCCATGCTGGCAGCCACCACCTCGGCGATCGAAAGCATGCTGCTGTTCATGGCGGCCATCGCGCTGTCCGCGATCATGTATTCGAGCGGGTCGTCACTCGCGGTCATCGGCATCCTGATTCCGACCTTGATCCACGTCTGCCTGTTCACGCTGATCTTCATGGTGCTCGGTGCCTACCGGTCCGGCAGCCGCGTGCAGGCCGCGCTGGTGGCCGTCTACCTCGTCGCGATCGCCACGATCCTGCTGGTGCCGCCCACCGCCGAAATCCGGATCGCGAGCTTTGCCCGCGTCGGACAGGATTACTTCGGCAATGTCGGTCCGGCCCTCGGCCGGCTGTTCGGCGTGCCCGGGCTCGTCCTCGACGTCAGGCTGACCAGCCTGCTCGCCTTCGTCTACACCTATCATTATCTGAACTGGTTCATCAAAGCCGACGTGATCCGCTGGACCGCTGTGCCAAAGGCGCGGCTGGCGGCGATGGCCGGCGCCAGCGCCGTCTCCACCGCGCTGTACTTCTACGACTACGCCTTCGGCTTCACCTTCCTGCTGGCGCTGAGCCTGATCCACATCCTGCTCGAATTTCCGCTCGACAGCCTTGCGCTGCGGCAGCTTGGATCCGCCGTCCACGGCGCGGTACGCGCGCGATTCGCGGAGCCCGCCGCGGCTTCCGCGACACGATCGCGTTCTACAGGCACCAAGGCTGTGAAACGCGCATCCCGGTCACATTGATCATCCCACCGCGCTCTTGCGGCGATACGCGATCAGAAGCGCGATCGTCGAGCCGATGAAATAGCCGGCGGTCGCGCCCGAAATGGCGCGGCCGGCGATGAAGGCCACCGCGCGATCGCCCGCATCGATCGCCGAGATCACGCCAACCGTGTACTGCAGGGAGAACACGACGAGGTTGCGGACCAGCGCAAACGCGCTGCCGGGACGAATGATCTCCCCGGTCGTGTGATCGACATCGAACGGACGCGGCGTCAGCACGCCGAGCGGCAGTAGCGCCAGTGCCGCCGCGATCCAGGCGATCAGCGGCCACGTGCCGTCCTGATGTCCAAAGCCGATCCGTGAGACGCCCCAGACGATGAACACGGCCGGCACGATCAGCGCGCGCGAGATCGGCGCCCTGCGGGGCTGCATCGCCTTGATGCCCTGCCAGACCAGATAGGCAAGCAATGCGAAGACCCAGAGCGGCGTATGAGTGATGATGCCGAGCGCGAACTTCATGATTGACTTTCGTCACTATGCCTGACCGAGGCGAAACGATAAAAATCAGATTGACAACCTAAGTGTGCGCGCACGATATTCTCTATCTATTGTCGGTACCGCGTATTTACCCATCCATTTGCCTGACGGATAGCGAAATGCTGCTTCGCAGAGTGATGAGATTTGCCGCAATTGTGCTGATTCTGTCGGGCGGGAGCTTGGCCTACGCGCAGCAGCTTCCTGAAAATCCGACTCCAAGCGCCACCGCGACGGCTCCAGGCCTCAACCAGGAGCGCATCACCAACGCACCGCCACCGTCGGGATCATCATCCGCAGGAACGGAGGCCGCCAAGACCGTGCAGCCTCAAGGCTACGTCACCTACAAGACGCCCTATGAATTCTGGTTAACCGGCCTCGCGATCGCATTGGTGGTCGCCATGGCAATCCTGCTGTGCGTGATGGCGGCGATCAGCAAGCTCACGCAGGAATTTTACAAGGCCTTCCTGATCCTTCTCGTGGTTTTTGCCGCACTGTTCCTGATCGTCGCCGGTTACACCGACACGCAGACAGCGCCCGTATTCAGCCTTCTCGGCACGATCGTCGGATATATTTTCGGCAAGTCGACGCCGGGAGCGATCGAAGAATCCTCAAGCCGTCCGCCGGCTCCAGATACTGCCAACGAGGCTCTTCCAAATCAACCTGCACCACCGGCAGGCGGCAACGCCGCGCCGGCAGCAAGAGGTTAACGTCGGACAAGAGGGTATCGTCATGGACTGCTTACGCACCGCCATAACAACCGCCGGCCTCATTCTGATCCTGTCGACGCAGATCGCATCAGGTCAATCGGCCCCGTCAGTCGGAAATCTCGGCTTGCGTGCTCCCAATCTGCAGACCACGATTGAGAGAAACGCGATCAGGCCTGATTTGGCGCCGCACGTATTCTCTCCCAATCTGCCGACTTTGGCGCCGGGCCACACGTCCCCCGGCGCCACGATGGGTACGAATGTCGCTGCGTCTCTTCCGTCTCGGCTGCTGGCCGACCCCGTAGTCGGCGCAACGAGCGTCGGATTCTACAACGATGCCGGTCAGCCGCTCGGCTTTCAGTTCATTGTCGGCGGCGTTGCGCAGAGGATCGAACTGGCGCCCCGCCAGGTCCTGACGGTCGACGCTGCCAACGGTGATCTCAAGGCCATCGTTGGGACGGGAAATACCGACTTCCAAACCGTGTTGGCACGCGGCAAAATCTACATCTTGCGCGCCGACGGAGCCAAATGGGTGTTGGCCGCTTTCTGAGAGGCAGGCCTTTCTCACAACGGCGCCGCGCTCTCGCCCTGCGAGCTCGACAATTTCGAGGCGAGCGAGGCGAACACGATGACGACCGCGATCAAGGCGATCACCAGCGTGCAGATCGCGTTGATCTCGGGCTTCACCCCCAGCCGTACCTCTGAATAGATCCGGATCGGCAGCGTCGCGGAGCCCGGGCCGGTGGTGAAGCTCGCGATCACGAGATCGTCCAGCGACAGCGTGAAGGCGAGCATCCAGCCCGCGACGATCGCGGGCGCGATCAGCGGCAGCGTCACCGCCACGAACGCGCGCACGGGATCGCAGCCGAGATCCATCGCGGCCTCTTCCAAGGAGCGGTCGAGCGAACCGAGGCGGGACTGCACGACGACGGCGACGAAGCACATCGTCAGCGTGGTGTGCGCGATCGTCACGGTCCAGAAGCCCCGCTCGGCGTTCAGCGCCACGAACAGCAGCAATAGCGACAATCCGGTAATCACCTCCGGCATCACCAATGGCGCGTAGAGCATGCCGGAGAACAGGGTGCGGCCGCGAAACCGCTCGCCGCGCGACAGCGCCAATGCGGCGAGCGTGCCGATCAGGGTCGCAATGGTCGCCGACGAAACCGCGACGCGCAGGCTCATCCAGGCCGCCTCGATCATGGCGCGGTCATTGAAGAACTCGTGATACCAGCGCAGCGACCAGCCGCCCCACACCGTCACCAGCCGCGAGGCATTGAAGGAATAGATGACGAGGATCAGGATCGGCAGATAGAGGAAGGCCAGACCCAGCGCGAGCGAGGCGACGTTGAAGCGGGACAGGCGGGAGACCTTGCGCATCGCCTCACCGCCCCTGTTCCAGCTGCCGCTTCTGCAGCCGTTCATACAGCAGCAGCGGGACCAGCAGCACCACCAGCAGCACGATGGCCGCGGCGGAGGCGACCGGCCAGTCCTTGTTGGTGAAGAATTCTAGCCACAAGGTCTGGCCGATCATCAGGGAATTGGAGCCGGCCAGGAGATCCGGAATGACGAACTCGCCGACGATGGGGATGAAGCACAGCAGCACGCCGGCGCCGACGCCGGGCAGCGACAGCGGGAAGGTGACGAGCCAGAACACCTGCCAGCGCGGTGCGCCGAGATCGGAGGCGGCCTCCTCCAGCACCGGCTCCATTTTGGCCAGCGTGGCGTAGAGCGGCAGGATCATGAACGGCAGGTAGGAATAGACGATGCCGATATACATCGCGCTGTCGGTGGAGAGCCACACCACCGGCTGACTCACCAGATGCAGCGCCAGCAGGATCTGGTTGAGCAGCCCGTCATGCTGGAGGATGTTGATCCAGGCATAGATGCGGATCAGGAACGAAGTCCAGAACGGCACGATCACCAGCACCATCGCCACGGCCTGCCAGCGCGCCGGCAGCCGCGCCATGCCGTAGGCGATAGGATAGCCGATCAGAAGCAACAGCGCGGTCGCGGTGACGGCGACGGTGAGGCTACGCACATAGGCGAACACGTAGATGTCGTCGGAGACGAGCAGCCGGAAATTGTCGATCGACAGCGCGGCAAAGGCGGCCTTCAGCGCCCCCCATCCCGCCATCAGGTCGAACACCGGCTCGTAAGGCGGCTGCGCGATCGCCGTCTGCGACAGGCTGATCTTCAGCACGAAGCCGAACGGCACCAGGAAGAACAGCACCATCCAGACATAGGGCGCGATCGCGGCAAGTCGAGCCGGTCGCGCAAAAATGCGGCGCGCTCTCATGAGGGCAGCACCACGCAGTCGTCGGGCGTAAACCAGGCGACGACAGGCTGGTTCAGGCTGTAGGCGTCGACGTCAAGGCGCGCGCTGTTGGCGACCGAGGCCTGCAGCATCCCTCCGGCATCGAGCTTCACCTTGTAAGTGGTGGTTCCGCCGAGATAGCAGATGTCGGCGATCACGCCGTCCAGCTGGTTGATCGCCGTTTCATGACCGGCTTCCCTCACCGGACCACGGCGCGACAGCTTGATCTTCTCGGGGCGGATCGCAACCGATAATCTGACCTCACCGAACGGCCCACGCGGCTCCGCCACCACCAGCGGTCCCGCATCACGCGTGCCTATGACCAGACGATGACCGTCGCGTAATTTGGACTCGGCGTCGAACAGGTTGATGTCGCCGACAAACTCCGCGATCCAGCGCGAGCGTGGCGCCTCGTAGAGCTCGCGGGGACTCGCCACCTGCGCGAGCTTGCCCTCCCTCATCACGCCGATCCGGCTCGCCATCGTCATCGCCTCTTCCTGATCGTGGGTGACGATGATGAAGGTCATGCCGAGCCGGCGCTGAAGCTCCATCAGCTCACCTTGGGTGCTTTCGCGCAGCTTCTTGTCCAGCGCTGCGAGCGGCTCATCGAGCAGAAGGAGCTGCGGGCGCCGCGCCAGTGCGCGCGCCAACGCCACGCGCTGGCGCTGCCCTCCGGAGAGCTGATCGGGCTTGCGCTTCTCGAGCCCATCGAGCTTCACCAGCGCGACCATCTCCGCAACGCGCGTGACGATGTCGGCGCGCGCCATGCCGGCGCGCTTCAGGCCGAAGGCGATGTTGTCGCGCACCGACAGGTGCGGAAACAGCGCGTAGTTCTGGAACATCATGTTGATCGGCCGCTCATGCGGCAGCGCCTGCGCGATGTCCTTGCCGCCGAGCAGGATGCGCCCTTGATCCGGCGCTTCGAAACCGGCGAGCATGCGCAGAAGCGTGGTCTTGCCGCAGCCGCTGGGCCCGAGCAGTGCAAAGAACTCGCCGGCCTTGATGTCGAGCGACACGCCGTCGACGGCCCGGAACGTCCCGAACGTCTTGGCGACGCCCTCGATGCGCAGCAGCGGCTCGCCTGCCGTGAACTGCGTCTCTCCGACCGCATCCGCGGCGGCGTCTGTTCCGGGCAATTCGTCAGTCATGTCCCTGCCAACCCCAATCCCGCCGCACGCTAGCGGCCGATCGTCCCTCACTCAACCGGTTAGAGGCGGTTCGTTCACGCATTCGCCATGAACGCGGCCAGCGCATCGCGTTCCTGCGCTGACATCGTCAGGCCGAGCTTGGAGCGGCGCCACAGGATGTCCTCGGGAAAACGCGCCCATTCGTGGGCCACGAGATAGCGCACCTCGGCCCCGGTCAGTTCGGGACCGAAGGCGGGGCCGAGATCGTCCCGGGTCTTCGCCTCGGCAAGCACAGCCGATAGCCGCGAGCCATAGGCCGCCACGAGGCGTTGGGCCTGCGTCTCCGAGAGAAAGCGCCAGCGGTCACGCGCAAGATCGACTTCGATGTCGAAACGATCCCAGGCAAAATCTCCGCCCGGTAGCGCCGCGCCTGCGGTCCAGGGCGGCGACATCGGATAGAACGGCGTCAACTTCGTCACCGCGCGCTCCGCCCGCTGGCGCGAGGTGGTGACGTCACCCCCGAACATCGTGATCAGCGGCGCCTTGCGCCGGCGCGCGTGGAACAGCGTCGTGCCATTACGCCCGCGCGCGGACGCCAGCGTCAGGTTGACGCCGGAGACCGCGCGCACCACGTCGGTCGGGGCAACGCGCTCGCGGAAATAGCGACTGGCCGCTTCGCAGAGATAGCTGACGTCGGCACCCGGCATCGCGACGATCGCGGGATCGCCGGTGAAATCGTGCGTGACTGTTCCGATCAGGGTGAAGTCGCGCTCGAGGGGACTCGCGAAGATCAGCCGGCCATCGCTGTTCTGGAAGACGTAGACGTTGTCGGAATCGAACAAGCGCGGGACGATGATCTGGCTCATCTGCATCGCCGCCATGGCGGGTTGCGGCTGCCGCAGCACGGTCTCGGCGACCATCGACGTCCAGCCGCCGGTGGCGTTGGCCAGTGCCCGGGCCGTGATCGTGCGACGATGGCCGCGGTCGACCACCGCGAGCCGCCATGTGTCGGTTCGATCGGCGCGCACACAGCGCGCTCCAGTCCGAATCACGGCACCGCGCTCGGCCGCATCCAGTGCCGTGAGCACCACTAGGCGGGAATCGTCGACGACGCAGTCCGAATATTCGAAGGCCGTGCCGAATGGTCGTTTCAGCGCGTTGCCGACCGGATGATGCGTGATGTCGAGGGTCGCCGTTGCAGGCAGGCCGCTCCGGCTGGTGAGGCTGTCGTAGAGGAATAGGCCGACGCGCAGCAGCCATGGTGGGCGCTCGTCGGAATGCGCCGGGATCACGAAGCGCATCGGCCGAACCAGATGCGGCGCGATCCGGAGCCAGGTCCGGCGCTCGGCCAATGCCCGGCGCACCCGTCGGAAGCTGCGCCGTTCCAGCACCGAGAGATCGCCGTGGATCAACCGCGGCGTTGCCGAGGACGCCGCGCCGCCCAGATCGCCCTGCTCCAACAGGATGACCCGCAGGCCGCGGCCGGCGGCATCGCGCGCGAGGCTGACACCATTCAGGCCGCCGCCGATGATCGCAAGGTCGTAGTCCGCCATGAGGCCGTCGTATGGGAGCAAAAGAAGCGCCCACCATGACTAGCCGGTCTTGAGCGCAAGCTCCATGACTTCGGCGCGACCGACGAGGCCGGCATATTGCCCGATCGGCAGGGGCTTGCCGAGCAGATAGCCCTGCACGCCATCACAGCCTTCTTCGGCGAGGAAGACGAGCTGTTCCAGCGTCTCGACGCCCTCGGCGACGATCGACATGTCCAGGCCATGGCCGAGATCGATCACCGCGCGCACGATCGCCGCCGATTGCGGGTTGCGGCCGAGATTGATGATGAAGGCGCGGTCGATCTTGATCTTGTCGAACGGGAACGCCTGGAGATAGCTCAGCGAGGAATAGCCGCTGCCGAAATCGTCCATGGAAATGCGCACGCCGAGCGCCTTGAGCCGGCGCAGCAGCGCAAGACCGCGATCGAAGTCCTCGATCAGCACGCCCTCGGTGATCTCGAGCTCGAGCCGGCCGGGTGCGAGACCCGTCTCGAGCAGGATGGAATGGACGAGCCCGACCACGTCGCCGTGCATGAACTGGGCCGGCGACAGGTTGACCGCGATCTGAAGCGGCTTCGGCCAGGACGCGGCCTCGCGGCAGGCCTCGCGCAGGATCCACTCGCCCATCTCGACTATCAGGCCGCTTTCCTCCGCGATCGGGATGAATTCGGCCGGGGAGACCTGGCCGCGCACCGGATGCTGCCAGCGCGCCAGCGCCTCGAAGCCGATGATCTCGCTCTCGGCGACGCTGTGGCCCGCGGCGCCCTGCGGCTGGAAGGCGAGCGACAGCTCGCCGTTCTTGATCGCCACCGAAAGGTCCTGGTGCAGCACGCGGCGATCGCGGATCTGCTGGTCCATCTCCGGTTGGAACAGGCTGATCGTGCCGCGCGATTTCTGCTTGGCGCGGAACAGCGCTGCGCCGGCATTGGCGAGCAACGAGGCGGCGTCGGCGCCGTTGTGCGGGAAGATCGACATGCCGGTGGTGACGCCGGCGCGGACCGGGCGGCCCTCGATCTGGAATTCCTTTGCGATCGCAGCACCGATCTGCTGCGCCAGGGCGAGACCTGCGTCCGGCTGTTTGCCGTCGATGATCAGGCCGAACTCGTCGCCGGACAGGCGCGCCACCACGCCGCCGCGCGCGGAGTCCTGGAGCCGCTGGGCCACCTCGACCAGGAGCTTGTCGCCGTGCGCATGACCGAAGACGTCGTTGACCTCCTTGAGGCCGTCGAGATCGACGCACAGAACCGCGAACTCCTCGCCGGTGCCCTCGCAGGCCTCGATCATCTGGGTCAACGCCTGCAGGAAAGCGGCACGGTTCGGCAAATCGGTGAGGCCGTCGTGATAGGCCATGTGCGCCATGCGCGACTCGGTCTGCCGGCGATCGGTGACGTCCTCGTGGGTCTTGATCAGATATTGCGGCTCCCCGGTGTCGCTCAGCACGGTGGCGCGGCGGGTGAGGAACAGCCGCAGGCCGTCCTTGGTTGAGATCGGGTGCTCTTCGGTGATCATCCCACGCTTCTTGATCGCGGCTTCGTCGCGCGCGATGATCAGCTTGGCTTCCTTGGGATTGAAAATGTCGGACGCGGTCAGGCCCGTGGCTTCCTCGCGCCTGCGGTTGAGGATCGTCTCAGCGCTGCGGTTGGCGAGCAGGTAGCGGCCGTCCTTGACCTGCTCGACGATCAGCGCCACCGGAATGTTATCGACCACGAGCTCCAGGAACTTCTTCGTGCTCTCCAGCTCCTGCGACAGCGAGCGGCGGTCGGTAATGTCCTCGAAAACCACCAGCAGGAATTCAGGCTTGTTGCTCTCGTTGCGGACCACGATCCGGATCGAGGCCACCATGCGCTGGGTCGCGCCGCGCTCGACCTCGAATTCGTTGCGGTACTGGCCGGCGGGCGCGATCAGCGCCGCCCGATCGGTCGCCTCGATGCTGGCCGCCGATTTCGGCCCGAACAGCTCGCGCGCGTTCTTGCCGACAACCTGGTCCCGCGAAAATCCCCAGAAGCGCTCATAGGCGCTATTGGCGAAGATGTAGCGACCATCCTCGATGTTCTTCGCGGCCACGCAGGCCGGCACGTGGTCCAGCAATGTTTCCAGGAACTGCTTGGTGGAGGCGAGCTGCCGCGACAGCTTACGCTGCTCGGTGACGTCCAGATGCGTCGCCACCGAGCCGCCGTTGGGCAGCACGAAATACTTCACCAGGATGGCCCGCCCGTCCGGCAGTTCGGTGATCAGGCCATTCGGGCTTGCCGCCTTCTCGTAGAACTCATCGTCGGAAGCACCGAGCACCCCTCGCTGGCGCCGCAGCTCGAGGATGTCGTGGCCGGTCATTCCGGCCCAGATGTCCGACCGCATCAAGCCATAGATATCGAGATAGCGGTCGTTGCAGAAGATGATGCGCCGCTGCGCATCCGTCATCACCACGCCCTGGTTGAGATTGTTCATCGCGGAGGAGACGAAGGCATTGCGCCGCAGCTGCAGGCGCCTGGTCCGGCGCAGCGAGGAATGGATCCACAGCGCGATCGCGACGAGGAACGAGCAGATCACGACACCCGCGATCAGGGCTTCCCAGATCACGTCGGGATTGAGCTCGCCGAGATAGCTCGGAGGAGTGAAGCTGTCGGAGAGGGCAAAGGCGCGCGCAGGCGCTACCGCTGCGGCCAGGCACGCGACGGCCTGCACCGCAATCGGAAGCGCGCTGCCCGCGTGCCAGTTCTTCTCAGCCATCAGCCACCCGCGATTTCAACGTCGGATTGTCTGGTCTCGCGGGTTTGGATCGGGTAAACGCCTGTACGCGCAACGGAAAAATGTGGCATCAAATACGGCAATTGCCCTGACATGATAAATTCTTCCTTAACGGAAAACGCCCCCGCGCCGCCGTCCCCAGGCGTGAGGCCATCGTCGCTTCGAGCGGACGTCCTGCACAACCATGGATAGGGTCGATTGCGTCGTCATCGGAGCCGGCGTGATCGGGCTCGCAGTGGCTCGAAAGCTGGCGCAAGCCGGGCGCGAGGTGGTCGTGCTCGAGGAAGCCGAGGCTATTGGCACCATCACCTCCTCGCGCAACAGCGAGGTGATCCATGCCGGCATCTACTATCGCGCCGGAAGCTGGATGGCGCGCATGTGCGTCGACGGCAAGCACGCGCTCTACCGTTACTGTTCCGAGCGCGGCATCCCGCACAGGAATTGCGGCAAGCTGATCGTCGCGACCAATCCGAAAGAGACCGAGAAGCTGCAATCGATCAAGGCGCATGCCGAGGCCAACGGCGTGCTCGACATGCAGCTGCTCGCGGGCGATGCGGCACGTGCGCTGGAGCCGGCGCTCGCCTGCGACGCCGCGCTGCTGTCGCCGTCGACCGGCATCATCGACAGCCACGCCTACATGCTCTCGCTGCGCGGCGAAGCCGAGGATGCGGGCGCGGCCTTCGCGTTCCACACCCCGCTGATCCGTGCCAAGGCGACCGCCGGCGTCATCGAGATCGAGGCGGGCGGCGAAGCGCCGATGACCCTGCAATGCAGCCTCCTCGTCAACGCCGCCGGGCTCTCGGCGACCACGGTGGCGCGCAACATCGAGGGCATGCCGCTGGATCGGATCCCGACGGCCTACCTCGCCAAGGGAAACTACTTCAGCTGCAATGCCAGGGCACCGTTCTCGCGCCTGATCTATCCGGTGCCAGAGCCCGGTGGCCTAGGAGTGCATCTGACGCTGGACATGGCAGGGCAGGCCCGTTTCGGCCCCGACGTCGAGTGGATCGAGACCATCGACTATGAGGTCGACCCGTCACGCGCCGAGCGCTTCTATCCGGCGATCCGCAAATACTGGCCGACGCTGCCTGACGGCGCGCTCATGCCGAGCTATTCGGGCATCCGCCCGAAGATCGTGCCGCCGGCGGTGGCCACGCAGGATTTCTTGATGCAGGGCCCGCGCGATCACGGCGTCGAAGGCCTGATCAATCTGTTCGGCATCGAGTCGCCCGGATTGACGTCGTCGCTCGCGATCGCGGATCACGTCGCCGAACTCGCAAATAGCTAGTTTCGAGGCGAAGGGGATTCTGGGTGCGCTTAAAGAACCGCGTCCAGGCAAGAAGCTAGAGCCGCGCAAATCCTTGCACGTGGGCGCCTCGCAGCAGGGATGAGCGCAAAGGCTCCCATCCCTGCGGAAAGGGTGCGATCAACTCTACGCTGTTACGGGGTTACTAGTGGAGCGTGTCGCCGTGCCTGAGACGCTCGATCTGGTCCTTGACCATCAACTTCCGGCGCTTCAACTCAACAATTTGCAGGTCGTCTGTTGAAAGGTGCACGAGAGCTTCGTGCAATTCGTTTTCGAGAGTTTTGTGCTTCCGTTCCAATTCAACCAGATGTGCCTGAATTGTCATTCGAAACCTCCTCGGTAGGGGTGAACCTTGGATTCGACCGGACGACGAAGTGTACATCACCGATTCGTTCTGTCGATGGGTATCCGTCGTCGCAGTGTCATTTTTGAAAATACATATGTAACGAAGCGTGAGTAAGGGAACCACGCGGGAAAAATCCGTGATATCAATGCGCTTGCGCAACGCCGGAGCGACCGCAGAAATATCTCGCGGGAGATCGACGCGGGACAGCCGGAGATCGCTTGCGATCACGGCGCGCAAGGACGATAGTTTCCACAGGGCATCCACAGCCTTAATCTCACGCCTATCGGTTTTTCGGCCACCGCAGACATGACCAATGAAGATGCGCGCGAACTCGAATCCGAGCTCGCCCGGTTGCACCAGGAACACCGAGATCTCGATGTGGCGATCGATGCACTGCATCAATCGCCCGCCCCCGACCTGTTGCGGTTGCAGCGGTTGAAGAAACGCAAGCTGTTGTTGCGTGACCGTATCGCGTTCATCGAAGACCAGATCACGCCCGACATCATCGCCTGATCCACAGGTAGAAACTTGGCGGCCCCCCCCGGCACGTAAATCCGCTTGACTCGAAAGGAACAAAATAAGAACATTTGAGCACCCAAGCCCCCGGGGAAACCGTCCAAGGAACACGCAGATGTCGGCAACCGCCCTTCTCGACAACAGCCATTATGAACAAGCCTGCGATCAGGCGATCGCGATGTGCGACGGCAATCTGCGCAGCACCATCAAGGCGCTGATCATGGCCAATGAATATCTGGAGGCCGAGCTGGAGGAATTGCAGGCGGCGGTTTCCGCCGGGTGCATTCCGGAGACCTCGCGCAGCAAGATGCGGAGCAAGAGCAGCGCCGCCTGAGCTGTCAGCTATCGGAGCCGACCATGTCCGATGTCACCTATTACGTTGCATTACCCTTCCTGACCGACGAGGACGGATCGCCGGTCGCAGGTGCGGCCGAGGAATGCCAGAGCGCGGCGGCCGCGCTACGGCGCGCCGAGATTATGTCGCACGGCGCCGGCCACACCGGCGCGGTCGCGTTCAGCCGCAGCGGCGATCCCATGACCGGCGAATTCGGTGACGCCAAACTGCTCCGCAGCTTCGGCGACGTACCGAAAGACCTCGGCACGCTTTGACTAGCTGCTGACGAGCCTGATGCGCGGCTCGTGCCGCCGGTGCGCCTTGCGCACGTACATCGCGGCATCGGCCTCCTCCAGGGCGCGCGCGGCGTCGGACTGCACCCCAAGCAGGGCAACGCCGGCGGAAGCACCCGCGCTCACGTGCTGGCCGCGAAAGACAAAGGACAATTCGTCGATGGCCTGCTCGAAGGCTGCGGCCTTCGCCTTGGCGTCGGTCTCGCTGAGATTCCAGAGCAGCAGCGCGAACTCGTCGCCGCCGAGCCGGCCGACCACGTCGGAGGCGCGGATCTGCCGCGTCAGCGTGGTGGCAATCGCCTTCAGCACCTCGTCGCCGGCCGCATGGCCGAAGGAATCGTTGATCGGCTTCAGCCGATCGACGTCGAGCACGATCAGCGCGCCGCTGGCACGGTAGCGCTTCATGTAGGCGACGGCGCGTGCGAGCTCGCGTTCGAAGCCGCGCCGGTTCGGAATTTCGAGCAGGAAGTCGGTGTCGGCGGCAGCCTCCAGCTCCGCGACCCGCCGCAGCGCCCCCCTGAGCTTGCTCCGGAGCTCGCGGATGGTCGCGTTGATGGCCGGCTTGATAGCCGCCTTAATGGCCGGCTTGGCGCCGCCATCGGCAGACGCTTCGCGCCGCGGCGGTCTGGCCGGACGCCGCGCCGGACGCTTAGCGGGACTCTCGGGCGGCCTCTTGGCCCGACGCTTGAGAGCAACTTTGGAGCGACCGGCGCTGGTTTTCGGGCCCTTTTTGGCCTTCGCAGCGCTCGCCCTTTTTGGTTTCTTCATGGGCATCCTGCTCAATGAAGGCTTGCGGGGATTCACCAAGACAGGATAGTGCATTCCCTTCTCCTTGCCACCGCCTTGCGAGCCACCGGCCGGAACCGCTAATCTGGCCTATCTTCCTGTTTTTCGAGCACAATTCACGTCATGACCGCGCCGATCGCCATCATCATGGGAAGCCAGTCGGACTGGGACACGATGCGGCATGCCGCCGATACGCTCGCAGGACTCGGCGTTGCCGCCGATACCCGCATCGTTTCGGCACACCGCACCCCCGACCGGCTGTTTACGTTCGCCAAAGGCGCCAAGACGGCTGGCTACAAGGTCATCATCGCCGGCGCGGGTGGCGCAGCCCACCTGCCCGGAATGGCGGCGGCGCTGACGGAACTGCCCGTGTTCGGCGTCCCCATAGAATCCAGGACGCTCAAGGGTATCGATTCGCTCTATTCGATCGTCCAGATGCCCGCAGGCATCCCGGTTGGCACCCTCGCCATCGGCAAGGCCGGTGCCATCAATGCGGCGCTGCTGGCGGCTGCCGTGCTGGCCTTGTCCGACCCGGCCTTGTCCGACCGCCTCGCCGCCTGGCGCAAGGCGCAAACCGAGGCCGTGGCCGAGCGTCCGGAGGACAAGGCGTGACTGACGCAAAGCAGGTGAAGCTGAAGCCCGGCGACACCATTGGCATCCTCGGCGGCGGACAATTGGGGCGGATGCTGGCCATGGCGGCGGCCCGGCTCGGCCTGCGCTGCCAGGTGTTCTCGCCCGATCCGGACTCACCGGCCTTCGACGTCGTCCTGAATGCGACCTGCGCCGAATATGCCGATGTCGAAGCACTCGAGCTGTTCGCCAACGACGTCGACGTCATCACCTACGAATTCGAGAACGTGCCGTCCGCAGCAGCGATGGTGCTGGATGCTCGCCGCCCGGTGCTGCCCAACCGCAAGATCCTCGAGACCACCCAGGACCGGCTCGCCGAGAAGGATTTCGTGACGCGGCTGGGCATCGGCACCGCAGCCTATGCCGACGTCACCTCGGTCCCCTCATTGCGCGAGGCGATCGCCAGGATCGGCCTTCCGGCGGTGCTGAAGACCCGCCGCTTCGGCTATGACGGCAAGGGCCAGGCCATCATCCGCGAGGGCGACGACATCGCGAAAGTGTGGACCAGTCTCGCCACCAAATCGGCGATCCTGGAAGCCTTCGTGCCCTACGAGCGTGAGATTTCCGTGATCGCCGCCCGCTCGGCCACAGGCCAGGTCGAGTGTTTCGACGTCACCGAAAACGAGCACCGCGACCACATCCTGAAGATCTCCCGTGCGCCCGCGCGGATCCCGGACGTGCTCGCCGAGGAAGCGCGCAGCATCGCCGGCAGGATCGCGGGCGCGCTCGATTATGTCGGCGTGCTTGCCGTCGAGATGTTCGTGCTCGCCAACGGCAGCGGACCCAAGGTGCTGGTCAACGAGATCGCTCCGCGCGTGCACAATTCCGGACACTGGACGCTCGACGGTGCGTCCGTCTCGCAGTTCGAGCAGCACATTCGCGCCATTGCCGGCTGGCCTCTCGGCAAGCCCGTGCGCCACGGCGAAGTCGTCACCATGACCAATCTGATCGGCGACGAGATCAACGAATATGACAAGTGGCTGAGCGTGCCGGGCGCGACCGTGCACATCTACGGCAAGGGCGCGCCGCGGCCGGGCCGCAAGATGGGACATGTCACCGAAGTGCGACCCACGACCGGGAATTAACGGGGACCGCGGCGCATGCCGCGATCCCGCTTTGCGATTACGCCGTCTTCGCGCCCGCGACGACGCCGGTGGGTTCGTCGCTGAGCCAGCGATAGATCACCCCGCCCAGCGCGCCGCCGATCAGAGGCGCGACCCAAAACAGCCAGAGCTGCGACAGCGCCCAGCCGCCGACGAACAGCGCGGGCCCCGTGCTGCGCGCCGGGTTCACCGAGGTGTTGGTGACGGGGATGCTGACGAGATGGATCATCACCAGTGCGAGCCCGATCGCCAGCGGTGCAAAGCCCACCGGCGCGCGGCCGTGGGTGGCGCCCATGATGATGAACAGGAACATCATGGTCATGACCACCTCGGTGATGAAGCACACGATCATGCTGTACTGGCCAGGAGAATGGGCGTCGTAGCCGTTGGACGCGAACCCTTTGCTGACGTCGAAGCCGGAAGCTCCGCTTGCGATGACGTAGAGCAGCCACGCGGCCACGATCGCGCCGGCGACCTGTGCGATCACATAAGGCAGGATCTGTCCGGCCGGAAAACGTCCGCCGGCAGCAAGACCGACAGTGACGGCCGGATTGAGATGGCAGCCCGAGATGTGGCCGATCGCATAGGCCATGGTGACCACGCTCAGCCCGAATGCGAAGGAGACACCAACCAGGCCGATACCGACCTGCGGAAAGCCGGCTGCGATCACAGCACTTCCGCAACCTGCGAATGTAAGCCAAAAGGTGCCGATAGCCTCGGCTGCGTATTTCTTCATATCCATGTGTCGTCCCCTGCTTTCAAAGATTCCGGAACAAAGCCCCGGAAACGGCCCCACCCTTGGCGTCAAATCTCCCAAATCAGGGCCGCACAGAGGTATTTTGCCTCATTTAATGGCTGAACTTGGCCCGAAAACCCGCTTGGCCGGTGGACATCCCAGGTTTTGTCTGATACATCCGCGCCCTCAAGGTTAAGGGCTTGTGCGTTTCGCCATCCCCTTTGACTTACCAGAATTCAAATCCGATCCACTGAAGAGGATGCCGCGTGCAGGTTCTCGTTCGCGATAACAATGTCGACCAAGCCCTCAAGGCGCTGAAGAAGAAGATGCAGCGCGAGGGTATTTTCCGCGAGATGAAGCTCCGCGGTCACTACGAAAAGCCCTCCGAGAAGAAGGCCCGTGAAAAGGCCGAAGCCGTGCGTCGCGCACGCAAGCTGGCCCGCAAGAAGCTGCAGCGCGAAGGCCTGCTGCCGATGAAGCCGAAGCCGGTGTTCGGCGCCGGCCCCGGCGGCGATCGTGGCGGTCGCGGTGGCCCTGGTGCTGGCGCAGGTGCAAGTGCCGGTCCGCGCGGACCGCGCTGATTTTCCGGACTTGAGAGACTTCAGTTTTCGATGACGCGGGCCCCTGGCCCGCGTTATTGTTTTGTGAGCGGTGCCTTGCTGGGATGGGGCACTACCGATGCGGCACTGGCGCGAGCGAACCGTAGATGGCCTCCCCTTTCCCCAAGCGCGGCTTGGCGCGGCTACGCCAGATCTTGCAGCAGCAGTTTGCGCTTGCGGTTGTGGGGATTTCGCTGTGCGGCTGCTCCTTCGACCTGGGATCGCTGACGCCGGAGAAGGAGAAGCCGCAGGAGGCACCCAAGGCAGCTGCGACCGCCGAGAACGTGGTCAGCGCAGTCAACGTCAGCGAAGCCCAGGCTCATACGGCCAAGGCCCAGGCCCTGGCAACGTCCGGCGAGACGGCGGCCGCGCTCGATGAATTCAATCACGCGGTCGAACTCGATCCCTATAATGCGCAGGCACTCTATGGCCGCGCCCTGATCTACCAGGGCAAGAACCAGCACGATTTCGCGATCGCCGATTTCAGCGCAGCGAGCGGCCTTAACCCGCAGAAGGTCGAGCCGCTGCTCGGCCGCGCCACCAGTTATCTCGCCCTCGGCAAGGCCAAGGAGGCCGCGGCCGATCTGGATGAGGCTTCCGAGGCCGATCCACATAATGCCCAGGTCTGGACCATCCGCGGGCAAGCCTATGAACGGCTGGGCGACAGGACCAAGGCGGCGGCGTCCTACACCAAGGCGGTCTCGCTTCGTCCGCGCGACGATGCCGCCCGCAGCGGCCTCGCCCGCGTCGGCGGCTGACGATTCTGGCGCCACGCAGGCGCCGTCTTAATCCGGGGTGACGCCCTTCGGCAGAACGGAGTGGAACATGGACTTGACGCCCGACAGCATGTCGTCGGCGACATTGGTCTTCGGCCGCGGCATGGACGCGCCGGCATCGGCGCGCAGATCGAGCGGGGGCGCAATCATCGGGACCGGAATATCAGCCGGCGGTGTCAGCCGATTCGGGTTCTCGTTGCCGACCGAAGCGGTATAGGGCGGGCTCGGCTGCGACGAGCCGCCATTGCCATAGGCCTCCGCTGCGGGTGTCGAGACCGTGATCGGCGGCGGCAACGGACGAACCGATGACGTATCCACGGGAATGATACGCGGGGCCTCCGGGGTGCGGGCGGCTTCACGCACCGCAGGCTCCTGAGTCTTCTCGGGCGACTTGGTCTCCGAAGACCTGTTGTCGGAAGACTTGGTGTCGGAAGATTTGGCCTCAGCCGCTTTGCTCTCAGGCGACTTGCGCAGGCGCTCGATCGCGGCGCGCACGAGATCGTTGGCGTCGGGGGTTGCGGCCGGCGCGGCAGCAGCCGGCGCCGAATTGGCCTCCACCACCGGGGTGGCGGGGGCGGGTGCACTGACGGCCGGGGTGGACTTGGCGACCGCCTTCTCGCGCGCGGACGGCTTGCCGCGCGGCGAGGCCTCGGCCGGTGCCACGTCCGCGGTCTTGGCCTCCGCGGCGGGCTGATCCGCAGCCTTCTCGGCCGCCGGCTTGTCCGTCACCTTCTTCTCGGAAATGCCCTTGGCCTTGACGCCGGGCGCGGGGAGGTTGGCCACATCCGCGGGCTTGCCGTTCTTGCCCGCCTCGGCGGGCGCCATCACGGCCGCGGGCGCATCCGCCGCCGGCTTGGCGTTGATGTAATGATTAACGATGTACGCCCCGATGATCGTTGCGAGCACCGAGGGGAAGATGTCCATCGAGATTTTAGCGACGTATTTCAGCATTCCGGCCACTCCCCGCGCGATCTGATGCGGGAACTTTGAGGCATAGTGAGGGATCAACTGCGACAGATCAATGGCAAAGGGGTACGCCGGACTTACGACTTCAGCTCAACCTCAAGGAACACGATCTCGGTTGCGGTTTCGTTAAGCACGTCGTGCTGGACGCCGGCCTTGCGAAAATAGGATTTCCCGGCCGCAAGCTGTGCTTTGGACCGCTCGCCATTGGGTGCCACGATGGTCATTTCCCCTGCGACCACGGGAACAATGACGTAGTCCATGCCGTGGGTGTGATGCCCGGTGGCGCTGTTTGGCGCGAGCCGCCACTCGGTCACCCGAACCTGCTCATTGTCGACCTGAACCTCGGACTTGGCGGCAAGCATCGGAACTCTCCTGGGGCATATCCGGAAAATCGGTTCAGGGCACGAAAACCATGAACACGTAGACGGCAAATACCACCATATGGACCAGCCCGAACAGGACATTGGTCCTGCCCGTACCGAAGGTCAGCATGCTCAAAAAGAAGGTCAGGAGCAAAAGCACGCTGCCCTGGTCGCTGAGGCCGAGCGTGAGCTCCTTGTCGAGTGCATAGGTTGCGACACCGACGGCCGGGATGGTCAGCCCGATGGTGGCGAGCGACGAGCCGAGCGCGAGATTGATGCTCTTCTGGAGGTCGTTCTTGCGGGCGGCCGACACGGCCGCGACGCCTTCCGGCAGCAGGATCAGGAGCGCGACCAGAAGTCCGGCAAAGGCAGGCGGCGCACCAATTTTGGCCCCGACGGCGTCGACGACCAGCGAGAATTTCTTGGACAGCAGCACGACCGCCAGCAACGCGATCAGCAGCAGCACGACGCTGAGCACCATCGTCCGGCCCGCCAGATGCGCCTCGCCGCTCCCGCCGCCCGCCCGGTCGTGAACGAAGTAATCCTTGTGCAGCACGGTCTGGGTGTAGAGAAACACCCCGTACAGCGCGAGCGTGACCACGTCGACGAAGCCGAGTTGAACCGCCGAATAAACCGGGCCCGGCGTGGTCGTGGTGTAGTTCGGCATGATCAGGGTGATGGTCGCGAGCGCGAACAGCACGCTGAGATAGACGTTGGCGCCGGAGAGCTGAAAACCCTGCTCGCGATAGCGCAGGCCGCCGATGAAGATGCAGAGCCCGACGAGGCCATTGCAGACGATCATGACCACGGCGAACACGGTGTCGCGCGCCAGTTCCGGAGCGGGCTTGTCGCCCAGCATGATCGTGGTGATCAGCGCCACCTCGATGATGGTCACCGCGAGCGTCAGCACCAGCGTGCCGTAGGGTTCGCCGACCCGCTCGGCGATCACTTCGGCATGATGGACCGCGGCAAACACCGTGCCGAACAGGATGACGAGGAGCACGAGGGCGAAGACGAGCCCGCCGAACGACAGCGTAAACACGTAGCCCGTCGCGCTGACGGCCGCGAACAGCAGCACGGCCAGCGCCGGAAAGATCCAGGCCGACCGAGGCATCGGATTGTGCGCGCTCATCCATCGGCTCCAATTGCTTCGCGCAAATTCATCGCATCTTGGGCGAGCAGTAGCAAATCGGCCGGCAGATTCAATGCAGGTGCAGGATCGGCGCGAACGGCAGCAGCGTCAGCAGCACGAACAGCGGAATGAGCACCGCGCCGGCGCGCACGAAATAACCGAAGAAGCTCGGCATCTCGATGCCGTTCTCGCTGGCGATGCTGCTCACCATGAAGTTCGGCGCATTACCGATATAGGTGAGCGCGCCCATGTAGACTGCGCCCATGGAGATGGAGGCGAGCGTGCCCGAGAGCTCGTGCATCAGCACCTGCGGGTCGCCGCCGGCGAGCTCGAAGAACAACAGATAGGTCGGCGCATTGTCGAGGAACGCCGACATCAGACCGGTGAACCAGAAATAGGCAACCTCGCGCGGCGTGCCGTCCGGTGAGGTCACGGCCGACAACAGCCAGGCGAACGCGCCGTGATGGCCGGCATCGAGCATGGCGATGACCGGGATGATCGCGATAAAAATGCCGGCGAACAGCTTTGCGACTTCGCGGATCGGCTCCCAGGTGAAGCCGTTGGCCTGCCTGTGCTCGTCCGGCGTCAACCACACCGACAGGCCCGCTATGGCCAAAAGGGCCGCGTTGCGGGCGATGTCTTCCAGCTCCAGCCTGGTTCCGAGAATGTCGAAGGCGATGCCGGGCTTCCACATTGCCGAGGCCAGCAAGCTCCCGACGATGGCTGCGATCAGCACCAGGTTGACGAGGCCGCGGATGCGGACGGGCTTCGCGGCGCCGGCGGCGCCGGGCAAGGGTTCGCTACGGAAGCGCCAGACGTCGATGACGACGAAAATCGCGAGCAGCAGTCCGGCAACGATCGCCGTCTGCAGCCAGATGGTCCGCGTGGTCCAGAAAAAGTCGACGCCGTGCAGGAAGCCGACGAACAGCGGGGGATCGCCGAGCGGGCTCAGCGCGCCGCCGACGTTGGCGACCAGGATGATGAAGAAGATGACGACATGGGCGTTGTAGCGCCGCGGCCGGTTGGCGCGGATCAGAGGGCGGATCAGGATCATGGCCGCCCCCGTGGTGCCGACGACGCTCGCCATCGCCGTACCGAGCGCGAGGATGCCGGCGTTGGCCGCCGGTGTCGCCTTGATGTCGCCCGTCACGAGAATGCCCCCCGCCACGACATAGAGCGAGAACAGCAGCACGATGAAGCCGAGATATTCGGCGAGCATGGCGTGAACGAGCGCGGCCAACGTCGCCGTGCTCCCGGCAAGGATGACCAGCGAGGCGAGTGCCAGCAGCGACCAGGCCGCGGCGATCTTGCCGTAATGATGGTGCCAGACTTTTGCAAAGAGCAGCGGGCCGAGCGCGATCGACAGCAGGAGGCCGGCAAAGGGCAGCGCATAGGGCCAGCGCATCGCCGCGCCGTCGAGCCCGGCCGCCGCCCATGCGTGCTGTGGCAACAACACGACGAGGAGTGCGGCGATGAACCCGCTCGCGCGCCGAACGACAAGCCATCTAGGAAGCAATGAAGCGCCTCGCCGTTTCAATCGCACCGAACGCATCGAGATTGTCGTGTCCACCGCCTGCAAAGGGAACGAACTGCTTCGGTTCGTGCGCAAGCGCGAACAGACGCTCTCCGAACACGATCGAAATGGCAAGGTCATTGGTGCCATGCATCACCAATAGCGGCACAGTGACGCGCGGGATACGCTCGTCGGAATGAAATGGATCGCGCATCAGCAGACGCACCGGAACGAACCAGAACGATGAAGCTGCAATATCGGCCGTCGATGTATAGGGAGCTTCCAGGATGAGTTTTCCAACACGATGCTCCGAGGCGACCGCGACCGCCACGCCGGTCCCGAGCGAAAAGCCCCAGGCGACGATTCGTTCCGCCGCGTAGCGCGCAGTGGTGAAGGCGTAGGCGGCCGCGGCATCGCGCAGCAGGCCGGCCTCGCTCGGCGCCCCGCTCGCGCCGGCATAGCCGCGATAGGACAGCGCGACGAGGCCGGTGCCCTCCGCCGTCATGGCCTTGAAACGGCTGATGCAACCGGCGAGATAATCGCCATTTCCCGGAAAATACAGGATCACGGGACGGCCGGGCTTCGCCGGCACCTGCCAGACGATGACCTTCTCGCCATCGGAGGTGGTCAGGACGTGCTCTTCGGCCTCAGGGAGGCCTGCGGCGTCCGGCGTGGTGCGACCGACGGGCGGGATCGGAAACAGCATCTCGCGCTGCCTGACATACAGCACGAGGAGACCGGCGCAATAGACGGTCACGAGCAGGATGGCGATCCACTTGACGATGATCATGGTGACGCGGCTTGGCCCCGGTTGAGGGCTTGCACCGGCTCCGCAGCAATTTCATGACACCGCCCAAGGCGCGCCGACCGCACGCCGCCTGGTGAGCGGTGTGCCATGCGACGCGCTGCTCGCGCGTCGCTTTGGCAATGGCCCCCTTGCCCGCGCTACATCGCCTTGACGATGTTCTCGGTGACCTTCTTGGCGTCGCCGAGCAGCATCATGGTGTTGTCGCGATAGAACAGCGGATTGTCGATGCCGGCATAGCCCGAAGCGAGAGAGCGCTTGATGAACATCACGGTGCCGGCCTTCCAGACCTGGAGCACGGGCATGCCGTAGATCGGCGAGGTCTTGTCCTCTTCCGCCGCCGGATTGGTGACGTCGTTGGCGCCGATCACGAAAGCGATGTCGGCCTGCGCGAATTCGGAGTTGATGTCCTCGAGCTCGAACACCTCGTCATAGGGCACGTTGGCTTCAGCCAGCAGCACGTTCATGTGGCCGGGCATGCGGCCGGCGACCGGGTGAATGGCGTATTTCACCTCGACGCCTTCCTTCTTCAGGATATCGCCCATTTCGCGCAGCGCATGCTGAGCCTGCGCCACCGCCATGCCGTAGCCGGGCACGATGATGACCTTCTGCGCGTTCTTCATGATGAAGGCGGCATCGTCGGCCGAGCCGAGCTTGGCCGGCTTCTGCTCGCCGCCGCCACCGCCGGCCGCCGCGGTCTCGCCGCCGAAGCCGCCGAGAATGACCGAGATGAAGGAGCGGTTCATCGCGTGGCACATGATGTAGGACAGGATCGCGCCGCTCGATCCCACCAGCGCGCCGGTGATGATCAGCGCGGAATTGCCGAGGGTGAAGCCGATGCCGGCCGCGGCCCAGCCCGAGTACGAGTTCAGCATCGAAATCACGACCGGCATGTCGGCGCCGCCGATCGGGATGATCATGAGGACACCGAGCGCCAGCGCGATGATGACGATCAGCCAGAAGTCGAGCGCGCTGCCCGTCATCACCAGCCCGACGATGAAGACGACGAGCGCGATCGCGAGCGCGATGTTGATGATGTGACGGAACGGCAGGATGATCGGCGAACCGCTCATCCGCGCGGACAATTTCAGGAACGCGATCACCGAGCCGGTGAAGGTCAGCGCGCCGATGGCGACGCCAAGCGACATCTCGACCAGGCTCTGCGCATGGATGTTGCCGGGCGTACCGATGTCGAACGCCTCGGGCGCGTAGAACGCGCCGGCGGCGACCAGCACCGCGGCCATGCCGACCAGCGAGTGGAAGGCGGCGACCAGTTCCGGCATCGAGGTCATCGGCACGCGGCGCGCGATCACCGCGCCGATCGAACCGCCGATGGCGATACCGAGGATCACCAGCACCCAGGCGAGACCGTCTGCGGGCGGATGGTTGGCCAGCGTGGTGGCGACCGCGATCGCCATGCCGATCATGCCGAACAGATTGCCCTGCCGCGACGAAGCCGGGCTTGAAAGCCCGCGCAGCGACAGGATGAACAGCACTCCCGCCACGAGATACAAAAATGCAGAGAGGTTGGCGCTCATCTCAGGTCCCCATTGATCCCATCAGCCCGAGGTGGCCGCTCACTTCGGCTTCTTCTTGTACATCCCCAGCATGCGCTGGGTGACAAGGAAGCCACCGAAGATATTGATGCAGGCAAAAATCAAAGCAACGAAGCCGAAGGCGCGCGCCCAGCCCGAGCCGCTCGAAACATTCGCAACCCCGCCGGCGAGCAGCGCGCCGACCACGATCACCGAGGAGATCGCGTTGGTCACGCTCATCAGCGGCGTATGCAGCGCCGGGGTCACCGACCACACCACGAAATAGCCGACGAAGACGGCGAGAACGAAGATCGACAGCCGGAAGACGAAGGGGTCGACGACCTGTGCAACATGCTCCATGACGGCTCTCCTTACGCTTTCGGCTGGAAATTCGGATGGATGACGGCGCCGTCCCTGGTCAGCGCGGTCGCCTTGACGAGCTCGTCGTCCCAGTTCACGGCCAGCGCCTTGCTGGTCTTGTCGACCATCGTTTCGATGAAGTTGAACAAATTGCGCGCGTAGAGGCTGGAGGCCGACGCCGCGACGCGGCCGGCGACGTTGGTGTAGCCGACGATCTTGATGCCATCGACATCGGCGACCTCGCCCGCCTTGACGCCTTCGACATTGCCGCCGCGCTCGACGGCGAGATCGACCAGCACCGACCCCGGCTTCATCGACCTGACCATGTCGGCCGTGACGAGCTTCGGCGCCGGCCGGCCCGGAATGAGCGCGGTGGTGATCACGATGTCCTGCTTCTTGATGTGCTCGGCGGTGAGCGCGGCCTGCTTGGCCTGGTACTCCTTGGACATCTCCTTGGCGTAGCCGCCGGCGGTCTGCGCGTTCTTGAATTCCTCGTCCTCGACGGCGAGGAATTTCGCACCGAGCGATTCGACCTGCTCCTTGGTGGCGGGCCGGACGTCGGTCGCAGTGACGACGGCGCCGAGACGGCGCGCGGTCGCGATCGCCTGGAGGCCGGCGACGCCGACGCCCATCACGAACACTTTGGCGGCGGGCACCGTGCCGGCCGCGGTCATCATCATCGGGAAGGCGCGTCCGAAGGCCTCGGCGCCCTCGATCACCGCGCGGTAGCCGGCAAGGTTGGCCTGCGAGGACAGCACGTCCATCACCTGCGCGCGCGTGATGCGCGGCATCAATTCCATCGCGAAGGCGGAGACGCCGGCATCGGCGATCGTCTTCAGCGCGGCCTCGTTGCCGTAGGGGTCCATGATGGCGATGACGAGCGCGCCGCGCTTGTACTGTGCCAACTCGGAGGCTTCAGGGCGCCTCACCTTGATGATGATGTCGGCATCCTTCAGCGCGTCGGCGCTGACGGTGGCGCCCACGGCAGTGAATTCGGAGTCCGGCAGGCCCGACTTGAGGCCGGCGCCCGGCTCGACCGCGATCTCGGCGCCCAACGCCTTGAACTTCTTCACCGTATCCGGCGAAGCGGCGACCCGCGGCTCCGACGGATCGATTTCCTTGGCAACGGCGATCTTCATAGGCCCTCCGGCGACGCGGGAAAGAGCGCGCACGCGAACTTAGCGTTACTCCCGCAACGTTGGATACCGGTTTTCAATCCGGCTTGATTGCAAATTTTATGGGCACCGACGACGCTGGCGGTGCTGCAAGCGATGGATCAGGTCAGGAAGATCGCCATCAGGATCACGATAAGCGCGACCGAGACCGTGCCGTACTTCACCAGCTTGATGAAGCCCTCGTAGGTCTGCTCGTGGGCAACGTAGTCGTTGCCGTCGGCGGTGCTGTACGCCACTTCGCTATGGTCAGCCATGAATTGTCCCCAGTCGAAAGTCGAATTTCATGGCTGGGATACCGCAAACTTCCGGGCAGGGCAACGGCACGGAGGCGCGGTTTCCCGGCAAATCAGGTCATTTGGAATTCCAATTGGCGGAATCCCGCTCAGACCGGTGGTCCGCGCGTTGGAGGCGCTCTCCGGTGCCGCGATCCCCAAGGCCTCTCAGCGCAGGCCGAGCGCACGGCGGACTGCGCCAATCGGCTCCACCTTGCTGTCGCAGAAGTTTCGCTTTGCGCAGCGTTCTCCCGGAACGTTGACGACGATCGCATCCGCGCCGGCGTCCTCAGTGAGGAAACCGTGCGTCATGTGGAAACCCAGCGCGCGGTAGACCTCGAACTGCTCCTCCGAGAAGAACTGGTCACCGGTGGTTTCGTGCGGGAAGGTGTCGTTGCGGCGTGCATAGTCGCGGATGTAGTCGTTCTCGTCTCCGGTCAGGGACGATTTGATGTACACGAGGTACCCCTTTTCCCCCGAGCCGTAGTCGATGGTGCCGACCGCCATGTGCGGTCCGCCCGCCGCGCGCCGGGCCGCCGGCGGGGATTTGGTTGCGTTGCACTTCATCCACTCCAGCGTCGTGTTGCGGATCGGCGTCCACGGCAGGTCGATGATGATCCCGAGATCAATGCGCGCATAACGCTGCAGCGTCACCAGGGACGAGAAATTCATCGGCGCATCGGCTTCGGCGTCAACCGCGATGATCACCTTGCAGCGTCGTCGCAACAACTCGTAGACGCCGAGATTCTCGATGTGTCCGCCGTCCGTCAGGTAGACCGCATCGGCATTCTCGTAAAGCCGGCCCGAGATCTCAGACCATAGAAACAAAGGGGTCGAGTGGTGCTGCGGCTTGTCCTTTGTCGAGACCCAGCGCGGGTTCTTCAACCAGTACCCCAGGCGTACGTTGAGGAGCGCCAGGGTCGGGGTCAGGGAGCGGATCGACCCCGAGCCCATGTTCGACGAAGCGGCGGCCCCGGAGATCGCCATCGCGGTCGCAAGATCGAGGCCCGGCGCGACCTTCTCGAATGCCGGTGTATTCGCATAACCCGTGGCCTCGCTGCCGACGTGCAGCGGCGAGAATATGAAGAAATCAGCGTTCCGTCCCCGCCGATTGGCGAAGTCGGATCCTTGGATGTTCAGGGCGGTGTTGATGATAGGATATGGCGAGGCCAGGCTGCTTTTTTTCGATGTCGTGACCGTCATTGCTCCCGCTGGATCTACGCCGTAGTCCAACTGATGTAACAGACCGCTCAGCTTCTCCTCGTCGAGCGGAAGGAAATCCCTTCCCTGGTCCAGGCTCGGCATGTTCCGCGACGGCTCCCCGTCAGCGTAGTAGAGCGGATTGAACAAGAAGGCCTTGCTGAGGCGATCACGATAGAGCCGGTGCAACGAATTGGCATTCGGCCCGAGAACCCACGACAGGCCGAACAGGGCCGAGCCCGACAAGAAGTAGAGCAGCACCATCCGCCAGCTGACACTGTTGCCGAACCGGTACTTCGACCAAGTGAATGTGCCCGGGGACTGCAATGACGCAACGGAAAACAGCCATGCGGGGATGTGCGAGATCGGTCCCACCGGCTTGGAGACGACGACCTTCGCTTCGGCATTGGTGATCTCGGCCGAGAGCTTGCGCGTCGCCGAGTCGAACCGGACATTTCCCTTGACGTCGACACCGGCCGCGGGCGGCACGGGTTGCACGCCAGCCGCTCCCCACTCCTCGATCATGGGGTATTGGCGGTAGGCGGCGTCGAGCGTCTTGTCGTTCGCGATGCCCCAATAGCAAAGATAGAGATATCCGACCCAGATCAGTAAGGGCAGCGCCAGTCCCGCGACAAGCACGGCTGCTTTCGCCGCATGGGCGAGCAGGCGTGAGCCAAGATCCGAGGCGCCGGCGCCCTTCAGCAGGTCGGCGAATTGCTGCCGGAACAGCGTCACGGCCGCCGCAACCGGCGCAGTGATGGCCGCAAGCGATTGGACCCATTTGATTGCAACGCCCCCAACGATGCCGCCGGACTGAGCCGTGTTGGCGTCGGCGACATCGAACATCTGGGCGATCATGAAGGGCTGGAATTCGAAGAAGCAGATGGCGGCAAGCAGAACGAGATAGGTCGCGCCGACAGTCGACGGATAGCCGCGGAATTCACCTCCCTTGGTCGACGAAATCGATCGCAGCACCGCCCAGCCGAAGAAAAGCGCGAGGCCGAGCAGGAGCGCTGCAAGCGAAAGGCCAAAATGATCGACGTTCAGGCAGCTGGCGATCGCGCAGATGAGTCCCATCGCAAACGCAAGACCAGCCAGGTAGCGAAACAGCTCGCGCCGCCCGACTTTGAAAAGGCGCCCGACCAACAAAAGCAGCAAGGCGGCAACAAGGCCGACAAGAAAGTAGGCAGGCATCAATCCCAGGCTGGAGAGGGGACCAAGGTTGTGGGTGTCGTCGACGCTCAGCCCGAAGAAATTGGTCGTATAGAGTGACGAGCGTGCGGCGTTGGACAGGATCGTGATCACGGCGACGAGCAGTACGACCGGCAGCGTCAGGCTCAGATTGGCAACGAGCCCACGCACGACGATTGCGACGCCGGTGATCAGGTCGCGCGCGCCGGCTGGAACGAGGTAGTTCGAGTAGTTTCGGATATGGCCCACCGCAGGCGTGTCACTGATCTCATTGGCGCTCTCGGCTCCGGGTGTCGACGTGCTTCCGAAGACGAAATTCTGCGCCCGCGTCATGGTCGCCGTGAACGAACAGCCGGTGTAACCGCCACCCGAAACGGTCGACAGATAATCGATGTGCTTGATCAGCCCGTGGTGATTGAAAGCCTGCAAGACGCCGAGGCAGATTGCGGAGGATCGGATCCCGCCGCCCGACAGCGCAAGTCCGACCGTATCGATCGCCTTTTCGTCGCCAGGGTATGCGACGGGATCCATGCCCTGGGCGCGGCGGCGGTTGTTGATGGCTGCGAGCTCGCGCTTGACGATCTTGCGGTGCTGCGTCCCCCACAGCTGCTGTTCCTCGACAGCCCGTGGCGGCTCCACCTTGGGGTCTGGGGCACTGATCCTGGCCATGTTCGCCTCCCTGGCCGAGCACACCACGACGATCAACAATCATAGATTGCATTGCAGATCGAACCCGTCTGCAAGAATTAGTCTTGCCCCAGGCACAAACGTTCAATGTGCAGGGCGGGATCTATGCAACCCGCTTCGCCCGTCGTCGGAACAACGCGACGCTCGGACGGCCGACCTGACCTGCTCGCTGCAGCGCCGAAGACGGTTCGGGCTCAGCCCATCGCTTCCAGTTCGTCGATCATGCCGGCGATGACGCTCAGGCCGCCGTCCCAGAACTTTGGATCCTTGGCATCGAGCCCGAACGGCCGCAGCAGTTCCGAATAATGCTTGGTGCCGCCGGCGGCGAGCATGTCGAGATAACGCTCGGCAAAGCCTTCGGCCGCGTTCTCGTAGACGGCGTAGAGCGAGTTCACGAGACAATCGCCGAACGCATAGGCGTAGACGTAGAACGGCGAATGGATGAAGTGCGGGATGTACATCCAGTAATTCTCGTAGCCCGCTTTGATCTCGATTGCCGGCCCCAGGCTCTCGCCCTGCACCGAGAGCCAGATCTCGCCGAGCCGCGTCGCGGTGAGCTCGCCATTCTTGCGTTCGGTGTGGACCGCGCGCTCGAAGGAATAGAACGCGATCTGCCGCACCACGGTGTTGATCATGTCCTCGACCTTGCCGGCGAGCAGCGCCTGGCGCTGCTTTGCGCTCCTGGTCTGCGCCAGCAGCCGCCGGAAGGTCAGCATCTCGCCGAAAACGCTCGCGGTCTCCGCCAGCGTCAGCGGCGTCGGCGCCATCAACGCGCCATTCCTGGCCGCCAGCACCTGGTGAACTCCGTGACCGAGCTCATGGGCGAGCGTCATCACGTCGCGCGGCTTGCCCTGGTAGTTCATCAGCACGTAGGGGTGCGCGGACGGCGTGGTCGGATGCGAGAAGGCACCCGGCGCCTTGCCCGGGCGCACCGGCGCATCGATCCAGCGGTCGGTAAAGAAGCGCTCGGCGATGTCAGCCATCTTTGGCGAGAAGCCGCGATAGGCGGAGAGCACCATGCTTCGCGCGTCGCCCCAGCCGATCACGTCGGTCGCCGCAAAAGGCAGCGGCGCGTTGCGGTCCCAATAGGCCAGGCGCTTCCTGCCAAACCAGCGTGCCTTCAGCGCGTAGTAGCGATGCGACAATTTTGGATAGGCCGCGCGCACCGAGTCGACCAGCGCATCCACCACCTCGCGCTCGACGCGGTTGTTCAGATGCCGGGAATCCGCGACGTCCTTGAAGCCGCGCCAGCTGTCGGAGATGTCCTTGTCCTTGGCCAGCGTGTTGGTGATCAGCGCAAAGGTGCGCTCATTGGCCTTGAAGGTCTTTGCGAGCGCCTCTGCCGCGGCCTTGCGCTTGGCGCCGTCGCGGTCCTGCAACAGATTGAGCGTCGGCTCGATCGCGAGCTCCTTGGGCCCGACCTTGAAACGCAGGCTCGAGATGGTCTGGTCGAACAGCCGGTTGAAGGCGGAATAGCCGGTCTGCGCCTTCTCCAGGAACAGCTGCTCGAGCTTGTCGTCGAGCTGGTACGGCTTCTCCTTGCGCAAATCCTCGATCCAGGGACGGTAGTGCGCGAGCTCGGTGGCCTGCATCGCGCGGTTCAAAATATCGTCATCGACACGATTGAGCTCGAGCGCGAAGAACAGCAGATGCGTCGATGCCGCCGTCAGGCGCTCGGAAACGTCGCCGTAAAACTTTGAAATCTTGGGGTCCACGCTGTCGCCGGCATGAACGAGGCCGGCGTACGAGCCGAGCCGGCCGGCGAGGTCGTCGATCGCCTCATAGCGTCGCACGGCTTCAGCGAGCCATTTTCCGCCATCTTCCTTTGCTGTTCCTGTTGCGAGCTTGCCTTTGTAATCCGTCTCGAACGCGACGCAATCGGCATCCATCCTTTCGAGATCGCGCGCCACTTCCGGCGCATCGATCCCGGAATAGAGGTCGGCGAGGTTCCACTCCGGAAGCTTGCCGGTCTTGCTCGGAGGCTTTGCGGGTGAAGGTTTGGAGGACTTTGCCTTGACGACGGATTTCTTGGTGGCTGGCTTGCGGAGAGCAGACTTTTTCAGAGCAGACTTTTTCAGAGCAGACTTTTTGAGAGCAGGCTTGGAGCGCGAATTCATTGTGTGGGAAACCTGTGTTCAACAAGCGCGACGGCGGGCGGGGGCATCAGGATTTAACAGTGCGTTAATCGGCTTCGGCCAGAGTGCCCCGATTCGAGACAGATAGTAGTAGCGTGCGGGGAACACCATGGCTGCCAGTATTTTGATCGCCGACGACGACGCTGTAGCCCGCCGGCTGGTCGAAAACATGGTGCAGAAATGCGGCTATGAGACGATCGTGGTGGATTCCGGCGACGCGGCGATCGCCGCCCTCACCGCCCCTGACGCGGCCATCGACGGCGTCATCCTCGATCTTGTGATGCCCGGCCTCGACGGCATGGGCGTGCTGGCGAAAATCCGCGAAGCGGGTCTTAGCATCCCCGTCATCGTGCAGACCGCCCATGGCGGCATCGACAATGTGATCTCGGCGATGCGCGCGGGCGCGGCCGATTTCGTGGTCAAGCCGGTTGGCCTCGAGCGGCTCCAGGTCTCTCTTCGCAACGCGCTCAATTCGTCCGCGCTCAAGGGCGAATTGCAGCGCATCCGTCACAGCCGCGAGGGCCGGCTGACCTTCTCCGACATCATCACCCGCGCCGAGGCGATGGCGGGCGTGATGCGCGCGGCGCAGAAAGCAACAAACTCATCGATCCCGGTGCTGATCGAGGGCGAGTCCGGCGTCGGCAAGGAGATGTTCGCGCGTGCCATCCATGGCAGCGGCGAGCGCAAGGCAAAGCCGTTCGTCGCGGTCAATTGCGGCGCGATCCCCGACAACCTCGTCGAATCCATCCTGTTCGGTCACGAGAAGGGTGCCTTCACCGGCGCCACCGAACGCCACACCGGCAAGTTCGTCGAAGCCCATGGCGGCACGCTGTTCCTGGACGAGGTCAGCGAGCTGCCGTTGAGCGCGCAGGTCAAGCTGCTTCGCGCACTCCAGGAAGGCGCGGTCGAGGCGGTCGGCGGCCGCAAACCCATGAAGGTCGACGTCCGCATCATCTCGGCGACCAATCGCAGGCTGCTTGAACGGGTCAAGCAGGGCCACTTCCGGGAAGACTTGTTCTATCGCCTGCACGTGCTGCCGCTGACGATCCCATCGCTGCGCGCCCGGCGCGAAGACATTCCGCATCTGCTCAGGCATTTCCTGGCGCGCTTTGCCGCCGAGGAGAACCGCCCCATCACCGGCATCAGCGGCGAGGCCGTTGCGCACCTTGCCCAGCTCGATTGGCCCGGCAACATCCGCCAGCTCGAAAACGCGGTCTATCGCGCCGTGGTGATGAGCGAGGGCGACCAGCTTGGCCTCGACGACTTCCCTCTGATCGCCTCGCAGCCGCATCCGGGAACGGACATTCCGACCGTGCCGCTGATGCTAGAGCCAATCGCGGCCCCCTCCGTCGTTTCGGGTAATGAAATACCGATCGCGCCGCTGCCGCAAGCTGGTGCTCTCTCCATGCTGACCGCGACCGGCGACGTCCGGCCGCTGGAGGACATCGAGAACGAGATCATCCGTTTCGCGATCTCGCATTACCGCGGGCAGATGTCGGAGGTCGCCCGCCGCCTCAAAATCGGCCGGTCCACCCTCTACCGCAAACTCGATGAAGCCGGAGTTCCCGGCCATGGCGGCAAAAGCGGTGAGGAGACGCACTGAGCCTGATGCGAACGGAGGTTCGTGCAGGCGGTGCGAGACGACCGTAAGCCGTTCGCATGACGACGGAATTCGACTGCGACGTGAACCGTGACTCGACCGTGACTTGGAAGTGACAGACACAGGGAAAAGCGCGTGGCAGAAGCGCACAATCCGTTGCCAAGAGGCGTGCTTGAAGTCAGTTTGTCGTGAGTTGTCCCGGGTAGCGCTGGCTGCGAAATCGGGGCCTGTATATCGTCTGCGTAGGAATCGTTGCGTGCAGGCGTGCAACTTTCGAGAGGCCGGCGCGGTTTAGCCGAAACTCAATAGGCGATAACGAAGCTGTTCCACGGGGGACAGTTCACCCGAGGGGTGCGACACAATGCGTGACTGTTTGAACCACCGTGCAGGCTTTGACCGTGTCTTGATGACGGTCGCGGCGACCTTCCTCACGGTATCGGCCAGCTCGGCCCTGGCGCAGGATCAGGCGCGCAGCAGCGCTGCCGAACTCGCGATCGAAGCCGCGATCCCGCGCCCCGAACCCGCAAACGTCCCGCCCCCGACCGCATCCGACATCAAGCTCGATACCACCGCCACGGTGGTGGACCCTGCTAAGGAGCCCGCCAGGGAACCCTTGAAGGCCGAATCCGCTCCCGCGCCAGACAAGGTCGAGACCAAGCCGTCCGACGTCGCCACCACGCCCGCCGCCGAGCCGACGAAGAGCGAGACGGCGAAGACTGAACCCGCCAAGATCGAACCTGCCAAGGCCGACACGGCACCCCCAACGCAGGCCGCGCCCGCCGCCGCTGCTGCTCCGGCCTCGGAGCCGGTGAAGGCCGCGAGCAACGTTCCCGCGGCCGACCAGCCGGTCGCCGACAAGCTCAAGGATATCATTGGCACCAAGACTGCGCGCTATTTCGACCGTAAGAACGAACGCGCGGCGATCGAGAAGTTTTACGGTGCACGCGACTTCGCGCCGGTCTGGACCCAGGGCGGCAGCCTGACCGCTGCGGCCAAGGGCGTGATCGCACGGCTGAAGGACGCGGCGTCCGACGGTCTCAATCCCGCCGATTACCCGCTGCCGGACTTCGCAGCCGCCACGACGCCCGATGCGCTCGCCGATGCCGAGCTCAAGCTCACCGCCAGCATGTTCGACTATGCGCGGCAGGCCCAGAGCGGCCGCATGCACTGGTCCCAGGTCAGCGGCGACATCCTCTATCCCGAGCATCCGGTCGATCCGAACGAGGTGCTCGCCAAGGTCGCGACCGCGGCGGACGCCTCCGCGGCGCTCGAGAGCTACAATCCGCCGCAAAAGCTCTACAAGGAGCTGAAGGCGAAGCTCGCGGAGCTCCGCGGCCAGGGCAACGGCCCGGTGATCGAGATCGCGGATGGTCCGACGCTGAAATACACCCCGGCCCGCAAGAAGCAGGCTGAAATCGTCGTTGAAGATTCGCGCGTGCCGCAGCTGCGCGTCAAGCTCGGCATCGCCGAGAACGCCAGCGACACCCGCTATGACGCGGCGGTCGCCGAAGCCGTGCGCAAGTTCCAGAACAGCGCCGAGCTCAAGGCGACCGGCATCCTCGACGACAAGACGGTCAAGGCGATCAACACCCCGAAGCGCGACAAGCAGATCGACGTGGTGCTGGTGAACATGGAGCGCTGGCGCTGGCTGCCGCGCGACCTGGGCGTGCCCTCGCTGGGCGACGCCTATGTCATCCTCAACATTCCCGACTACACGCTGAAGGTGATGCAGCGCGGCCAGCAGGTCTGGACCACCCGCGTTGTGACCGGCAAGCCCGGCACGCATGCGACCCCGCTGCTCACCGAGACGATGAAGTACATCACGGTCAATCCGACCTGGAACGTGCCGCCGTCGATCGTCTACAACGAATATCTGCCGGCGCTTCAGCAGGACCCGACCGTGCTCCAGCGCATGGGCCTCAAGCTCGAGCAGAACCGCGATGGTTCAGTGCACATCTCGCAGCCGCCCGGTGAAGCCAACGCGCTCGGCCGCATCCGCTTCAACTTCCCGAACAAGTTCCTGGTCTATCAGCACGACACGCCGGACAAGAACCTGTTCGCCCGGGACGAGCGCGCCTTCAGCCACGGCTGCATGCGCGTGCAGAACCCGGATCAGTACGCGTCGGTTCTGCTCAACATCGCGATGCCAAACGAGAAGTACACGCCGGAACGCATCCGCAGCATGTACGGCAAGAGCGAGATCGACTTGAAATTCCCGACCCCGATCCCGGTCAACATTATCTATCAGACCGCATTCGTGGACGATGGCGGCAAGCTGCAATTCCGCAAGGACGTCTATGGCCGCGACGCGACCATGATCAACATCCTGAAGAACGGCCGCGGCAAGGATCTCGAGAACGTCGTCGCGCACTCCCAGCCGAGCTATTCACGCCCGGCAACGACGCTGCCGAACGGCGTGCTGGCGGCCAACAATGGCGGCTCGTCCGGCCCGAATTTCTTCGAGCGGCTGTTCGGAGCGCCGACCCCGCCGCCGGCCCCGATCGGCCGCCGTCCGCAGCAGCAGCGGGTATTCACCCGCTGAGCCAGGCCGCCCCGGAAGCCTAATATCCTGAAATTCTGCAACAAGATCAGCGACCTCATCCTCTGGATGGGGTCGCTTAACGTTAACCATTCTCCACCTGAGCTCGGGCAGCGGGCGTTTTTTCGCCACACTCACCCGGTTAGGTTCGCGATCTGACTTGGTTTGGGGGCGGGAAGGTCAACCTCGAATTAACCTTCTCGCTTTAACAAAGCGTTCATCCTCTTTCGCGCGCTAACGGGGTTAGCGGGAGAGTCCATTTTGAACGCTCGTCGACTGGGTGGGCTCTAACGTGCTGACTGGTATCGCACGCCAATTCGCTGTGCTGTCGTTGTCCCATGCGGGAGTGAAGGCCGGATCCCGGATCGGCCTCGCTGCCGTATTGCTGCTTGCTGCCGCGGGTTCGGTTCATAACGCCGCCGCGCTGAACGAGACCAAGACGCTCTCCTTTCACCACACCCACTCCGGCGAAGACCTCACCGTCACCTTCAAGCGCGACGGGCGCTACGACGAACCGGCGCTGAAGCAGCTCAACCACTTCCTGCGCGATTGGCGCACCCAGGACGAGACGGTCATGGACCGTCACCTCTTCGACATCCTCTGGGAAGTCTATCGCGACGTCGACGCCAAGCAGCCGATCCAGATCATCTCCTCCTACCGCTCGCCCGCCACCAACGCCATGCTCCGCCGCCGCTCCTCCGGCGTCGCGCGCTTCAGCCAGCACATGCTGGGGCATGCGATGGACTTCTACATCCCGAACGTGCCGCTGGAGCAGATCCGCTTCGCCGGCCTGCGGCTCCAGCGCGGCGGCGTCGGCTTCTACCCGACCTCCGGCTCGCCGTTCGTGCATCTGGACACCGGCAGCATCCGGCATTGGCCGCGCATGACGCATGACCAGCTCGCTCGGGTCTTCCCGGACGGACGCACCGTCCACGTCCCGACCGACGGCACGCCGCTGAAGGGCTATGAGCTCGCAAAGGCCGAGATCGAGCGGCGCGGCAGCGGCGAGGATTCCGGCAGCAAGTCGAATTTCTTTGCCGCCCTGTTCAAGGGCAAGTCGGCTCCGGCCGCCGCGAGCAACGACGAGGATGACGAGGGCACGCCCGCCCCGTCCGCGAAGACTGTCGCGCCGACCGTGGTCGCCGCCGCGACCAAGCCGGCCGATCCGGTGCCGACGCCCCGCGCCAAGCCGTCAGTCGCAGCGACGATTCAGCTCGCCTCGGCCGATGCGCAGATGGTCACGCTGCCCAAGCCGAAGCCGGCGCCCGTGGCTGACAAGCCGGCCGCCGGCAAATCCGCTGACGCCAAGCCCGAGACCCCCGCTGATATCATCAATGCCCGTGGCTTCTGGGACGCCCCGGCTACTCCGCAGCAGGCGACGCCGGCCCAAGTGGCTGCGCTGAAGGCCCGCCAGGCGCTTGCCGCCGCCACCGATCCACAGCCGACCGCGAGCGTGTCCAGCGCCGCCTATCAGGCCCTGGCCTACGCGCCGGCGTCCGCCTCCCCGGTCGACCGCGCCAATGTCGTCGCCGCCTCCGCGCCGATCCCACGCTCCGCCCGTCCCGCCGCGTCGCGCAACCTTGCGCCCGCGACCGAGATCAACACGGTGGTCGGCAAGCGCGTCGACGGCTTGGTCGCAACCGCGACCCGGCTCTCCGCAGCCAAGGGCGAAAGCATCTGGCTCAAGATCGTGATGCTGTCGCCGAGCGCCAGCCGCGCGATGTCGGTCACGCTGATGGGCGAGCTTGATATGGCCGCAATGCGCGCCTACTTCGTCAAGCCGCAGTCCGTAATCGCCATGGGTTTTGCCGACGATCCGATGCAGGGCCTGTCCTGCGACAGTTTCTCGGGCACCGCCACCGCCAAGCTCGAGACGACGTCGTTCGTCATGCGGACGGCTTCGCTGCGCTAAGGCTGATAAGCCCCACTGTTACCAAAATCTCTGTCGTCGTCCTGGCGAAGGCCAGGACCCATACCGCGTGATCCATCTGGTTCACGCGGTACGGATACCAAGCGACGAATTTTCGCCAAACTGCTCCCTGGGGTAATGGGTCCTGGCCTTCGCCAGGACGACACCGGGGCTCAGATCATCCCCAGTGCCTGCATGTAGGTCTCGAGGATCGTCTCGGCCTCGGCGCGCTCGTTCGGATCCTGCTTGCGCATGCGCACGATGGTGCGCAGCGCCTTGACGTCGTAGCCGTTGCCCTTGGCCTCGGCGAAGACGTCGCGGATGTCGTCGGAGATCGCCTTCTTCTCTTCCTCCAGCCGCTCGATGCGCTCGATGATGGACTTGAGCTGGTCCTTGGCAAATTTCGTCGCGGGCTCGTCGTCGCGGACGGCGGCGGAGGTGGCCATCTTGGTACTCCCAATAAAACTGGCAAAACGAGGTGACGCCGGCATCCTCACCGCGCGTGCTGGTAGACCCTTAGGGTTCGGACCTCTCGCGTTCAAGGCAGCATCGCGCTCGTCCACAGCGCGCCCACACCTTCCTGCGGCTGTCGAAGAAAGCTGTTGTGTGATGCGACTCAAAGGCACCGCATATCGGGCTGCCGGCGAGGCCGTTCAGTGCCCGGGATGAACCTTCTTCATGGCATCGAGCTGCTCAGGCGAGGCCGCGCCCTGGTATTTCGCCTTCCAGGCCTCATAGGGCATGCCATAGACGGCTTCCCGGCTCTCGTCCTTGCTCAAGGCGACGCCCTGGGCGTCGGCGGCGTCCTTGAGCCAGTTGGACAGGCAGTTGCGGCAGAAGCCTGTGAGATTCATCAGGTCGATGTTCTGGACGTCTGTCCGCGTCTTCAAATGATCGACCAGGCGCCGGAAAGCGGCAGCCTCGAGTTCCGTTCTGGTTTTGTCGTCGATTGCCATGGCTGGATCCCTCGGCTTTGCGAAATTGGCTGTGACCTGGATGGGTCACCCTTACGAGATCAGGTGGGGCCTGTCACAGATTTTGCCATATCGCGGCGCAAACGGGCGCGAAGCCGGCTTCAGGCAGTTCCCGGGCCCTACGCCAAATCGTCAATGATCTGATATACCTTCCGCGACAATGATCGCCGAATCTCCCCGCTCCCGCCTTCGCCTGCTCGCCCGGTTGGTCCCGGTGCTGGTGGTTGGCTTGCTATGCTTCTGGGCCAGCCCGGCCTCCGCCGATTTCCGGCTCTGCAACAACACATCGAGCCGGGTCGGCATCGCGCTCGGCTACAAGGATGCCGAGGGCTGGACCACCGAAGGCTGGTGGAACATCTCGTCGCGCTCCTGCGAGACCCTGCTGCGCGGAACGTTGGTGGCCCGCTTCTATTACATCTACGCCATCGACTATGACCGCGGGGGCGAATGGTCGGGCCAGGCCTTCATGTGCTCGCGCGACAAGGAGTTCACCATCCGCGGCACCGAGGATTGCCTTGCGCGGGGCTATGACCGGACCGGCTATTTCGAGGTCGATACCGGCGAGCAGCGGGCCTGGACGGTGCAGCTCACCGATGCCAACGAGCAGCCGTCAAAGCAGCAGCGCGTGCCCGGCCTCCCCGGCCCGGTTGGTCCGGGAGTTCCGGGTTTGCCCAATGGACCGCCCGGTGGTACGCCGCCCGCCCCGCCTGGCCTCCCGCCAGCTCCCTCGCCCCCGTCTGGAAATAAGCCATGAGGCGTCTTCGCCGTATCAAGATTCTCGCGACCCTTGGACCCGCTTCTTCGGACCTCGCGATGATCCGCCGCCTGTTCGAGGCCGGCGCCGACCTGTTCCGCATCAACATGAGCCACACCCCGCATGACAAGATGCGCGAGCTGGTGGCGACGATCCGCAACGTCGAGAGCAGCTATGGCAGGCCGATCGGCATACTGGTCGATCTCCAGGGGCCAAAGCTCCGGCTCGGCGCCTTCGCCGAAGGCGCGGTCCAGCTCCAGAACGGCCAGACCTTCACGCTGGATTCCGACAAGGCGCCGGGCGACACCACCCGCGTCCAGCTCCCGCATCCGGAGATCCTGGCCGCGCTTCGTCCGGGCCATTCGCTGCTGCTCGACGACGGCAAGGTGCGGCTGATCGCCGAGGAGACCACGAAAGACCACGCCGTGACGCGCGTCGTGGTCGGCGGCCGGATGTCCGACCGCAAGGGCGTCAGCCTGCCCGACACCGACCTGCCGGTCTCGGCGATGACGCCGAAGGACCGCGCCGACCTCGAGGCGGCGCTGGTCACTGGCGTCGATTGGATCGCGCTGTCCTTCGTGCAGCGCGCCGACGACGTGCTCGAGGCCAAGAAGATGATCCGCGGCCGCGCCGCGGTGATGGCCAAGATCGAGAAGCCGCAGGCGATCGATCGCCTCGCCGACATCATCGACGCCTCCGACGCCCTGATGGTGGCGCGCGGCGACCTCGGCGTCGAGCTGCCGCTGGAACGCGTGCCGAGCCTGCAGAAGCAGATGACGCGCATGGCGCGGCGCGCCGGCAAGCCGGTGGTGATCGCGACCCAGATGCTGGAATCGATGATCCAGTCGCCGGTGCCGACCCGCGCCGAGGTTTCCGACGTCGCCACCGCCGTCTACGAAGGCGCCGACGCCATCATGCTGTCGGCGGAATCGGCGGCCGGAAAATTCCCGGTCGAGGCCGTCTCGACCATGAATCGCATCGGCGAAGAGGTCGAGCGCGACCCGATCTATCGCTCGGTCATCACCGCACAGCGCCCCGCCCCGGAAGCCACCGCCGGCGATGCCATCGCGGACGCCGCGCGGCAGATCGCCGAGACGCTCGACCTGCCGGCCCTGATCTGCTGGACCAGCTCGGGATCGACCGCGGTGCGCGTGGCGCGCGAGCGGCCGAAGCCGCCGATCGTGGCGATCACGCCGAACGTCGCGGCGGGACGCCGGCTGTCGGTCGTCTGGGGCGTGCATTGCGTGGTGGCGGAAGATGCGCGCGACCAGGACGACATGGTGAGCCGCGCCGGCCAGATCGCGTTCCGCGACGGCTTCGTCCGGGCGGGCCAGCGCGTGATCATCGTCGCCGGCGTGCCGCTCGGCATCCCCGGCACCACCAACATGGTGCGCATCGCCTCGGTCGGCCCCGAGGGCGAAGCGAATATCTAGGCCCGCCGGCACGCGGCAAACAAAAAATGTCGAAAACAACCCCATGCACAGTAGCCGGCGGGTCCGGCGAAAATGCTGGGGTTTTTCGCAAAGGCGAGCTCGGGCAACGGCTTGGGCGCGATCAGGTCGGCCGGTCGATCAGGCGGACGTTTTAGGCCCCAACCAGCGCTTTCGCCGCCGGCAGCAGCGTCTGCTGCACGACGAGACCCCTGGCGCGGGCGTCCATGACGCCGACCGCACGGAGCGCCAGCAGCGTCACGGTCTGCACGGCATCGCGCATCCTGGCGGGATCGTCGAGATTGTCCGGCGCAAGCGGTCCGACCAAGGCCTCGTGCAAGGCGCCGAGCAGCGCGGTGGCGGCGAGCGCGGTGTCCTGCGCCGGCAGGTGGCCGGCGCGCACGGCGGCGTCGATCCGCGAGGCCATCTCGCCCGCGATCTCGCGCCGGCTGGCAAGGCGTGAAGCGCTGACATCGACATCGACCGGCTCGGCCAGGATGCCCCAGGCGAGCCTGCGCTGCGACAGGGTATGCACCGCCACGGTGGTCACCGCCGCCGCCAGCGCCGAGGACGGCCCCGGCGCGGCATCGGCTGCTCGCCGGATCGCCGTGAGCTCGTCGCGGGAGACTTCGGCGATCAACTCGGAGATCAAATCGGCCTTGGAGGGGAAGTAGCGGTAGACCGTGCCCGCTGCGACGCTGGCGCGAACGGCGACCGGCGCAATCTGCACCGCCGCCATCCCGCCTTCCGCCGCCGCCTCCCGCGCCGCCGCCAGTATCGCACTGCGCCGGGCTGCAAGGCGCTTCACCACTTGATGCGTTCGCCGATAAACCATGGCGCGCTTCCTGTCCCACACGCCGGCCGCACGCCCTGCGGCCGAACGCTTCGTCACTGATATCGCAAATCGCCCCGCAAGGACTGAACAACTATTCAGAGTGGATGACAAGGTGCAAATGCATGAAGCGTCACGCCAAAATTAGCTGCGAGCTCAAACAGCTAAAAACGCGGCGAACTGCTTTGGTGAAGGGGTAACCACGATCGTTACCCCCATCTTAAACCTGCTCCGCGACTGTGCTGCGATATTGCGATCCCACCTCGGTGCAGCATGGTCGACACGGACGCCCGGACCGCCTGGCAGCTCTTCCACCTGAACTGGCTTCCCATCGCAGCCATGGGCAGCCTGCTGGCGCTGGGCCTCCCCTTCACCGGCCTGAGCCTCGAACCGGTCGCCTATTGGGTGACGCTGGCAGTTGCTGCAGTCCTGCTCGCGCTGGCCTATGGCCACCGCATCGTCAAAGGCGAGCTTGCCGACCCGAAGCTGCTGTTTTCGCTCGGAACCATCGGACAGATCATTCTCACCTGCGCCATCGTCGGACCGCTCAGCTATGTCGCGGCCAAGCTGAACTGGCCGCTGCAGGATCAGGCGCTGCTTGCGATCGACCGTGCACTCGGCCTCGATCCCGAACCGATCGCGCGATACGTCAACGACCATCCCTGGCTCGCGGACTGCCTGGCTCGCGGATACGGGCTGATCAAATTGCCGCTGCTCGGCATTCCAATCGTGCTGGCGCTGACGGCGCACTATATGCGGCTGCAATTGTTCATGCTCGCGATGAGCCTAGCGCTCGCGGTCACCATCGCGATCTCCGCCGTCGTGCCCGCGATCGGCACCTATTGGGGGCTGCAGCTGTCCGCCGCGCATTTTCCCGAAATCAACACCGCGGTCTATGCCGGGCAGTTGCGCGACATCCTCGCGCTTCGCGACGATAGCCTGCACGAGCTCCGGTTGTTCTTCCTCGCCGGCATTGTCTCGTTTCCGAGCTTCCACGCCGCATCCGCCGTGCTCTACATGTGGGCGCTGTGGCCGGTGCGCGGCCTCGGCGGCATCGCGGCCGCGCTCAATCTGCTGATGATTGCGGCAACACCGGTGATCGGCGCGCATTACGTCATCGACGTCGCCGGCGGAATCGCAGTCGCCGCAGCGTCGATCTGGGCGGCGAAATTCTATCTCGAATGGCACCGCCGCGCGCGGCAAACGTCTGCCGCGCCTGCGCCGTCGCCGGTCTGGCAGCCCGGCCTCGCGGAATGACAGCCGGCAAGTTGCCCTAGGGTCCGCGCGCAGCGCCGTGCCCACCAGCAACTTTCAATTTCAATGTTCTCGACGGTGGGAACGCCTGCGCTCTTGGAGCCGCGGCAGACGCCTTGCCGCCCCACAAGCTCGCTACAGCTTGGCGACCTCAGATCCGGAAATCGTCCGCCAAAAGAAAAGAGCCCCGTCAAGGACGGGGCTCTCTGAATTCGCGATTCGTACAGCCTTACTTGAGGCTGCTCGAGATCGAAGTGAACTTGGCGTTCAACGTGGTGCCCAGGTTATTGACGACAGTGATGATCGCCAGCGCGATGCCGGCGGCGATCAGACCGTATTCAATGGCGGTGGCGCCGGATTCATCCTTCGCAAAACGCGCAACGAGGTTCTTCATAAAGAGCTCCAAATGAGTACACGAGGCTACAACTGATCTGGTCCTTTTGGCTTCCCAGCGCCGCTTGACCATGGAACCGAACGTAGTGGCAAAGAATTGCGCCGCAGTTAATTCGACTGCGGAAACACAGAGCGGTTTGCGTGTATTCGTCGATGGTAAACCGAAATCTAAAACGATCCGTTAAATTGTCGAGACATCAAGCCGGCCCGGCCTCACCGGTTTACCCGGAATTATGACCGCCGTGGTCCAATGTCGATCGTTCGGCACAACGACAAAAACACCAGGACGACGAGGCGGCATGTCCCTTTCCTTTGCCAACAGCATCACCGTGCAGGGTCGTGCGCGAGCGCTGGTGCCGCTATGCGTCGGTGCGGGCGCCTATCTCTTCTTCGTGTATGTCGGCGACACGCTGCTTCAGGACTCCGACTCGCTCTGGCAGATCAAGATCGGACAATGGATCCTGGATCACCACGCGCTTCCCTACACGGACTTCTATTCCTTCACCCGACCGGGGGCGCCCTGGGTTTCGACCTCATGGCTGTCGCAGGTGCTGTTCGCCCTCTCCTATGCGCAATGGGATTGGGCCGGCCCGGTGATCCTCACCGCGCTTGCGGTCGCATTGTCGGCGGCGATGCTGGTCGGCCTGCTCGAGGCCCATCTGGAAATTCCGCGCGCGGTCCTGTTCGCGATGTTCGCGCTATTGCTGTCGCTGCACCATATTCTGGCGCGGCCGCACATGCTGGCGCTGCCCGTGATGATCGCGTGGGTCGGCGTGTTGATGGCCGCAGCCGACCGCAAGGGCGCCCCGTCATGGTACTGGCTGCCGCTGATGTCCCTGTGGTCGAACCTGCATGGCGGCTTCGTGCTGGGCCTGGCGCTGATCGGCCCGATGTCGTTTGTGGCGCTCTGGGGCATGGAGTCCGGCAAGCAGGTCCGGCTGCTGTCGCGCTGGTTCCTGTTCGGTGTTGCGGCACTCGCTGCAAGCTGCGTCACACCCTATGGCTGGCGCACATTGCTTGGCGCGATCAACATCCTCAATCTCGGCGAGCTGCTGACGATCATCTCCGAATGGTCGCCCGCGAGCTTCGCATCCTTCAATGCGTTCGAAGGCGCGCTGTTCGGCCTGATCGCACTCGGGCTGTATCGCGGCCTGACGCTCTCGCCGCCGCGCATTCTTCTGATCCTGCTTCTGACCTGGATGGCGCTCACCCACGTCAGGAGCATCGAGGCCTTTGCCTTCCTGGTGCCGCTGGTGCTGGCCAAGCCCCTCGGCGAACGGTCTGCGCTGCCGCAGCCTGGCATGCAGGGCGGCGAGAGTTGGGCTGCCCGCTACGTCACCGCAACCGGCGCGCTGATGATCGTGGCCGCGGGCTGGACCTCGACCTCACTTTACATGGCGCATCACCGCTTCACCTTCACGATGGATCAGACACCGGTCGCCGCTGTCGATCTGCTCGAGAAACGCAAGGCGCAGCGCATCTTCAACGCCTACCGGTTCGGCGGCTATCTGATCTCGCGTGACATCCCGGTCTTCATCGACGGCCGCGCCGAGCTCTACGGCGAAACCTTCGCCATGGACGTCTTCAAGGCCGTGGAGCTCAAGAAGCTCGACACTCTGACGCGGCTGCTCGACGCGTACAAGATCGACGCCACGCTCATGGTCCCGGACGCGCCGGCCGCCCAGGTGCTGGACCACATCAAGGGCTGGAAGCGGCTCTACGCCGACGACATCGCCGTGATCCACGTGCGAACCGGCGGCACAGAGGCCGGCGCGACGCCGGAAGCGGAGTCCTCGAAGGAAACCGTCAAGTGAGCGCGTCCGCTCAACAGCCGATATCCGGTCCATCGCGCCGCTGGATCGGAATTCCCGTCGTGATGCTGCCAGCGTTTTCGATCGCAACGCTCTTCGCCTGGGGCGTCCTGATCTCCACCTTCACGCATCCCGGCTGGATCGGGCTGAACCACGTCGCCCCCGGAACCGACTGGATGGTGTTTTACGGCGCCGTCAGATCGTTGCTCGCCGGCAATCTTGCGCTGGTCATCGATGGCGACGCGTTCACGGCCTATCTCAACCAGTCGTTCGCATCATGGCTCTCGGTGCCTCTGGAGTTCCGTCCATGGTTCTATCCGCCCAGCTTCCTCGTTCTGCTGCTGCCATTCGCGTCGCTTGGCTTCATCGGCTCCTATGTCGCATTCCAGGCCGCGACCGCAGGCTTCCTGGCCTGGGCGCTTCGCAACCGTGCGGATCAGCCGCAACTGACGCCCTACATCATCGCGGCTGCGCTAGTCTCGCCATCGGCGTCTCTCAACCTGGCCGATGGACAATGCGCTTTTCTCGTTGCCGCACTGCTGGTCGCGGGCGTCAGGCTGCTCGGACCGCGACCGCTCCTTGCCGGGGCAATCCTCGGGCTGCTGAGTTTCAAGCCGCAATTCTTCCTGCTCGTCCCCTTCGCGCTAGTGGGGGCGCGCCGTTATGGCAGCCTGTGCGCTGCTGCATGCTCGGCATTCGCATTGGCGGCTGCAAGTGCCATGATTTTTGGCGTCGAATTGTGGCTCTGGTGGATACCGCAGGCGTACAACAATCTGGTCAGCCCCGACGCGAAATGGCTGGCCTATGGCCGCATCTGGGGTCACAGCGTGTGGGCCTGCGCGATGCTGCTGGGCCTGCCGGAGCGGCTGGCCTCCATCCTGCAGCTGGCCGCGATCCTTTCGAGCGCGGCGGCGACATTCGCGGCCTTTCGCTCCTCGCTCAGTACCAACAACAAGCTGATCGTACTGCTTGCGGCAACGGTGCTGGCGGCCCCGCATTCGGGCCCTTATGACGCGACACTGCTGACGGTCGCCGTCGTGCTGTGGCTTGCCGCATCGATCGATGCTCCACGGTTTCGCGACTGGCTGATCGGGCTCGGCATCTGGATGGTGCCGTTGCTCAGCCCGGCGGTGTATATTCCGGCGGGACGACTATCGCCGCTCCTCATCGTCGCTCTCATCGGCGTCGTCTTCAGCGCGTTGCGCAGTCCGGCGGGGTCTGGCGAGCCGGCAATGTCGCCGCATTCCTGAATCCAATCTAGGGCTGGCGAATCGTCATCGCGAGCGCAGCGAAGCAATCTAGGCTGTCACCGCGGAACGATTCTGGATTGCTTCACTGCGCTCGCGATGACGGGGCGCTGAGTTGGCACCACCCACAAATCACCATCGCCAACAAAAAACGCGGCGTTTCCGCCGCGTTTTTCAATTCAATCTGCCGCTCTCGATTACGCCTGCGGCTGCGGCTCCAGGCCGGGATCCGGATCGGGTCGCGGGCGCGACTTGCCGGCCGGCGGCACGGCCGAGGCGCGCGGCGTGGTCGGCTCGAGCACGGATTCGCGGTTCGGCTTCTTGCCCTTGAGCAGGTCGATGATCTCGTCGCCGGAGAGCGTTTCGAATTCGAGCAGGCCCTTGGCGAGAGCTTCGAGATCGGCGCGCTTCTCGGTGAGAATACGCGTCGCCTCGTTGTAGCCTTCTTCGACGAAGCGCCGGATCTCGGTATCGATCTTCTGAACCGTCGCTTCCGATGCGTTCTGGGTGCGCGACACCGACATGCCCAGGAAAACCTCGTCCTGGTTCTCGCCGTAGGACACGGTGCCGAGCGCCTCGGACAGGCCCCAGCGCGTCACCATCATGCGCGCCAGACGCGTCGCCTGTTCGATGTCGGACGACGCGCCCGAAGTCACCTTCTCGCGGCCGAAGATGAGCTCTTCGGCGACGCGGCCACCCATCATGATGGCAAGGCGCGAGGTCATCTGCTCCAGCGACATCGACAGCTTGTCACGCTCGGGCAGCTGCATGACCATACCCAGCGCACGCCCGCGCGGAATGATGGTCGCCTTGTGGATCGGGTCGGTCGCGACGACGTTGAGGCCGACGATGGCGTGCCCGCCCTCGTGATAGGCCGTCAGCAGCTTCTCTTCCTCGGTCATGACGAGCGACTTGCGCTCGGCGCCCATCATCACCTTGTCCTTGGCTTCCTCGAACTCGGCCTGGGTCACCATCCGCTTGTTGCGGCGGGCGGCGGTGAGCGCGGCTTCGTTGACGAGGTTCATCAGGTCGGCGCCGGAGAAGCCCGGGGTGCCGCGCGCGATGGTCTTGAGGTTGATATCCGGCGCCAGCGGCACCTTGCGGACGTGGACTTTGAGGATCTGCTCGCGGCCGACGACGTCCGGGTTGGGCACCACGACCTGACGGTCGAAGCGGCCGGGACGCAGCAGCGCGGGATCGAGCACGTCGGGACGGTTGGTCGCGGCGATCAGGATCACGCCCTCGTTGGCCTCGAAGCCGTCCATCTCGACCAGCAACTGGTTCAGCGTCTGCTCGCGCTCGTCATTGCCGCCGCCGAGGCCGGCGCCACGGTGGCGACCGACGGCGTCGATTTCGTCGATGAAGATGATGCAGGGCGCGTTCTTCTTGGCCTGCTCGAACATGTCGCGGACGCGGCTGGCGCCGACACCGACGAACATCTCGACGAAGTCCGAACCCGAAATGGTGAAGAACGGCACGTTGGCTTCGCCCGCGACCGCACGCGCGATCAGGGTCTTGCCGGTGCCGGGAGGGCCGACCAGCAGCACGCCGCGCGGAATGCGGCCGCCGAGGCGCTGGAATTTGCCGGGGTCGCGCAGGAATTCGACGATCTCCTGCAGGTCCTGCTTGGCTTCGTCGACACCCGCGACGTCCTCGAAGGTGACGCGGCCATGCGCTTCAGTCAGCATTTTTGCGCGCGACTTGCCGAAGCCCATCGCCTTGCCGGCGCCGCCCTGCATCTGCCGCGACAGGAAGATCCACACGCCGATCAGCGCGATGAAGGGCAGCCAGGAGACCAAGAGCGAGACGAACCACGGCACGTTGTCGCCGGGCGGCTTCGCGGTGATCTGCACCTTGCTGTCATAGAGGCGCTTCACGAGCGTCGGATCGCTCGGTGCATAGGTCTGGAAGCTCGAGCCGTTGGTGAAGGTGCCGTGAATGTCCGGCCCCTGAATCACGACGTCGCGCACATTGCCGCGGTCAACCTCGCTCAAGAGCTGGGAGAAGGCGATGTCCTGCGAGGAGGCGCGCTGACCCGGATTCTGGAAGAGCGTGAACAACGCCAACAGCAGCAGGACAATGATGACCCAGAGGGCGAAATTGCGCAGATTGGCGTTCATCGATCTTCCTTCGTGGTCGCGCGGATCGCGGCCTGAGCCTTGGGCAGTTATTTGGGCAGCGCGAGGAAATCCCCAAGGAATCCTCTCGGTTAGACGGATACAATCTAGGTGTCGCTCCGGTCGCTGCCAAGGGAACGAGATGGGACTATTTAGCCCATCTTAGTCCGATTCCCGCTGAAATAATGGCGCCCGGATCCGGGTTTTTCCTGCCTGGTTAAGGTGTCCTCACGGCGCGGTCGCGAAACGAGCCGGTGCCATGATCCGCCCTTATCCACCCTTGATCACCCCTCGATCAACCCTTGCGCCGGGCCGGCGCCGGCGCGATGCGGATACGTCCCCCGGCAAGGCTGATCAAGGCTCCCGCAAGCGTCTGCTTCAGGGCCGGCCGGCCATTTGCGGGTGCGCGGGGACTTGCGGCAATGGCCTGATCGAGCGCGGCCAGGAGGGATTCGACCTTGCCGAGTTCCGCCGGTCCCTCATGCCCGAACGCGTTGATGGCTCGCAGCAGGATCCGCAGCCGGACCTCATCCGGCAGGGCGGCAAACACGGGGGCCTCGAAGCTTCGAACGCCGGCCTGCGGCGCATCGCCGCGATCCCGCAAACGGAGGAAGCGCTCGGCTCCATCGGTCAGCACCTCGACGGCCGCATTGGCGCGCGCCAGCCTTGCCGCGAGCCGAGCCAGGCTGCGGGCATCACCGCCCTCCGCCGCGAGCTGCGGCAGCAGCGCACGCAGCCGCGGCCGGGTGAAGGCGGCGTCGTGGTTGGTGGGATCGTCGGCAAAGCCGATCTTCGCCCGCTTCAAGGTCGCGATCAGCTGCGACTTCGGAACATCGAGCAGTGGACGCGCAAGAACGACGCCGTCGCGCTCGGTGAGACGGGCCATCGCCGACAGCCCGGCTAATCCGCTGCCTCGGACAAGACGCATCAACAGGGTCTCGGCCTGGTCGTCGCGGGTGTGGGCGGTCAGCACGTGGCTCGCACCGGCGACGCGCGCGGCCTGCACAAGCAGGCGGTAGCGGGCTTCGCGCGCGGCGGCCGGCAGTCCCGTTTTCGGCTTTGCCCCGCGCCAGCGCACGGTCCGGTGCGGCAAGCCAAGCCCGGTCGCGAGACGCTTGACCTCGCGCGCCTCGCGCGCCGCCTCCGGCCGCAAGCCGTGGTCGATGGTGACGACGGTGAGACGCGGGCCGCGCGCCAGGCTGCGATGCCAGCGCGCCGCAAGCCACATCAGCGCCACCGAGTCGGGCCCGCCGGAGACCGCGAGCAGCAGTCCCTGCGCGCCTTTCAGGCCTGCGAAGAGGCGCTTGGCCTCACGCGCCGAGATCGGTGAATTGTCCTTTGACATGACGCTGCAATCGTCCGCGGATGGACCGACTGTTTAGCGCAGCGCCATCAATCTTGTCAGGATCAATCGCGGCCGGTCAGCACTTCACTCGCTTCTGCTCGCGGTCGACCGCGGCTTTGACGCCGGCGGAAGCGCGCGGATATTTGCGGCCGACTTCGCCGAAGGCGGCGCACGCGGCCTCCTTCTCCTTCAGCGCCGCCAGCGACTGGCCGAGCCGCAGCAGGGCATCCGGCGCCTTGGCGGATTTGTCGTATTTGGTGGTGACGGCGAGGAAGGCTTCCGCGGAGTCGCGATATTGCTGGCGCTGGAAATAGCTCTCGCCGAGCCAGTATTGCGCGTCGCCGAGCAGCGGGTCGCTCGGATATTTCTGCGAAAAATTCTTCATGGTCTGCTCGGCCAGCGCATAGTCCTTGCGCTGCATGTAGCCGATGCCGAGGTCGAATTCGTCGCGCGGCGTGGCCGAGGGCGGCAGGGTCGTCAGCGCCGGGGCGCCTGATGGCGCAGGAGAGCCGGACGGGGCCGGCGGATAGCCGGGCTGCGCTGCCGGCGGCACGCCTTGCTGGTAGCGCGGACCGGTGTTGGCGAGATCGAGCGGTTCGCCGGCGCCACGGCCGCCGGGCGCGCCGCCCGGGGCACCTGCAGGCATCGGTTGCTGCCCGCCGCCGAGCGCGCGCGGCGCACCCGGCGCATTCGGGCTCTGGCTCGGGTCGAAGGCATCGCCGCGGCGGCGCGTGCCCGGCGCGCCGGGCGCAGGCTGCTCCTGAACGATCGGCGCCGGAGAGGCGATCTGCGGCTGCTCGTAATTCGGCTGGGCCGCTTGCTGGTGCGGCGGCTGCTGGCGATAGGCCGGCGCGGCTTGGGCGGGCGGCATGGCCGCGACATTGGGCTGGACCGGCGCCTGGCCGGGCGCAGCTTGTGCGCCGCCCTCGAGCGCTCGCAGCCGCTCTTCGAGCTGGCGGTTGCGGTATTGCAGCTCTTCGTTCTGGCCGGTGAGCTGGCGCAACTGGTTCTCCAGCCGCTCGATCCGCATCTCGGGATCTGCATCGTCCGTCTGTGCGAGGGCGGGCGAGCACAACGAGAGCAGCGCGGCGATCGCCACGGTGCCGGTGAAGACCTTAAATCTGGATGACATCTTGCCCTGACGACGAAAGCGAAATGGCCTGCGACCGAACATTCGACGCGCCACACATTGAAGGGGAGTACGCCAAAACTGTGACTGTAACAAACGGGTTTCTGTCACAGATCGCTGAAACGAAACCGGCGCCCGAGAGGGCGCCGGCATAATCGGTCTCTGAAGATGAACGGCGTCTGACCGATCGTCAGGAGCTCGCGTTCAGCACGGTGACGGCGCGGCGGTTCTGCGACCAGCAGGAGATGTCGTTGCAAACGGCCACCGGCCGCTCCTTGCCGTACGAGATCGTGCGCATGCGGTTCGGATCGATGCCGCGCGAGGCAAGGAACGAACGCACCGATTGGGCGCGCCGGGCGCCGAGCGCGATGTTGTATTCGCGGGTGCCGCGTTCGTCGGCATGACCTTCGACGGTGAAGCTGTAGCGCGGATAGCTCTGGAGCCACTGCGCCTGCTTCTCCAGGGTCACGATCGCCTGCGGGGTCAGATCGGTCTGGTCGCTTTCGAAGAACACGCGGTCGCCGACATTGACGACGAAGTCTTGCTGGCTGCCCGGCGTCGCCGCGTTGGCCATCGCATCCGTGGCAGCGTTCTTGTTGGCGCAGGCACCCATCGACAACGCGACGGCAAGCACCGCGGCCAGCTTCAATCCCTGGAGGATGCGCATAGGATGTTTCATTCCGGAGCCTCCACGCTCACGTTTTCGTCCACTGCTGTCCGGTCTACAGGGGGTTGGTTAAGCGAACGTTCCGTCAACCTTGATGGAACCTTGCCACAGCCGGTCAAATGCCCCCAACCAGCGAAAAGCAACCGTCATGGTTAATGGGTTGTAAATGTGGCGCGATGGTGAAGGCAAGCCGCCCCGACCGGCAAAAACCGCGGCTTTTGCCGGAATTTTAGGCTCGTCGCGTGGAGGCGCTGGGGCCAGACCCGGCGCCAGACCCTGGGGCCTAGCGGGCAGAACCCGTTGCCGAGGCGGCGACGTCCGGGGTCCGCTGGGTGGCCAGCGACACCGGGCGCGGGACCGCCTGGCGCGGGCTGCTGCGTTGAAACAACATGCGCCGCTCAAAAGCGCTGGAGCGCATGATCGGAAAGCGCGTCAGGACCTTTTCCCGCTGGTTCCGGAAATCGGACGCCATCAGCACGGCCTTCTTGGTGGGCCAGCCCGGAAACCCGCGGGGCTCCGGTGAAATGGTCTCGTGCAGGAAGACGCGACGATAGAACGCCTGATGGTCGGTCCGGATCATGGCCAGCCCGGTGTCGGCGTTGAAATGATCGCAAGCCACAAAAGCCAGCCGCACCGTCAGATAGGGCAGCTCCGGAAAACGCTGGTGCTTTTCGGGGTCGGCAACAAACCGGCATGGATCGATGAGAACTTCGCCGCGGTCGAGGCGGGGATGCAGGACGTCGCCAAACACTTCGGTCGTGTAGGACATCCGCCAGTCGGACGTCAGGACGTGAATGCGAACGGAGCTGCAGAGCTCTCCATCGACATAGACCCCGAAATTCCAGGTGTTGGGCGCATCGTCAAAGCGATCGGTCACGCGCCGCGACTCCGACGGCTCGATCAGTCCGGCGTGCAAATAGGCCCGGTAGCGCATCAGATAGAGGTTGTCTCGGTCCTCAGGAGTTTCGATCAGGCGGTAATCGATGCGGTCAAACAGAGCGGCTCCCCGCGGAAGGAGCACCGTTTGCGGTTCGGCTCCAGACGTCATCCAGTACCCCTACACTCCAAGCAACTTCTACGAGTGTGACGAGATTAATGGTTCATTAACGGAATTGCAAAGGCTTAGAAACGTTAGGGTTAACCTTTGCAGCCCGCAAAAACACGGGGCGCACAAGAGCCAAGGCGTTGAAGGAGCAGGCAGTGAAAGATCAGGCGATCGATCGGGAGGACACCATGACGATCTGGTCCTCAGCCCCGCGACGGCCATGCGAGGCATTGAGCAATTGGCGAATCCGGACTGCCGGCACCGGCCGGCTGAACAGATAGCCCTGCCCTTCGGTCACGGTGCCGTCGGCGCTGATCAGCTCGAGCTGGTCATTGGTCTCGATGCCCTCGACCACGACGGCCATGCCGAGATCGGCCGACAGCCGCGCCACGCCGCGCAGCAGCGTCAGCGGCCGGTCGGCATCGATGCCTTCGAGGAAGGAGCGGTCGATCTTCACCTTCTGCATCGGGAAATTGTGCAGGTAGCTGAGGCTCGAATAGCCGGTGCCGAAATCATCCAGCGAAATGCGCACGCCGATCGCATGCAATTGCGACAGGATGTCGTGCGTGAGCTGGGTGTTGCGCAACAGCGAGGATTCGGTGATCTCGATCTCCAGCCGATGCGCCGGGAGCCCCGAAACCTCGAGCGCGTAGCGGATTTCGCTCAAGACGTCGCGCTGGTGGAATTGCTGCGGCGAGAAGTTGACGGCGACGCTGACGCCCTCCGGCCATTTCATGCATTCCATGCAGGCGCGGCGCAGGATCCAGCGGCCGAGATCGACGATCAGCCCCATGTCCTCGGCGACCGGGATGATGTCGATCGGCGAGACCGTGCCGCGCACCGGATGATTCCAGCGCAGCAGCGCCTCGCACGTCGTGATCTTGCCGGACTTCAGATTGACCAGCGGCTGGTAGAACAGCTCGAATTCCTCGTTGGCGAGCGCCTTGCGCAGATCGAGCTCGAGGATGCGGCGCGCCTCGACGGTCGCCGCCATCTCGTCGCGGAAGAAGCAGAAGGTGCCGCGGCCGTCGGCCTTGGCCCGGTACAGCGCCATGTCGGCGTTCTTGAGCAGCGTGTCCGCGCTGACGCCCTCCGGCGAGGTCAACGCGATGCCGACGCTGGCACCGATCTCGACCAGATGATTGTCGATGCGGTAGCGCTCGCTCAGCCGCTCGACGATCCGGCGCGCCAGTGCAGCGGCGTCCTCCGGCGAGGAGATGTTCTCTTGGAACACGACGAATTCGTCACCGCCGAAGCGGGCGACGAAATCCTCCGGGCGCAGCATCTCGCGCAGACGGTTGGCGACCGCGCACAGCAGCTGGTCGCCGCAGGGATGGCCGAGCGTGTCGTTGACCTGCTTGAACTGGTCGAGGTCGACGAACAGCAGCGCGGACAGGCGCTCGGAATCGTGCGAAATCGCCAGCAGCCTTTCGATCTCATCGCGAAAATGAACGCGGTTGGGGAGCGCGGTGAGGTCGTCGTAGCGCGCCAGATGCGTAATCTTGGCTTCGGCGCTGCGACGGTCGGTAATGTCCTCGAGCAGCACCACCGCGCCGCCGTCAGCCATCGGCTGGACAGTCCAGGACAACGACCGGTTTCGCTGCGTATCGGGATCGGCGGTGATGATCTCCTTGGCTTGCGAACTCTCGATGTCCGCGACGATCCGCTCGCCGCTCCCAGCCGAGATGGATCCGGCGCTGACGCATGCCGCGACGATGTCACGCGCGTTGACGCCGCGTTGCGCCAGACCTTCCGGCAGATTCATCATTGCGCCGAAGCGGTGGTTCATGACCGCCAGCTGTCCGTCGACGCGGAACATGCACAGGCCGTGCGGCATGTTGTTCAGCGCCGTGTCGAACTGGCCGGCGAGCGCGGCTTCACGTTCCCGTGCGACGACCGCTCCCATGAAGATTCGGTGCAGATTCACCGAGAGCTGCATGATCGCCATCAGGAACGCGGCACTGACCAGCGCCATCGCGATGTAGTAGGGCGTTCCACGCAGCGCCAAGGCAAGCACGGCCGGGCCGAAAATCAGCACGGCCTGGAGGTGGAAGATCGCAGGCCGGCCATATGCCCTGCCCGCGCCGCCCGCCGCGATTCCGGTGGTGACCGACAAGGCGATCATGTGGGCCACGGCGTCGTCCGTGGCCAACAGGGCCGTGGCGCACCAGATGCCGATCGCAGCCGCCTGGATCTTTGCCCCGATCTGATATCGCTTCTGCCAGCGTGCGGCCGCCTCGACGGTCATGACCGCATGACGTGCCTGATAGAGGCGCAGGTCGATCGCCCGCGCGGTCCCGGCCAGGACAAGAAGTGCGACGCACGCCCATATCAACGGCTCGCCCGTCCTCAGCGCGGTCAGGGCCGCACCGATCGACACGAAAACGAGTCCGGCCAGCAGCGGACCAGGCGCTTCGAACAGCGAATCGATTTGCGCCGCCGAAGTTTTCGGCGGCCGCTGTTCCGGCTCTCCGCTCTGACTTGCAAACTGCATCTGGTGTCTACGCGCGTCCTGTCTGGAGCGCAGTTTTACCGATCCGGTATGAAGTCTTTCTGAGGGAACATCGTTAAAGTCGAGTTGTTTTGAGTGACCAATAGTCGAAATACATCAATAGAAACAAACCCATGGGAAAAGTTTGCCGAGTGCAACCTTAAAGAACAATTATTGCGGGGAAACATCTGGCAAAGTTTTCGGAAAAGGCGCGCGGTCAAATCATCGCGCGCCGCGGGCGGCGGCTAGCCCGATGTCGAGGACAATAGCGGCGACCATGCCGGGTCGGAGGCGAAGCCCGGCGTCGGCACCTTCAGCTCGTTGCGGCCCGAGATGTCGACCGAGAACAACGACGGCCCGCCGCTGCCGCCGGGATCGCGGAAGAACATCAGCACGCGGCCGTTCGGCGAGAAGGTCGGGCCTTCGTTGTGATAGCCGGAGGTGAGAAGCCGTTCGCCGGAGCCGTCCGGCTTCATGACGCCGATCGAGAACTGCCCGCCACCTTGCCTGGTGAAGGCGATGTAATCGCCGCGCGGCGACCACACCGGCGTCGAATAGGTGGCGTTGTTGTCGTCCTTGGAGAAGGAGATGCGCTGCGCCGCTCCGCCGCCCGCGGCCATGACATAGATCTGCGATCTGCCGCCGCGATCGGACTCGAAGCAGATGCGGGTGCCATCCGGGGAGTAGGAAGGCGAGGTGTCGATCGCGGGCGTGTCGGTGAGGCGCGTGGTCGAGCGCGAGCGCAGATCCATCACGAACAGGTTGGAATTGCCGCCCTGCTGCAGGCTCATGATGACGCGCTGGCCGTCTGGCGAGAACCTCGGCGCAAAGGTCATGCCCGGGAAGTTGCCGACGATCTCGCGTTGGCCGGTCTCGATGTTGAACAGGTAGACCTTCGGGTCGCCCTGGCCAAACTCCATGTAGGTGATCTCTTGCGAGTTCGGCGAGAAGCGCGGCGTCAGCACGAGGTCGGAGCCGCGGGTCAGATAGCGCACATTGGCGCCGTCCTGATCCATCATCGCGAGCCGCTTGACGCGACGCTCCTTCGGCCCAGTCTCGTCGACGAACACCACGCGGCTGTCGAAATAGCCCTTCTCGCCGGTCAGCTTCTCATAGATCTGGTCGGAGATGATGTGGGCGATGCGGCGCCAATATTCCGGCGAGGTGAAATATTGCTGGCCGGCGAGCTGCTGGCCGGTGACCACGTCCCACAAGCGGAATTCGGCCTTGAGGCGTCCGTCCGGCTGCCGCGTCATGCGGCCCGTGACGAGGGCCTGCGCGTTGAGGGTTTTCCAGTTCTCGAATTGCGGCGCGACGTCGATGTTGCTGATGCGCTCGATGAAGGCGGCCTGGTCGACCGGCGCGAACAGGCCCGAGCGCTTCAGATTGTTGGTGATGACTTGTGTGACGCCGTTGCCGACGTCGCCGTCGGCCGGCGAGCCCGGCACGAAATTGGTGATCGCGATCGGAATTGGCCGAAACTCGGTGGGGTCGATGCGAAGCCGTCCCTGCGGCTGCTGGGCGAAGGCCTGTCCGCCCCCCAGCATCGCGAGCGTCGATCCGGTCAGGGTCATGAAGCGGCGGCGGTTCATCGATCGAACGTCATTCATCGCAAAATTCTTTTGTTCGGATGTCACAACATGTCTTTCAGGCCGAAAGTCATCGGAATGAGTTTCCAGCTCTCGTATTGCTGCTTCGGCAGGAACGAATAGACCTGACACTGCACGATGGCGCGCCTGGCACTCTCCGCCACCGCCTGTGCGATCGACCGCGACGGTCCCCTCACCGCGACGACGATCGGCTCGGACGCGAGCGATCCGTCGATCTTCATGGGAATGTCGATGTCGGCTTCGTATTGATCTGCATCCTGCCCGTTATAGGTCGGCGTGAAGCAGCGCTTCACCGCCCCCTGGAACGCCCCCCGCCAGGTCGCAATGTTGTTGGCGGCCGTTCCGGTCGTCGATCCCAGCGAGGCCGATGCATTCAGCGTCGATCCGGCGAGTTCGTGGCGGGTCGCCGCGCGCTTGTCGAGATCGCGCTGGATCTGCGCGGGATCGAAGCTGCGCTCCTTGGGCTTCGGGACCTGCGGCGGCTGCACCGCCGCGACCTTCTGCTCCGGCGGCTTGGGCGGCGGCTTCTTGGTTTCGAGCTTTTTCTGCAGCTCGGCGATCGGATCTTCCTTGGCCGGGTCAGGCTTTTTTTCCGGCGGCTTCGGTTCTTCCTTCGGCTTCGCCTCGGCGACGGGCTTGGGCGGCTCGGGCTTCTTCTCGACCGGCTTCTCGACGGGTTTGGGCGGCGGTTCGGGCGTCGAGTTGGTCTTGATCAGCTCTTTCTTTTCGGTGACCTTGCCGACAGCGTCTTCCTCGGGCTTGGCTTCCGCGATCTTCTCGACCTTCGGCTTCGGCTCTTTCTTGTCGCCGGTCTTCTGCCCCGACATCATCTGCGCGAGCTGGTCGGTGGAGATGATGTCGATCGGCAGCGACTCTTCGGCCGGAACGAAAGCCCTGCTGCTAAAGGTGACGAGCCCCCATCCCAGCACGAGGACGTGGAGGGCAATCGACGCAACGAGTGTCTTGTCGACCTTCACCTTCACGGTCTACCCCTGATCCGCTTCCGTGACGAGCGCCAGCTTCTTGAAGCCTGCGCCGGACAACTGTCCCATGACCTTGGCCACCGTCCCGTAATCCGCCTTCTTGTCGGCACGCAGATAGATGCGTTCCTCGAGCCCGCCGCGCGCGTCCGTGATCGCCTTCAGCTTGGGGATCAGGTCGTTGATCGCGATCTCGGCGTCGTTGATGAACACCTTGCCCTTGATGTCGACCGACATCTGGATCGGCTTCTGGTCGTTATTTTCGAGGCTCTTGGCCTGGGTCTGCGGCAGGTCGAGCGGCACGCCGACCGTCAGCATCGGCGCCGACACCATGAAGATGATGAGCAGCACCAGCATCACGTCGACCATCGGCGTGACGTTGATTTCGGCCACGACCGGCTTGCGCCGGCCACGGCGCCCACCGCCTCCGGACGAACTCGCAACGTTCATGCCCATGGTCTGGTGCCCAAATTGCCCTTCACACTATACATGCCGTCCGTCAGCCCCGCTCGTCGATCTGGCGCGACAGGATGGCTGAAAATTCATCGGCGAAGCCTTCGAGCCGCTGGGCCTGCCGGTTCACCTCGGAGGTGAACTTATTGTAGAAAATAGTGGCAGGAATGGCGGCGATAAGGCCGACGGCGGTCGCAAACAGCGCCTCCGCGATGCCGGGGGCCACCACCGCCAGAGAGGTATTTTTCGACGCCGCGATCGACTGGAAGCTCGACATGATGCCCCAAACGGTGCCGAACAGGCCGACGAAGGGGCCTGCGGAGCCGACGGTGGCGAGCACCAGCAGCCGGCGTTCCAGCCGCTCGACCTCGCGGGCAATCGAGACATTCATGACCTTGTCGATGCGCATCTGAAGGCCCGCGACCGAGCGGGCCTGGCTCTCGAACGAACGCTTCCACTCGCGCATCGCCGCGACGAAGCAGGCCGCCATCGAATGCGTCGGCTTGGCCGAGAGCGTGCGATAGAGGTCCTCGATCGACTCGCCGGACCAGAAGGCCTGCTCGAAACGGTCCATCGAGCGGCGGGTGCGGGCAAACAGGAAGATCTTGTCGATGGCGATTGCCCAGACCCAGACCGAGCAGGCGAGAAGCCCCAGCATCACCGCTTTCACGATCCAGTGAGCCTGCCAGAACAGCGCGATCAGCGACACGTCCGCGGAAGCGGCAACCGGAAGGGCTGACTGAGCCACGTCGGCCGGATTCATAAGCAGTATCCTCTCAAGGCGATCGTTACCTGATGTCCCGACCTAATGTCCCGGCCAGCAAATGGCCGCCGGTTCCCCAATGGCCGCGCTAGAACCCGGCGCGGCCGGCAAGCCCGCTCAAAGCCTTGTCTTTCTGGGGTGCAGGGCTCGTCCAAAGCCGGCCGCCTGCATTCCCTGCCAAGATGTCAAAACTATGGGCCTCGACCCAAGGCTCAGACTTCGGGCTTTGGGCGCGATTGTCCGCAATTACCAGAGCCCGGCGATGGTTAATGCTGGGTTACCGGGACTGAATTTGGCCCCAGGAAAGCCTGGCGTTGCAGGCGGTTGGCAATCTGCCGGCCTCGGCGGGTGCTGACATCACGTCGGAGGAACCAGCCCTCGCCCGAAAATTTGTCCCGAAAATCACTTCTCGCGAGGTTTTGCCATGAGCATCAACCCCAAGTCGACCGCCGCCATCGGCGATCATCCGCTCCACCCCATGATCATCCCGTTCCCCGTCGCCTTCCTGGTCGGCGCGCCCATCGCCGATCTCGCCTTCATCGGAACCGGTGACGGCTTCTGGGCCAGAGCCGCGATTTGGCTGATCGGCGCCGGCATCGTCATGGCGCTCGTTGCCGCCGTGGCCGGCTTCACCGACTTCTTCAGCGACGCCCGTATCCGCAGCCTCAACGATGCCTGGTATCACATGGTCGGCAATCTCGTGGCGGTCGTGCTCGCCGCAATCAATTTCTACCTCCGCTACGCGCAAGGCGCGGAGGCTGCGGTCAAGCCGTGGGGCGTGGTGCTCTCGCTGATCGTGGTCGGCATCCTCCTGTTCACGGGATGGAAGGGCTGGGAAATGGTCTACCGGCATCATGTCGCGGTACTGGACGCACCGGGCCAGACCAGTTCGAAGCCAGTCACGCCGCATCATGGCGGCGAGAGCCGCCGCCGCGCCGCCTGACCGAGGAGCACGTCGCCTGATGACGTGAGGGCGAGTCAGGCCGCCGAGGCGGGTTCGGGGCAATTGGTCAGCCGCGCCGGATTGCCGACTGCGGTACAGCCCGGGGGCACGTCGCACGTCACGACGGTGCCGGCGCCGATCTTTGCAAAATCGCCGATCCTGACGTTGCCGAGAATTGTCGCGCCGGAGCCGATGAACACGCCGCGACCAATGCGAGGCGAGCGCGCCGGCAGTTCCGTGCCGCGACCGATGCTGACGTTCTGAAGGATGGTGGCCTCGTCGCCGATCACCACATCGGCGCCGATCACTATGCCGGTGGCGTGGTCGAGATACACCGATGATCCCAAGCTCGCCGCCGGATGAATGCTGACCTGCAGGACGTTCGAGGCCTCGTTCTGAAACAGCAGCGCCGCGTCGCGATGGTCGTGATGCCAGAGCCAGTTCGAGACGCGCCAGGCCTGCAAGGCGACGTAGCCCTTGAAATGCAGCAGCGGCGCCAACAGTCCGGTGATGGCGGGATCGCGGAGCACGATGGCTTGCAAGTCGCGGCCGGCCGCCTCGATCAGATCGGGCTGGCCATTGAAGGCGTCGCGGGAAAATGTCCTGAAGCGCCCGCGTTCGGCCGCGCTGTCGCCAAGCCGCCGTCCGATCAGGTCGGATAGTGCGGCGGTAAAATCGTCATGGGCGAAGATGAGGCCGCCAAGAGTCCGGCCGAATATGGGGTCTGCTGCCGCTGCGCGCTGCGCCTCGTCGCGGATCTTCTGCCAGAGGGTTTCGCTCGCCATCATCGCCGCTTCCGTCATCGTTGCCGCCTGCGATGTTTTGACGCTTCCTTTTCACTGACGGATATAGAGCGTCGGCAGCCCGCGCGCCACGCACCCCGTGAGGCTACGAGCTTGCATGCCAAGCGGACGGGATCATATATATGGGATCAGTCGAGTTCCCGGCCGAAGCTATGGTCTCAGGATCGTGCTGTCGCGCTGGCCCGGGTTGTTCAGGCAAAGTATCTCGTTCGAAGCCCCGCAGCGGTCCGCCACCCCCCGGGTTTGTCGTACACAGCGGCCCTCAATGCTGCCGAAGCGACTCCGGAATCCCGTCATCCAAGGTCACGCCAATCCATGTCGCCTAACGCCTCCGCCGACGACCAACACGACGACATCATGTATCCCTCCGCCCTGCCGTTCCTGCTGGTCCATCTCGGCTGCATTGCGGCGATCTGGACCGGCGTGACCTGGCAGGCCATCGCGATCTGCGCCTCGCTGTATGTCGTCCGCATGTTTGCGATCGGAGCGGGTTACCACCGCTATTTCTCCCATCGGGCTTTCGCGACCGGCCGGGTGTTTCAATTCATCCTGGCCTGGCTTGCGCAAAGCACCGCGCAGAAAAGCGTTTTGTGGTGGGCGGCCAAGCATCGGCATCATCATCTGCATTCCGATACCGAAGACGACGTGCATTCGCCGCGTCATCGGGGCTTCCTCTACAGTCATCTCGGCTGGATTTTCTACCGGCAGCACGATGGCACCGACCTCGTGAAGGTCGGCGATTTCGCCGCCTATCCGGAGCTGATGTGGCTGCATCGCCTCGAACTCCTCCCAGCCGTCACGCTGGCTGCGCTCTGCTTCCTGGTTGGCGGATGGTCCGGTCTCGTCGTCGGCTTCCTGTGGAGCACCGTGCTGGTCTATCACGCGACCTTCTGCATCAATTCCCTCGCCCATGTGCATGGACGCAAGCGGTACGTGACCGGCGATGATTCCCGCAACAATTGGCTGCTGGCCTTGTTCACCCTCGGCGAGGGCTGGCACAACAATCACCACGCTTACCAGAGCAGCGTGCGACAAGGTTTTCGCTGGTGGGAAATCGACATCACCTATTACATCCTGAAGGTGCTGTCCTGGTTCGGCATCGTCTGGAACATGAAGTCGCCGCCCGAGCAGGTGCTGCGCAACGAGCAGCCGCTCGGCGCACGCGTGATCAACCGGGCGGGCCGCGAGCTTGCTGGACGGTTCGATGCGCAGACCCTGGCGCACGCGATCTCGTCGGCGCTACGCCGAGCCGATTTGGCCCAGCTGCAACTGCCGACGCTGCACGACATCCTCAGTCGCGCGCACGAAGGCGTCGATGCACTGACGCATCTGCATTTGCCGAAGATTCCGACCCGCGAGGAGTTTCTCGCCGAGGCCAAGGCGATGTTCGCGCGCACGCGATCGCTCAACGAGATCGTGGACTACGCCTACGAACACTTCATGGAGTCGGTTCGCGCGCAGCTCGCCACGGCGCGCTGACCAAGTCTCTCCGGACCAGACTTTCCAGACCAAGCTTTTTCCAAACCAAGGCAATCCGGACGGTCGCGGCAGCCTGACGCGCATCCCCAAACCAAACCGCCCGCCTGCGGGTTGCGCAGGCGGGCGGCTCGGGGCCATCAGGACTTTGGGGGCATGCGCCTGACGGCTTTGAGAGGCGTCAGTCCCGAGATCAAGTTTGAGATCAACCCTGCTGCTGGTCGGTCGGCGGCGGGGTAGGGCGCGTCTTGTGTTGCGCCATGAACTGGTCGAACTCTTCCTTGTCCTTGGCGTGACGCAGACGGTCGAGGAAATTCTTGAACTCGACCTGCTCTTCCTCGAGCCGCTGCAGTGTCTCGGTGCGGTACTCGTCAAAGGCGCGGTTGCCGCTCGAGGGCGGGCCGAAGCCAAAGCCGAAACCGTGGCGCTCCATGCGGCCGCGCATACGATCCATCTTGTACTGCATCCGCTCCATCTTGTTCTGCCAGCGATCCTGGTTGCTCCAGCACGACATTCTTCTGCTCCCGAGTGTGAAAAAGAGAAGGGCGAGTCCGATCGGCCACCAGATGATGAAGCCGACGATGGTCACGGCGATCCAGCCGGGATGCCAGGGCGTATTGAGCATGTGGGGGCGCTCGTAGTGTTGGTCCGAAGGGCCGCGCCATCGATTGACATCAGCGGTGTAGGCCATTTCCCTCTCCATGACGGCATCAGCGCCGTTGTGAATGTAAATAACATTTACATAGGTAGATCATCCCTCGATTTTGTCAAGCCGACCGCCTGACAGGGCCACGCAATTATTTGTGTAACTTTATTTCGGCTTGCCCCAGGGACCACCGGGCGGCACGCCTGAACCGGAGGATGCCTCCGGTGGCACCGGCGGCGGCTCGGCGCTTTTCGCCGGAGGACGGCGATCGGTCGGGAAGCCGAGACCGCGCAGATATATCAGCACCTCGGCTTCGAGCAGCTCGTCCGGCGACATCGGCAGCTTTCGACGCGCGGCGTCACCGCGGGAGAACAGCGAGGCCACGCCATGTGCCATCGACCAGATGTGCAGCGCCATCATCATCGCCGGAGGCCGCGGCGTGCCCGGCGGCGCCAGCGCGGCAAGCCGCTCCGCCGCAGCACGAATGATGTTGAAAGCACGCTCACTGGCGGCCTGGAGCGCCGGATTGGAATCCACCGGCACGCCCGATTCGAACATCGCGTTGTAGAACGCGGGCTCCTCGCGGGCGAAGGCGAGATAGGCTTTACCGACACGCTCGAACGCCGTGACGGTGTCGGGCCGTCCGTCGTCCCAGGCCGCGGTCAGGCGCGATTCAAACTGCTCGAAGCCGCGCTGCGCGATCGAGGACAGCAGTTCTTCACGGTCGCGAAAATGCCGGTACGGCGCTGCCGCACTGACGCCGGCCATGCGCGCGGCATCGGCAAAGGTGAAGCCGGCCGCGCCCTTCTCGGCGATCAGCCCGAGGGCGGCCTGCAACAGGGCTTCCTTCAGATTGCCGTGGTGATAGCCGCGCTCGGCGCGGCGCGTCTCCTTGCGCCAGCTCATGTGAACGACCTTTACATGAGCCGGGCAGGAAGGTCACTAGCGGCGACGGGTTTGATCGACCCGTATTCTTCCCGGTCCGGGGCGGCGGCCGAGATCCTAGCCGCCGGGGATCGGGAGCACCGGCATGATCTCGACGCGTTCGCCGGGGAAGATCGTGAAGTGCGGGTGGTTCTCGAACATCTTGGCCGCGGCTTCATGGGACGCCGCGCGCACCACGGTGAATGCGCCCATTTCGTTGGCGATGTCGGCGATGCCCTTGCCTTCGACCTTCTTGGTCTTGCCGAGCGGCCCGCCCATGGCCTCGATCGCGCCCCGGTGCTTTTCCACCCAGCCCTTCCAGGCCGCCATGCCCTCCTGCTCCTTTGCTTTGCGCTCGACCTCGGGCATCGCATTCCATGCGGCCCATTTGGAGCTGGTCTTGCTGCCGAGGAAAACGGCGAGATAGGTGTCGGTGCTCATCGGTTCTCTCCCTTGATGATGGATAAACGAAGCTGCGGCTATTTCTTCAGGTCGCCGAAACCGGCGGCGGCCTCCTGCACGTCAGGCGGAAAGTCGCTCATCTCCTGCACCTGACGGATCTCGATGATTTCGTTCGGTGCGGCCGGACACCGCCTGGCCCAGGCGATCGCCTCGGCACGCGAGGCAACCTCGATCATCCAGTAGCCGCCCAGGACCTCCTTGGCCTCGGCGAAGGGACCATCGGTCACGATGGGCTCGCCGGCCGCAAACGAGACGCGCGCGCCCATCGAGGGCGGGTGCAGGCCGTCGAGCGTGATCAGCACGCCGGCGTCCTTCAGCACCTCGTTGTAGCGCATCATCGCAGCGACCCGCTCGGGATCGAGTTGAACGTCGGGCGCCGCGGTCTCGTAGCCGAGCGGGATCATCAGCATCATGAATCGCATGAGCATTCCTTGCGCGCTTTTGTCGTTCGGGTTGCGCGGCGAGGCGCCACTCCGGATGGACGGGAGCGACGGCCCGGGCCGCCCGCCCTCACCTCCAAGACGAAGGAACCTTGACGAAACCGACAGGTGACGAAAATTATTCTGGAGATTGTTGGCTGGCTGCTAGCGGGGCTGCGGCAGGAAACGCCCGTCCTGCCGGGCAGCGCCGAAATAAACCTCGATGCGGCGAACCTTGTCGCCGGCAAAGGTGAAGAACTCCGTGTTGCGAAAGCTCCTGCCATCTGTCGCCAAGCAAAAATAGGTGACGAAGGCCTCGTCGCCTTGGACGAAAATCCGCTCGATGTCGTGCCTTACGATCCAGCCGGTGTCCCTCCAGCAACGCTCGAAATAGGCCGCCTTGTCGAGGTCGTCGTCGAACGGGCTGGTGAAGCGGAAATCGTCGGCCAACGCGTCGGCGACCCGTTGCCGGTCGTTGCCGAGATAGGCGGCGAAGAGGTGTCGAATCAGGCGCTCGGGATTCGTCATCGAACGGTTCCGTAATCAGCATCGTCTTGAAGACGATTGACGCGCAGCCGCGCCGACATCACGTCCGGCAGCAACCACGCGAAAAATAATGCACGCGGCGGCCCGTACAAATACGGCTCGTTCTATGACCTCCGCCGTGCATATGAATCAAGAATGCTTGCAACCTGAGCAACATGGCGGACGCGTGCGAAATACAGAGCGGGCAACGTCTCGTGCAGGAATTTACAGTTGCTAAAGAAGCCCATGCAACTTTTTAGCTTGAGCGAAACGGTATGACAATCCGGCTGATTCGCCCCTCAGCATTAGGCGGAGCTTACGTGTTCAATTTCCAAAGCAAGAAAGTCAGGCACGCGATCGCGGAAGTCGAGGCGCTCGACCGGTCCCAGGCCGTGATCGAATTCGGCCTCGACGGCACCATTCTCGATGCCAACGAAAATCTCCTCAAGATGAGCGGCTATACGCTCTCGGAGATCAAGGGTAAGCATCACAGCATCTTCGTCAGCCCGACTGAACGCGAGAGCGCCCGTTACCGCGACTTCTGGGCCAGCCTGAACCGCGGCGAGTTCCAGACCACGCAATACAAGCGCTTCGGCAAGAACGGCAAGGAAGTCTGGGTCCACGCCTCCTACGCGCCGCTGCGCGACGAGAACGGCAAGGTGGTCAGCTTCATCAAGTTCGCCACCGACATCACGGCATACAAGGTCAAGACCATGGAGGACGCGGGCAAGATCGCCGCCGTCAACCGTGCCCAGGCCGTGATCGAATTCGACATGGACGGCACCATCCTCACCGCCAACGAGAATTTCCTGGGCGCAATGGGCTACTCGCTCGACGAGATCCAGGGCAAGCACCACAGCATGTTCGTGACGCCGGAGGATCGCGCGAGCTCTGCCTATGCCGACTTCTGGGGGCGGCTGAACCGCGGCCAGTTCGAAGCCGCCGAATACAAGCGGATCGGCAAGGGCGGACGCGAAATCTGGATTTTGGCAACCTACAACCCGATCCTCGATGAGATGGGCAGGCCGTTCAAGGTAGTGAAGTTTGCGACCGACGTCACCGCGCAGAAGATGAAGGCGGCCGACAATGACGGACAGCTCGCCGCGATCCAGAAATCGCAAGCGGTGATCGAATTCAACATGGACGGCACCATCCGCACCGCCAACGAGAACTTCTTGAAGGCGATGGGGTATTCGCTGGCAGAGATCAAGGGACAGCACCACTCCATGTTCGTCGAGCCGAACGTGAAGAATTCGACGGCCTACCGCCAGTTCTGGGAGACGCTCAACCGCGGCGAATACCAGGCCGCCGAATACAAGCGGATCGCCAAGGGCGGCCGCGAAATCTGGATCCAGGCGTCCTACAACCCGATCCTCGACCTCAACGGAAAACCCTACAAGGTGGTGAAATATGCCACCGACATCACCGCGCAGGCGATCGGCCGCAAGAAGGCCGACAACGCGCGCGGTCTGATCGAGGCGGTCGCGGCCGGCAGCGAAGAGATGAGCGCCTCGATCCGCGAGATCTCCGCGACCATGGCGAAGTCGCGCGAGAATTCGAAGGTCGCGACCACCCGCGTCGAGGCCGCCGATGGCCAGGCGCAGCGGCTGAACGCAGCGGCGCAGGCGATGAGCGGCATCGTCGAGATGATCTCGGGCATCACCGGCCAGATCAACCTGCTCGCGCTCAACGCCACGATCGAATCGGCGCGCGCGGGCGAAGCCGGCCGCGGCTTCGCCGTGGTCGCCTCCGAGGTGAAGAGCCTAGCCAATCAGGCCAAGCAGGCGACCGACACCATCACATCAGAAATCGACGCGCTGAACACCATCTCCGGCGACGTTGCAAGCTCGCTGACCGCAATCAAGGTCGCCATCGCCGGCGTCAACGAGTTCATCGCCTCTACCGCCGCCGCGGTCGAGGAACAGAGCATCGTGACGGCCGACATGTCGGCCAACATGCAACGCGCCACGGCGGAGCTGGCTTGAGCCGACCTGCGCGGCCGCAACAGGAGAGCCTCGACGAGCTAACGGCGCAATAGTTTGTCGCGTCTCCTCGCGGCTTTCGTGGTAGGGAGACCGCCTCAATTCCCGAACCACGGATAAGCTATGACCGGCTCCCCGCAGAAGATCGCCCTCGTCACCGGAGCCGCACGCGGCATCGGACTTGCGACCGCGAAGAAATTTTTGACCGAGGGCTGGCGGGTGGCATTGCTCGACATCGAGGGCGAACTGCTTGGCCGCGCGGTCGCCGAGATCGGCCGGGACGAAGCCACGCTGGCGTTGACCTGCGACGTCTCGGACGCAGCCGCGGTTGCCACTGCGATGACGACGGTCGAACAGCGGTTTGGCCGGCTCGACGCGCTCGTCAACAATGCCGGCATTGCCGTGTTCGCGCCGCTGATGGAGACGTCGGAGACCGATTGGCGGCGCGTGCTCGAGGTCAACCTCACCGGCCCGTTCCTCTGCACCAAGGCGGCGGTGCCGCTGATGCGCGACGGCAATGGCGGCGCCATCGTCAACGTCACCTCGATCTCGGCGGTGCGCGCCTCGACGCTGCGCTCGGCCTACGGCACCAGCAAGGCGGGCCTCGCGCACCTCACCAAGCAGCTCGCGGTCGAGCTCGCGTCCCTCAACATCCGCGTCAACGCGGTCGCGCCGGGACCGGTCGACACCGCGATGGCGAAGCAGGTGCACACCAGGGAGATCCGCGCCGACTATCACGACGCCATCCCGCTCAACCGCTACGGCCTGGAAGAGGAACTCGCCGAAGCCATCTACTTCCTGTGCTCGGAACGATCCAGCTACATCACCGGCCAAATTTTGGCCGTCGATGGCGGCTTCGATGCGGCGGGCATCGGCCTGCCGACGCTGCGCGGCGAACGGCGGAACGGATAGACACGGCGCAGGGTGGCCTAGCGAAGCGTCACCCACCTCTTCTCGTCGGCCTATCCCACGGACTCGAATTCGCGGAGGCTTCATGCGACGCGTCACCTTGCTCAGAGCCTTGATGCTCGCATCCGCGCTGCTCGCCGCCACGCCTGTCTCGGCCGAAATCCGCATCGTCCAGTCGCCCGGTGGACAGGTCGGGCCGTTCCTCGATTTGTTCGAGAAGGTGCGCGAGAGCGGCGAGCGCGTGGTGATCGACGGTCCCTGCCTGTCCGCCTGCACGCTGGTACTGAGCATCGTGCCGGGCGAGCGGATATGCGTCACCAAGCGTGCCGTGCTCGGCTTCCATGCGGCGCGCTCGATCGATCGGCGCGGACGCTTCTACGCCGAGCCGGAAGCATCAGATGCGGTGCTTGCGGCCTATCCCGGCCCGGTGCGCGACTGGATCAGCCGCCGCGGCGGCCTCTCGTCGCGGTTGCTTCTGCTGAAGGGACGCGACCTCGCCGCGATCTATCCGCGCTGCCGGTGATGATCAGGCGGACGCAAGCGCCCGCACGGTAGGGCCGCGCAACTACATCGCCTCGATGATCGCGAGCGTCAACTTCACGGCCATCGCGTTGCACGTGAGCCAGCGAACAAGCGCGCCGGCAAAATTGCGCCGGTCACATGCTTCGTGAGGTCTAGTAATAACTCTGGATCAGCTGGGCCAATTCCATGCTCGCGCAGATGAGCATACCCCAAAGTGCAAAGTTGATCTGCAGCGCCGCCGCCATCGGTCGCTCCCCTTCCAAGTCCGCCCGCCCCAGTTTTTAGAATTTATGGCGGAATAAATAACGATTCTGTCCCGGAGTTCACAGCCTAATATTGCGCCAGTTGTTGTGCGATGCGGTCCGCATGATTTCACGAACCGGCCTCACTGCTCTCGCAATGTGGTGCGACAGCAACATCCATATTCGGCCGTGTCGGCCAGGCGTTTCCCTTAGGTTCCATTTGAGCGGTGCGAGGCAAGCTTCGGCAAGCGGACTTGGCGCGTCGCATACAACACCCAAGGGCCCGGCATGATGCGACACGGCTTTGTCTTGCTCACTTTTTGCGCAACGCTCATGGGATGCGTGGTCGCGCCGGCGCAGGAACGCCGTCCGATCGCATGGGACGGCATCGGTCAGGATCCGAACCGTCCCTCCGTCATCAAGCGTCGCGTGGCGACCCAAGCTCCCGCGGCGAGTGATTCGAATCAGGAGCGGGAGAGAGTCCTCGGCACCTTGCGCCCGTACTCCGCGGCATGGTGGGCAATCCATGACGAAATCGAAGCGGAGAATGACAGGCAGCTCGGGACCAAGCTCGTAATCTGTCCGCGCTGCGTTCCCTCCTCCCAACCACCGAGCAATGACGTGACCGGATCGATCCGCTGATAGGGCACGCGGTCGATCGGCCCATGACGCAACGTCCTCATGCGCGCCCCTCTCCCGCATCGTCGTGGAGAGGGGATCGCCGCTTGGCGCGTCAGGCGATCGCGCCTGTCACATTCCCTCGGCCGGGCAATTCACCATCCAGGGAATGCCGAACTTGTCGACGCACATGCCAAAACCCTTGGCCCAAAAGGTCTTGCTGAAGGGCATGGTGACGTTGCCGCCATCGGCGAGCGCATTGAACTTGCGCTCGCCCTCCGCCGGGTCCGCGACCGTGAGCGAGATCGAAAAGCCCTGCGGCTTGTGACGATGCTCGGGCGGAGCATCCGACCCCATCAGCACGCTGCCGTCGGGTAGCGACATCCGCGCATGCATGATCGTCTTCTCGCGGCCGGGCGCCGCGGCCATGTCCGGCGGTGCGTCCGACGAACGCATCATGGCGTCGATCTTGCCGCCGAGAACCTTGGCGTAGTAATTGAACGCCGCTTCGCAGGTGTCCTGATAGAACAGATAGGGATTGAGCATCGTTTCTCTCCGTTTTGCTTTCGTTCGGGGTGACGGCGCTACTTCTCGGTGAGCTTCTTCAGGCTGGCCAGGCCCGCCTCGAAATCCTTGCCGATCATGTTGTCCATGTTGATGAACACCTGCATGACCTTGGACAGGAACGGGGCCGGACCGGACATCGCCCACGTGACCAGTGTGGCATCGCCTTGCGGCACAAAGGTGAACTCGGCGGTGTTGTGACCTTCGAAAGGCCGCTCGAAATCGAGCTTGATGCGTAGTTTTGACGGCGCACTCGCCTCGAGGATCTCCATATGGCCGGCGCCGACATTGTTGTTGCCGTCCCAGGCATAGGTCGCGCCCCTTCCTTCAGTTCCGCCGAATCTGCGCTTCATGGCGGGATCGCGGCCCTCGTAGGGGGACCAGGCCGTCCAGCGATGGAAATCGGCGACCAAGGGATAGACCGCAATGGCCGGCGCTTTCACGGCGAGGCTGCGCTCGACGCGGAATGTGTCGGGCTTCGTCAGGGCGAAGCCGAGCACGCCCACGATTCCGACCCCGAGCAGGATGACGATGACGGCAATGGCTTTCAACATGAATGGCTCCCTGGATACGCTCCTAGGACGAAGGGAGGGGGTCGAGCCCGACAAGGCGAAGCAAAAATTTTGCAACGCCCGAAACAGGCGCTCCCTACTTCACCTTGGCGCCTTCGACCTTGGCGTCTTGCCTGGCGCCGCCATTTGCGCCCTTGGGCTGGCTGTCCCGGATCAGGCGATCGAGATGCATGCGGATGTGAGCGGCTTCTGCGGACGTGTTAGCGAGGGCGATGGCGCGGTCGAAGGCGATGCGGGCTTCGTCGTTGCGGCCGAGCTGCATCAGGAAGGCGCCGCGCACGCCGTAGAAGTGGAAGTAGTTGGCAAGCTTTGGCGCCAGCGGCTCGATCAGGTCGAGCGCGGCTTGCGGTCCGCGCACCTTGGAAACCGCGACCGCGCGGTTGAGCGTCACCACCGGCGAGGGCTGAACCACCTCCAGCGCACCATAGAGCAGGTCGATCTGCGCCCAGTCGGTCTCCGCGGGCGTGGACGCGCGGGCATGCAGCGCGGCAATCGCGGCCTGGATCTGGTAGGGCCCGCTGCGGCGATGGCGTATCGCCTTGTCGATCAGCGCGAGGCCTTCCGCGATCACGGTGCCGTTCCACAGCGAACGATCCTGGTCGTCTAGCAGGATCAGCGAGCCATCCGCGGCAAAGCGCGAGGCACTGCGCGCATGCTGCAACAAGATGAGCGCCGTGAGGCCCATGATCTCCGGCTCGCTCTGGAACAGCCGCAACAGCAGCCGCGCCAGCCGGATCGCTTCCTCGCACAGCGGCTTTCTGATCTCGGCGGTGTCGCCGCTCGCCGAGTAGCCCTCGTTGAAGATCAAATAGATCATCGCGGCGACGACGGCGAGCCGCTCCGAGCGCTCGACCGCGCCCGGCGTTTCAAACGGCGTCCCGGCCTCCGCGACCTTGGCCTTGGCACGCGTGATGCGCTGCTCCATCGCCGCATCCGACACCAGGAAGGCGCGCGCGATCTGCTTCACCGTCAGGCCGCAGACGATACGGAGCGCCAGCGCGATCTGCTGCGTCGCCGGCAGGCCTGGATGGCAGCAGATGAACATCAGCCGCAAAATGTCGTCGCGGTAGTGGGAGCCGTCGAGCCGCTCGGCGAGCGCGCCCTCGGTGTCGTCGAGATCGGAGATCGCCTGGTCGTCCTCCGGCAGCGGCTGCTGCTTGCGGGTACGGCGCACCTCGTCGATGGCAACGTTGCGGCCGACCATGATCAGCCAGGCCGCGGGATCGCGCGGCGGTCCGTTCTGCGGCCAGGTCTTCAGCGCGCGCAGGCAGGCATTCTGGAAGGCCTCCTCCGCGGTGTCGAGATCCCGGAAATAGCGCAGCAGTGCGCCGACCGCTTGGGGGCGCGCCGAGGTCAGCGCGGTCTCGATCCAGGCGGTATCGGCCTCGCTCACGTCAGATTCCCTCCGGGCCTGAACACGCCGACGGGGCGCACCTCGTAGGCGCCGCCGGGATTGGCGGCGCCGAGGTCGCGGGCGACATCGAGTGCGTCGTCGAGATTCTTGCAATCCACGATATAGAAGCCGAGCAACTGCTCCTTGGTCTCCGCGTAGGGGCCGTCGAGCACCAACGGCGGGTCCTCCTTGCGCAGCGTCGCAGCCGCGGTGGTCGGCAGCAGCCGCGCCACCGGGCCGAGCCGGCCCTGCTGTGTCAGCTTCTCCTGCACCACGGCGAGCTTCTTCATCACGGCCTCATCCTGGTCCTTGCTCCATGAGCCGACGAAGTCCTCGTCGTGATAGCAAAGGATCGCATAAAGCATGGGCAGTACCTTCTCTGAACGCTTGTTTTGAAGACGATCCACTATGCCCCGCCCCGACATGGCTGCGGAAAAAAATTGCAAGAAAAATCCGGCAGATCGTGCCAAGGAGGGCCTTCAAAAACGGAACTTAAAGAGGCACTTCGAATGACCGTGGGCACACTGGCCGTCCTGATCAACAGCACGCAGCAAAACTGGCTGCCGGAGCGCTGGAAGGCCCGGTTCGACGCGGTCAGCGGCGGCCGCCGCGTGGTGCTGCTGCCCGATGCCGGGCTCGATCCGGCCGAGGTGCACTATGCCGCGGTGTGGAAGCCGGTGCCGGGCGACCTCGGCTCCTTCCCCAATCTACGGGCGATCTTCAATCTTGGCGCCGGCGTCGATGCGCTGATGGCGGACAAGAGCCTTCCGAACGTGCCGCTGGTGCGCGTCGCCGTGCCTGACCTGACCGGCCGCATGACCGAATACGTCGTGCAGCACGTGCTGATGCACCACCGCCAGGAGCTTTATCTGCGCCAGTCGCAGCGCGAAAAGCGCTGGGAGCCGACCTATCAATGGCCGGCGAGCGCCGTCACGGTTGGTGTCATGGGACTGGGCACGCTCGGTGCCGACGCGGCCGATGTGCTGCGGCGGCTTGGTTTCGGCGTCGCCGGCTGGAGCCGCAGCCCGCGCACCATCGCGGGTGTCGAATGCTTCCATGGCGCCGGGCAGATCGACGCATTCCTGCGCACGACCGATATTCTGGTCAGCCTGTTGCCGCTGACGCCCGATACACACGGCATCCTCAACCGCGACGTCTTCACCAAGCTCAACCGCAAGAGCCCGCTCGGTGCGCCCGTGCTGATCAACGCCGGCCGCGGCGGCCTTCAGAACGAAGCCGACATCCTGGCCTGCCTCGACGACGGCACGCTGGGCGCCGCCTCGCTCGACGTCTTCGTGCAGGAGCCGCAGCCGAAGGACAGCCGGTTCTGGACCCATCCAAAGGTTTTGCTGACGCCACATAACGCCGCCGACACCGACGCCGATGCGATCTCGGCCTATGTCGCCGAGCAGATCGCGCGGTTCGAGGCCGGTGGTGTGCTGGAGAACGTGGTGGACCGGACGCGGGGGTATTAGGCCGCACGCGGCGCCTCATTCCCGGTGTCGTCCTGGCGAAGGCCAGGACGACGCCAGAGTTCTCGGTCACTCCGTCCCCCCACGAAGGCACCCGCTCGGCCGGTATCCCGTTCACCCTCTCTTAGCGAGAAGTTGATAGGTCTCCTTAATCAACGCTCAACGAACGAGTCGGACATGCGCTTGACGCTCGGCCTCAGGATGCGGATCACGGTTGCGCTGGCGGTGACGGCAGCCGCGACCGCGCTATTTGCGGTGCTCGGTGCAATGTGGATCATCGCGGGGATCATCGACCGCGCCGACCAGCGCGAGCTGCGCAGCCATTACGATGCCCTGCAATCGCGCATCACCGAAGAGTCCCGCCGCGCCGCCGCCATGAGCGCCGTCGTCGCCGCGATGCCCGCGACGCAGGACGCCATGGCCAAACAGGATCGCAATGCCCTGGTCAGCCTGTTCGGGCCGGTCTTTGCCGCGACCAAATCGGAGTACGGCGTCGAACAGTTCCAGTTCCACGTGGCGCCCGCGACCTCATTCTTGCGCGTGCACCAGCCTGCCAAATTTGGCGACGACCTCTCGGGCTTCCGCAAGACCGTGATCATGGCCAACCAGGAGCGCAAGGTCGTGGTCGGCCTCGAGGGCGGCCTGGCCGGGCTCGGCATCCGCGGCGTCGTGCCGATCGCGCAAGGCGGCAAGCATCTCGGCTCAGTGGAGTTTGGCCTGACCTTCGGCCAGTCTTTCCTGGACGACTTCAAGACCAACCGCCATGTCGACATCGCCTTCCATCTCGCGGACGGCGGCGGTTTCAAGCTGTTCGGCGGAACGCTGAAGGGCAAGAGCTTCTTCGACGCGACCGATTACGGCCGCGCCGCCGGCGGTGACTTCACGATGCGGCAGGCCAAGCTCGACACGACGCCGGTGGCCGCGCTGCTCGGACCGATCAGGGATTTTTCCGGCAAGCCCCTCGGCGCGGTCGAACTGGTGATGGACAATGCCGACTATGTGGCCTCCGCCGACCGTGCCTGGCTGCTGGCATTCGGCATCGCCGCGCTCGGGCTCGTGCTCGCCGCAATCGTCGGCTATCTCATCGCCCGCAGCATCTCGCGTCCGATCATCTCCATCACCACCGTGATGCGCGAGCTGGCAGACGGACACCTCGATGTCGCCGTCCCCGCCAGCAAAGCGAATGACGAGGTCGGCGCAATGGTCAAGGCGGTCGCAGTGTTCCGCGACAACGCCGTCAACTTCAACAAGCTCCAGGCCGATCAGGCCGACACCAAGGCGCAGTCCGAAGCGGAGAAACGGCGCGCGTTCGCCGCGCTCGCCGACAATTTCGAAGCCAGCATCCGCGACGTCGTCACCACGGTCTCCTCGGCAGCGGTCGAGATGGAGAACACCGCGCGCTCAATGTCTGATATCGTCGAGCGGTCGCGGCAGCAGACCGGCACGGTGTCGTCAGCCTCGGCGCTCGCCTCGGAAAATGTGCAGACGGTCGCTGCCGCCGCGGAAGAGCTGTCGTCGTCGATGACCGAGATCAGCCGGCGCCTTGCGCACGCGACCGCGGTGGTCGGCAAAGCTGCGAGTGACGGACGACGGTCGAATGAGCGCGTGCAGAGCCTGGCCGACGCCGCGCAGAAAATCGGCGACGTGGTCTCCTTCATCAGCGGCATCGCCGAGCAAACCAATCTGCTGGCACTCAACGCGACGATCGAGGCGGCGCGCGCGGGCGAAGCTGGCCGCGGCTTTGCGGTGGTCGCTTCCGAGGTGAAGGCGCTGGCAACCCAGACCGCCAAGGCGACCGAGGAGATCGGCGCGCAGGTGACGGCGGTGCAAGGCGAGACCACCGGCGCAGTGGACGGCATCCAGTCGATCTGCGCCACAATCCAGGAGGTCGACGAGATCTCCGCTGCGATCGCCGCCGCCGTCGGCCAGCAGGGCACCGCGACGCAGGAGATCGCCCAGAACGTCCAGCAGGCAGCCGCCCGCACCGGCGAGGTCTCGCAAAACATTGCGGGCGTCACCGCCGGCATCGCCGCGACCGGGACAGCGGCGGAGGAAGTCCTGGGCTCGGCGATCGAGCTATCAAAGCAATCGCAGCGGCTGCGGGACGAGGTGGACCGTTTCCTCGCGCATATTCGCGCGGCGTAGCAGGCTACAAACTCAGTGTCGTCCTGACGAAAGCCAGGACCCATTACCCCAGGGAGGAGCTGCGGCGCGACGGCGGCAACTCCGAATCTTCGCCAAACCAGATTCGGGTGCCTATGGTCCTGGCTTTCGCCAGGACGACGTTTGGGAGATAGCTCGCGCCACGCAACCGCCTAGCTCTTTCGTCCCACCATCACGTCGATCGCCCCCTTCACGATCGCCTCGAGCTCCTTCCGCGACACGCGGGCGCGGGAGCGGATAGCGATTGAATGCACCGTCGCTGAAGCGAGCTGTGCCAGCACTGCTGGATCGGCGCTCTCGGGCAACTCGCCTTTCTCCTTGGCGCGGCGGAAGCAACTCGCAAATGCCTTGTCGAGTTCGTTGAGGCCATCGAGCACCATGGCCCGGATGTCGGGATCGCCGATCGCTTCGGAGGCCGCCGTGACCACCGTGAAGCAGCCGCGCGGGCCGGTCTCGCCGGAGAGATAGATGTTCAGCGCGGAGGCGAAGATACGCTCCAGCCGCTGGCGCACCGGCATCTCCTGGCGAAAGATCTCCACCATCGATGCGCGCGCATCCTCGCGGTAGCGTTGATAGCTCTTGATGTAGAGCTCGCGCTTGTCGCCGAAGGCGCCATAGAGGCTCGGGCGATTCATTCCGGTAGCTTCGCTGAGATCGTCGAGCGAGGTCGCCGCGAAACCTTGCGTGCGGAACAGATCGAGCGCCTTGCCCAGCGCGACGTCGGGTTCGTAGGCGCGCGGACGGCCGCGGCGTTTGGGTTCGCTGGCAGCAGCTGGCGGCTTGGCTTTTTGTACCATTTTGCAATTTAATCCTTGACCGTCCTCATAATATGCAAGACAGTACAAAAATCAATCTGGCCAGGTTGAGCGACACTCCAAAAGTCACATCGAGGAATTGCCCAAGGAGGCTCAAGATGGATCTTTATTTCTCGCCGCTCGCCTGTTCGATGGCGAGCCGCGTCGCGCTGTATGAAGCCGGCGCCGAAGCCAAATATCTCGAAGTCGATCCGCCGACCAAGACAGTGCTGAGCGACGGCACTGACTTCCGAACCGTGAACCCGATCGGCCTGGTGCCGACACTGCGCACCGACGAGGGCGTGGTGCTGACCGAGAACGCCGCGATCCTGCAATATATCGCCGACCGTTTCCCGCAATCGGGCCTCGGTGCCGCGGCGGGCATCGAGCGCACGCGGCTTCATCAATGGCTCTGCTTCATCGGCACCGAGCTGCACAAGGGCCTGTTCATCCCGGTGCTCGACCGCAAGGCGCCGCAGGAGACGAAAGCCTATGCGCTGGAGAAGAACCTGTCGCGGCTGGATTACCTCGACAATTACCTGAAGGGGCGCGACTTCCTGCTCGACCATTTCAGCGTCGCCGACGCCTATCTCGTCACGGTCATCAACTGGACCATGGCGACGCCGCCGATCGAGCTCGCCAAATGGCCGAACGTGAAGGCCTATTACGAACGCCTGCGTCAGCGACCGTCGATCGCCAAGGCGATCGCGGAAGAGTTCGAGCTGTACAAGGCCGAGCAGGCGCGGAAGAAGGCCGCGGCGTAAGCGGCATTCGAAACGACCGTCGTTCCGGCCAATGCGGCCGGGACGACGGGTCCGGAACAATTGGCTATCTCGGCGTCTGCAGTACGACCCCGTAGCGGCCGTATATCCGATCGATCGTGCCGTCGTTTCGCAGCCGTTCAACCGCTCCATCGATGGTGTCGCGCAATGCATCATCCGGACGGACCATGCCGACCGCGACGTTCCAGTTGAGATCGGCCACGGACTCGTCGCGATCCAGGATACGAAATGCCTTGTCTGGATGCGTCAGATTGAAATAACTCGCTGCAGTGGGTGTGACCGCAGCGGCATCGATCTCATGGTTTGACAAGGCATCGAGGCTGTCGCTCTCGAAGCCGAAAGTCGACGTCGCGACGTGCCGTTGACTGATGATCATGGCAGCGACGGATCCGACCTGCACCCCGACCTTGGTATGCTCGTTGAGGCTCTGGAACGAGGCGAGCGCGCTGGATGAGGGGACGGCGAGCGCGACGCCTGTGCGATAATACGGTTTTGAGAATCTCAAGCGGGTTTCACCCTGCGCTTCGCGGTCGGCGATGACGTCCAGAACAATGTCGCATCCGGCGCTCCGCATCTGGTACTGGGTGATGATCCAGTCGAGACGCAGCGAGACGCCGAGCTCGTGTGCCAGCGCCTCGCCCAATTCGATCTGAAAGCCGGGAGGATCGGCGGCCTTGCTTGCGAACGGAAGCGAGTTCGGATGGGCGCATAATCCGAGCACACCGGATGCGCGGATCGCGTCCAGGGTTCGCCCCTGCGCAGGATTCAGCAATGCGATTACGGCGCCGACCACAAGCGGGAGAACTGTCTTCATTCCGCGTCCTCGTATCGACATCGGCCTGCTATTCAGCCATCGCGCGGCTTCAGGGCGCGGATATATTTGACGATCTGGTCGATCTGCGCGTCGGTGAAGGCCCCGCCGAATGCCGGCATCGCACCAGACTTGCCGTTCTTGATGCGGCTGTGCAGATAGTCGTCGTCGCGCGGTGAATTCATCAGCTGAGGTCCCTTGCCGGCGGCCCGGCCGCCAGCGGAGTGACAAAAGCCGCAAGTCCCTGCGAATAACTGCTCGACGTCGAACGTCCCGTTGTCGGGTACGGGAGTGGCAGATTGCGCCTGAACCGGTGCGGCATACAGCGACGAGGCGCCCAGCACCGCCGATAGCAGCGCGGTGATCTTCTTCACATGCAAGTTCAAGGTATCCGGCTCCATATCCTGAAGCGCCACGCCCCGAAGCACGAGTCCTGAAGCACGCCCGGAAATTCCAATGCACGGGAAGCAAGCTTGCGCCTGCTCCCCGGCAATCTGCGATGATCTATTTCAAGCTGAAGACGACGAGCGCCCCGTCATCACGCGGCATGCTCTTGTAGGCGCCGCCGAAGTTTGGCGCGTATTCGTCCGCCAGCATGCCGCCAAAGCCTGCGACTACGGCAATGTACTGCTTGCCGTTGACGGAATAGGAAACGATGCCGCCCTGGTGGCCGGTGCCGTTGTTGTGACTCCATAGCTCGGCCCCGGTTTCGGCATCGTAGGCATGAAGGATGCCGCGGGAGTCGGGCACGAATACGAGATTGCCCGCAGTCGACAGCACGCTTCCAAGCGGCGGCTCAGGATAGCGAACCTCCCACTTCTTGGCGCCGGTGATGGGGTCGCGCGCGTCGAGATGTCCATAAATCTCTCCGCCCGGAGGGGGTACCATCTTGAAATCGGCGCCGATGTTGAGCTGGACCTGAGGCGCTGTGACCGGCGTCGTCTTCTGGACGTCGAGCGTCATGCACCATTCCTGGCCGATCTTGTAGTACAGGCCGGTCTTCGGGTTGTAGGAGCCGGCGTTCCAGCTGACGCCGCCGCCGATGAAGGGGCACAGCGGCGGTTCGGTGACCTTCCCGGCGGTGAAGTCGCGACGGCCGATCAAGGCACCCGTCTTGGGATCGATATCCTTGACGAAATTGATGTTCTCAACGAGCCGCCAGACATTTTTCACGGCGAGATTGCGGTCATAGACGAAGACGAAACCGCCCTTGTTCGGGTGAACCACGAACTTCTGACCGTCGCGTTCCAGCATCACAAACTCGCCGACCGCGCTGTCGAAATCCCAGGCGTCGTGGGGCAATTCCTGATGATGAAATTTCAGCCTGCCGGTATCGACGTCGAGACCGATCACCGAACTCGTGTAGAGATTGTCGCCGGGACGCGCGCCTTGCGTCTTGTAATCGGCGCCCGACCAATCGTAGAGCGGCGCCGGATTTGCGGTGCCCCACAGGATCGTGTTGGTCTCGGAATCGTAAGTGCCCGGCATCCAGCCGCCACCCCCGCCCGTGCGCCAGGAATCGTTCCCCCACGTCTTCATGGCCTCGTCGGTACCGGCGACGGTCAAGAACTCCCACTTCTTCTTCCCGGTGGTGGCATCCAGGCCGAAGATCGGGCCGCGGCCCGGCCATTCACCACCTTGCGCTCCGATGATCACCGTACCCTTTGCGTAAAGCGGTGCACCGGTGAAACCGACCGTGAGCTTCTGCGAGTCGATCAGCCTGGTTTCCCAGAGGACCTTCCCCGACTTCATATCCAGGCCGAGGACCCTGCCATCCATGGTGCCGACGAAAACCTTGCCCTCGCCGAGCGCTACGCCGCGATTGTAGGGGGAATGGGTCTGACGGGAGATCAGGGCCTCGTCCAGCTCCGGAAAATGGGACCAGATCACCTCGCCTGTCGCGCCGTTGAGCGCAAAAACCCGGCTGTAAGAACCCGAGTAATAGAGCACGCCATCGGCCGCGAGGGGCATCGATTGCAGGCCGCGGGTCGAGCGCCCTGGAATGTGGGTCCAGGCAACGTTCAGATTGCCGACATTGTTTGCATTGATCTGCGCCAGCGGGCTGTAGTGATAGGATTTGTATGAACCGTGGTAGGTCAGCCAATCGTTCTGACCGCCGTTTTCGATCCGCGCAGTATCCACGGACTGGGCCAAGGCCGACGACACCACCAGCGTCGCGCCGGCAATAAGAGGTAGACCAGACTTACACCAACGCTTCTTCATCCGTTCCTCCCGCTTTTAAGTTTGTTTAACTTGCGTCTCACAGACGCCGCCGCGAGGGATGTTGCAGTCCGCTATCTGTCGGTTCTTCTCCATTGCAGACGAGCCGCCAACGGCTCTCGATCGCTCTCGGCGGACATCGCCAAAAGGTGCTACGTTCTCTGGATTGGTTGCAGTTGTGCTTATCCTCGCTCCGGCAGCGTACGCCGGATGACGAGGAGCGCAAAGATGGAACACGCGCACGGCGCGAATTTGACGCGCGGCGCGGATCACAAACGTCAGTTGCGCTGTCCGGTTCGTTTGGCCTCGCAGTCTCAGACTGCTGCGGGTGGACGCGATAGCGCCAAGGCTCGAGGAAGGATTTACCCGTACAGCACGCGCGGGAGGATCGTGACGATGCCGGGCCAGAGCGTCAGCAGCAGCACGAAGCCCACCATGATGAGCAGGTACGGCATCGTGACGCGTGCGATGTAGCCGAGGCCATCGTCTGTCAAGCCCTGGATCACGAACAGATTGAAGCCGACCGGCGGGGTGATTTGCGCCATCTCGACCGCAAGCACGAGGAAGATGCCGAACCAGATCTCGTCGAAGCCGGCGCCCTTCACGATCGGCAGCACGATGGGCAGCGTCATCACGATCATCGAGAAACCATCGAGGAAGCAGCCGAGGATCAGATAAAAGATAATCAGCACCACGATCAGCATGAAGGGCGATAATCCCAAGCCCTTCACGAAGGCGGCGACGGCCTGCGGGATGCCCAGGAAGGCCGCGGCGTTGCCGAGGATCGAGGCGCCGAGCACGATCAGCGCGATCATCGAGCAGGTCACGACCGAGCCGATCAGCACGTCACGCATCACCTGCTGCGACATCGAGCCCTGCGCCCAGGCGACCAGCGCCGCGCCGAACACGCCGACCGCGGCGGCCTCCGACGGCGTCGCCAGCCCGCCATACATCGAGCCGAGCACGCAGGCGATCAGGAACAGCGCCGGCGCGAGGTCCTTCAGCGCCGCAAAACGTTCGCGCCACGGCACCTGCGAGAGTTTGGCTTCCGTCTCCGGCACCATGCTGGGGTTGAGGGTCGTGTGCAGCATCACCCAGCCCATGAAGGTGGCGGCCAGCAGCAGGCCGGGCAGCACGCCGGCCGTGAACAGTTTCAGGATCGAAACGTCGCCCAGCACGCCGTAGATGATCATGATGTTGGAGGGCGGGATCAGGAAGCCGAGCGTGCCGGCGCCGGCGAGCGAGCCGATCGCGATGTCACGGGAATAGCCGCGGCGCGTGAGCTCGTTGAGCGACATGCGGCCGATCACCTGCGTCGTCGCCGCCGACGAGCCGGAGATCGCCGCGAAGATGGTGCAGCCGATTACGTTCACATGCAGAAGACGACCCGGCAGAAGCCCTGCCCAGGGTGCGAGTCCCTGGAACAGCGAACGCGATAGACGGGTGCGAAACAGCAGCTCGCCCATCAGGATGAACAGCGGCAACGCCAGCAGCTCCTGCGTGGTCAGGATGTTCCAGGCGTATTGCGGCAGCAGCTTGTCGAGCGGGATCGAGCGGAACATCGCCAGCAGCAGCGTCGCGGTGAGCGCAAGCGTCAGGCCGATCCATACGCCGCATGCCAGAAGCGCAAACAGGATCGCGAAGAGAGCGACGACTTCGATGGTCATGCGGTCGTGAATCCGATTGCGAGCAAGGCGATCATTCGACGGGCGAAGCCTTCATGCGGTGATCCTCCAGCGGCAGGCCGAGCACGGCCTGGATCGCGCGCGCCAGGAACTGGAGCGTCAGCAGCAGCATGCCGAAGGTGACGACTCCTTGCGGAAACCACAGCGGGGTATCGCTCGAGGTCGAAACCTGGCCGCGCACATAGGCGCCGAAGGCGAACTTCGCCATCGACGAGGTCAGGAAGGCCATGAAGGCGAAGCCCGCGGCGGCCGACAGGATTTCGATCGCGCGCTGAAAGAGGGCCGAGACGTTCTTCAGCAGCAGCACGACGCGGATATGGCCACCGACGCGCAGGGTCATGGCAGCCCCGAAGGTGAAGGACGCCGCCATCAGATAGGAGGAATACTCCCACGCGATCGAGATCGTGGGCGGAAAGAACGACAGGAAGTTCGAGAGGAAGCGCGTTGCGACCTCGCACAGCATCAGCAGCGTCAGCATCAAGAGACAGCCGCCGCCGATCCAGCCGTCCAGCCGGCCAAGACGATCGATGCCGTCGAGCAGGATGCGCAGTGGCGCCGGCGCCGCTGCGTTGAGACTCTGCGGCGCTGCGGGCGAAACGCTTGCCACGGTCCGTCCTCAGCGCTTCATTTCGGCGAGATAGGCCCGCACCGGCTTGTCGGCCGCCGGCACGCGCTTGACGAAAGCGTCGAGCTGCGGCGCGGTCTTGGCGCGAATGTCCGTCATCATGGCCTCCGAGACCGGCACCACCTCCATGCCGCCTTCCTTGAGCCGGTTGAGACTGTCGACATCCGCCTTGAGCGAGTTCGCCCAGAAGCCCGGCTCCATCTTCGCGGCGATGCCTGCGACGAGCTGTTGCTGATCGGCGCTCAGTGCCTTCCAGGAATCGAGGTTGACGGTGAGCATCTGCGACGACCAGACGTGGTTGGTCGCGTAGATGTATTTCAGGAATTCCCAGAATTTTCCGTCGACGCCCGACACCGCCGAGGTGGAGACGCCGGAGACCGCGCCCGAGGCCAGCGCCGGGATCGTCTCACCCCACGGGATCATCACCGGCGCCATGCCGACCACGGCCAGCATCTCGACGGCGTTCTTGTCGGGCACGCGGATCTTGATGTTCTTCAAGCCGTCGACATCGGCGACCTTGACCTTAAGGTGCAGATATTGGGTCGGCCAGGGCACGATGTAGAGAATCTTCTGGTTGTTGCGCGCGGCGACCTTCTCGTATTCGGGCCGCACATATTTGTGCAGCACCTTCAATTCGTCCATCGAGCCGCAGAGAAAGGGAATGCTCTCGACGCCCATGAAGGGCTCGTCGCCGACCTGCTGGATGTTGAGAACGTCGGCAAGCGGCACCAGGCCGTCGCGCACGGCGCGCAGATGCTCGGGGCCCTTGAAGCCGAGCTGGCCACCGGCCTTCACGGTGATCGCGACCGCGCCGCCGCTCTGCTTCTTCACCTCCTCCGCGAAGGCAAACGCGTTCTGGGTGTGGAAATTGCCGTCGGGCCATACCGTCGACATGTCCCAGCTCACCGTCGCCGCTTGCGCACGGGTCGAGATGTGGCCGGCCGCGAGCAGCGTCGCTGCGCCCGCTGTAAAATTCCGTCGCGTGATCATTGAGCCCCTCCGTTTGCTACGCGCACGACGCCTGGAGCGTCATCGCGTATGCCCATAAACTGCAACCGCATTGTCGGCCGACACGAGGCCGCTTTCGATATCGTCGTTGACGGCTGTCGGCGCGCGCTCCCGGGGATCGCCGATGCCGGCGCCGCCTGGTGTCAGCACCACCAGCCGGTCGTCCGGCGGCACCTGCTGAAAGCCTTTCCCACGCAGCTTCTTGCCGGACTTCAGGCCGACATAGCCGGCCTCGCCGTTCTTGCCGCCATCGCGGCCGCGTGGCGGATGATCGATGCGGTCGAACGCCGCCAGGATGTCGAACGGCGCATCGACGCCGCTGCCAACCTCGATGATCTGGCCGAGGCCGCCGCGGGTGCGCCCTGCCCCGCCGGAATCCGGACGCAGCTCCTTGCGCCAGAAGATCAGCGGCGTCTGCGTCTCGGCGATCTCGACCGGCGTGCCGCGCACGCCGCTGGGATAGGCGGTCGCCGACAGCCCGTCCTTCGCGAAGCGCGCGCCGGTGCCGCCATTGGAAGTTACCGCCATCGAAAATCCGTAATTGCCGCCGGCGCCCGAGCGGGTCTGGCCGCGCACGTTGAGATTCCACAGGCACGATGTGCCTTCCGCGGGCACGCTCTCGGGAATGATCTGACGCAGGCAGCCGAACACGACGTCGGGCAGCATCTGGCCGATGATGTGACGCGAGGCGACCGGCGCCGGCTTCGGCGCATTGAGGATCGCGCCTGGGGGAGCCGACACCGTCAGCGGCGAGAGCGAGCCGGCATTGTTCGGGATCTGGGAGGCGACGACACAACCGAGACCGAACACGGTGTAGGCGATGGTATAGGACAGCGGCACGTTGATGCCGAATCTGGACGCGGCCGAGGTGCCGTCGAAATCGACGTGGATGCCTTCGTCCGAGATCGTCAGCGTCGCCTCAAGCGAGACCGGCGCGTCATAGCCGTCGACCACCATGGTGTTGCGCCAGGTGCCCTTCGGCAGCCTGGCGATCTCGGCCAGCACGGCCTCGCGCGAGCGGTCGCAAATGTAGTCGCCGAGCGCATCGAGCGAGTCGATGCCGAACTCGGTCATCATCTCGACCAGGCGCTCGCAGCCGACGTCGTTGCAGCCGGCGAGCGAGTAGGTGTCGCCCTCGGTGTCGATCGGCAGCCGCGTGTTGGTGCGGATCATCGCCATCAGCGTCTCGTTGACGACACCCTGGTCGATCAGCTTCAGCATGGGGATGTAGAGCCCCTCCATGAACACGTCGGTGGCGTCGGGTCCGAAGCCGATGCCGCCGATGTCCATGAGATGGCTGGTGCAGGAAAACAGCGCGACCGGCTTGCCGTCCTTGAAGCAGGGCGTGGTGACGACGAAATCGTTGAGATGGCCGGTGCCCATCCAGGGATCGTTGGTGATGTAGGCATCGCCCTCCTTCATCGTCTCGATGGGAAAGTGGGCGATGAAGTGCTTGACCGATTCCGCCATCGAGTTGACGTGGCCGGGCGTGCCGGTCACCGCCTGCGCCAGCATCCGTCCCCTGAGATCGAACACGCCGGCCGAGAGGTCGCCGCATTCGCGCACGATCGGGCTGAAGGCGGTGCGGAGCAGCACCTGCGCCTGCTCCTCGACCACGGCGATCAGCCGGTGCCACATGATCTGAAGGTCGATCAGGCTCGCGCCGCTTGCCTTGCTCATGATCAGGCCGCCTTCCGTTCCATGACGATGCTGCCGGCACCATCGATATGGGCATCAAAACTGTTAGAGACGAATGTCGAGGTCTCGTCCTCCGCGATCACGGCGGGACCTGCAATCGTCGCGCCCGGCGCCATGTCCTCGCGGCGGTAGAGCGGGATCTCGATCACCTGCCCTGCGCGGCCGTCGAAGAATTTTCGACTGCCCGACGCCTTGCCCGCGGGCATGCGTGCCACGTCGGCGACGCGCGGCGGATTGCGTGCCTCGGTCGTCGCAAGCACCGACCAGCTCAACACCTCGATCGCGGCACCCGGAATCGATCGCTCGAACATCGCCGCATAATCCGCCTCGAACTTCTGGCGCAGGCCGGCCAGATCGGCCGTCGCCAACCGCCGGTTCGGCAGTTCGATCGATATCTCATGGCCTTGGCCGACATAGCGCATGAAGGCGGCGCGGCGCTCGCGAACCTGCGCGCCTGCCGCACCCGTCTCGACCAGCGCACGCGCTTCGGTCACCATCTCCTGGAGCAGGTCGGAGACCCCCTCGGTGTCGAAATCGTCGAGCCGCACGTGACGGCTGCGCACCAACTCATAGGCGATCGGAGCCGCAAGGAAGCCGACGGCCGACCCGACGCCGGCATTGGAAGGGACGATCACGCGGGAGACGCCGATCTTCTCGGCGACGCGCGCTGCATGCAGCGGTGCCGCGCCGCCGAAGGCGATCAGCGTATGCTGACCGACAATCTCGCCGCGCTCGACCGCATGCACGCGCGCCGCGCTCGCCATGTTCTCGCAAACGACCTCGTGCACGGCATAGGCCGCGGTTTCCGCCGACAGGCCGAGCGGCTCGCCGACGCTGCGCAGCAGCGCCTGCTTCGAGAGCGCAGGGTCGAGCTTGATCGTTCCACCCGCAAAGGCATCGGGATCAATCAGGCCGAGCGCAACGTCGGCATCCGTCACGGCCGGGCGCAGGCCGCCGCGGCCGTAGCAGGCGGGCCCGGGCTCCGACGAGGCACTCTCGGGGCCGACGGTGACGCGCTTCATCGCGTCGACATGGGCGATCGAGCCGCCGCCGGCGCCGATCTCGACCATCTCGATCACGGGGATCCGCACCGGCAGACCCGAACCTTTCAGGAAGCGCGCTGCGCGATCGACCTCGAACACGCGCGAGGTCTCGGGCTGGTATTTTTCGATCAGGCAGATCTTTGCCGTGGTGCCGCCCATGTCGAAGGACAGCACCTTGCTCTCGCCGAGACGTGACGCGATCTGCGCCGCAAAAATGGCGCCGCCGGCAGGACCGGATTCGACGAGGCGCACCGGAAAGCGCCGCGCCGTCTCGATCGAGGTGACACCGCCGCCGGAGGTGACGAGATAGATCGCGCCGCGGTACTGCTCGACCTGCAAGGCGTCGGACATGCGGGCGAGATAGCCGTCGATCAGCGGTTGCACATAGGCGTTGGCCACCGCAGTCGATGTCCGCTCATATTCGCGGATCTCCGGGCACACCGCGGACGATACAGTCACGGAAACGCCGGGCATCTCCTCGCTGATGATCGCTGCCGTACGGCGCTCGTGTTCGGGATTGGCATAGGAGTGCAGGAAGGCGACCGCGACGCTCTCGACGTTCAGCGCGCGCAATCTTGGCGCGAGAGCGCGCACCGCCGCTTCGTCCAGCGGGAGGCGGACGCGACCGTGCGCGTCGATACGCTCGGGCACGGTGAAGCGCAGGGATCGTGGCGCCAGCGGCTTCGGCTTGTCGATGCTGAGGTCATACTGGTCGTAGCGGCTCTCGGTGCCGATATCGAGCACGTCACGAAAGCCCTCGGTCGCGATCAGCGCCGTCCTGGCGCCGCGACGCTCGATGATGGCGTTGGTCGCGAGCGTCGTGCCGTGAATGAAGACGTCGATGTCGCTGATATGCGCGCGCGCATCAGCGAGAATGAGCCGCATGCCGTCCAGCACCGCCTGCTCGGGCCGTTGCGGTGTCGTCAGCAATTTGCGCGTCTTGCGATCCTGCCCCACGTCCAGCACGATGTCGGTGAACGTGCCACCGATATCGACGGCAAGCCGCACCTCGGCTCCCTCAAGCATTCCAAATTCTCCGTGCTGATCGTCAAGACTGAGGACAAAAGCGCAGCAATTTCCATGCCATGGATGACAGGAACATGCTGTGTCCAGCTATTCTGCTTGGCACCCATGCAATAGGCAAGGCATGTCGCAGCCTGCGCGATCAGAGCAGGAATGCAAGCGCCGCTTCGCAGCGCTCCTCGATCTTGAGCGTGAGGAGATCATCGGCGCGGGTGCGTCCGAGATTGACCGCAGCGATCGGAATGTTGCGCTGCGCGGCCGCCTTGACGAAGCGGAAGCCGGAATAGACCATCAGCGAGGAGCCGACGATGAGCATGGCGTCGGCCTGCGCCAGATGATCCTGCGCGGTGGCGACGACGTCGCGCGGGACGTTCTCGCCGAAGAACACGACATCCGGCTTGACGATGCCGCCGCAGGCTTCGCAAGGAGGCACCGTGAACGACGAAAAATCCGCATACTCCAGGTCGGCATCGCCATCGGGTGCATCGGCGGCGTCGAGCGTCAACCATTCTGCGTTGGCGTGGCCGAGCGTCTCCTGGAATTCGCGCCGCGGCGTCTTTTGCCCACAGCCCATGCAGCGGACCAGATCGAGCCGGCCGTGCAGGTCGATCACCTGGCGGTGCCCGGCGGATTGATGCAGCCGGTCGACATTCTGGGTCAGCAGCATTCCGCAACGCCCGCTTGCCTCGAGCCGGGCGAGCGCGTGATGCGCATCGTTCGGCCTCGCCTGGCCGAACCGCCGCCAGCCGATCAGGCTGCGCGCCCAATAGCGCCGGCGCGTATGCTCTTCCGACATAAAAGCCTGGAAGTTCACCGGCTGGGCCCGCTTCCAGTTGCCGTGAGTGTCGCGATAATCGGGAATGCCCGAATTGGTGCTGCAGCCAGCACCGGTCAGCACGAACAGGTTTTCGTGCCGCTGAACGAAGTCTTCGAGCGGAGCTTTTTCCATGGCGCAGATGTAGTCTGCTGCGCTCGGTTTTGCCAGATGGCCAGGAAGCCCGTTAACTCGCCCAGTTCTCGCGGAATTCGGGAAACAGCGTCAGGCCCCCGCAGGCGTAGATGGTCTGCCCCGTGATGTAGCTGGCTTCATCCGAGGCGAGGAAGGCGAACACGGCGGCGATCTCTTCCGGCGTACCGACGCGGCCGAGCGGAATGTGGCTGGTGACCACGCCACGCTTTTCCGGATCGCCGGTCCAGGCCGCGTTGATCGGCGTGTCGATCGCGCCGGGACCGACCGCATTGACGCGAATGCCACGGCCGGCAAATTCGAGCGCCAGCGTACGCGTTAGATTGGCCATGCCGCCCTTGCTGATCGAGTAAGCGAGGTAGCCGGGTTTGGGGATGATCTGGTGCACGCTGGAGCAGTTGATGATGCTGCCGCCTGCGCCCCGCGCGACGAAATGCGCGAGCGCCTTCTGCGCGCAGAGCACGGCGCCGTTGAGATTGACGTCGATGATGCGGCGATAGGTATCGATGTCGAGCGCCTCGCTCGGCGATTCCCGCTGGAAGCCGGCATTGTTGACGAGACAGTCGAGGCGCTTCCAGCGCGCCAAAACCGTCTCGAACATCGCGGCGACCTCCTGCTCATTGCTCACGTCGGCCTTGACGATGGCATGATCGAGCCTGCCGTGGCCCCGATCGCTCGATGCCGTCCGTGCCAGCGCGAGCGTCTCCTCAGCCTTTTCAGGGTGATCGACATAGTTGATGGCGACGGTCGCACCTTCCTGCGCGAGCCGGATGGCGACGGCGCGCCCGATGCCTTGGGAGGCGCCCGTCACCAGCGCGTACTGGCCGACGAGGCGCGAGGAAAAGGTGGTCGAGCGGTCGGTATGTGGCATCGTTGTTCTCCGAGGACACATCAACATGGACGGAACCGGCGTTTTGTTCCATCCCTCAGCGCATCGCTGGGATTCACTTCTCGCGGCGAGCCAGCGGCGAAGTCAGGATTTGGTAGAGGATGATGGCGCCAAAGGTTGCGGTGCCGATCCCACCCATCGTGAAGGCGCCGAATTTGAGCGTGAGATCGCCAGCCCCCGCAGTCAGAGCGACCGCGACCGTGATCAGGTTGGCGGGATTGGCGAAGTCGACCTTGTTCTCCACCCAGATACGGCCGGCCATCGCGGCGATCAATCCGAACAGCACGATCGAGAGCCCACCGATGACCGGACCCGGGATCGACAGGATCAGCGCGCCGAATTTCGGCGAGAAGCCGAGCACGATCGACACCAGCGCCGCGAAGGCAAACAGCAAGGTCGAATAGACCTTCGTCGCCGCCATGACGCCGATGTTCTCGGCATAGGTGGTGACGCCGGTGCCGCCGCCGCAGGCCGCTACGATGGTCGCGAGGCTGTCGGCGAGCAAGGCGCGGCCGAGATAGTCATCGAGGCTCCGGCCCGTCATGGCGCCGACGGCCTTGATGTGACCGAGGTTCTCGGCGACGAGGATGATCGCGACCGGCGCGATCAGGACGATCGCATCGGTCTGGAAGGTCGGCGTCGTAAAACTCGGCAAGCCGATCCACGGCGCAGCCGCAAGCGGGGTGAAGTTGATCGGCTTGCCGAAGCCGAGGCCGTTCGCGAACAGCAGGTACAAAAGATATCCGCCGATCGCGCCGAAAATAATCGGCAGGCGGCGCCACAGGCCAGGTGCGGCAACCGCAACCACGCCGATGATCAGAACGGTCGCAAGCCCGATTCCTGTGTCGAACGCATCGGCGCTCACTGCCTTGACGGCCACCGGTGCGAGGTTGAGGCCGATGGCTGCGACCACGGCGCCGGTGACGGCCGGCGGCAACAGTCTCTCGATCCAGCCAACCCCCGACCACATCACGACCAGCGCGATCACACCGTAGAGGACGCCGGCCCCGACGATGCCGCCAAGCGCAACCGACAGGTTCGGGTTCGGCCCGTGCCCAACGTAGCCGGTGGCGGCGATGACGACCGCGATGAACGCGAAGCTCGAGCCGAGATAGCTCGGCACGCGCCCCGCGACGATGACGAAGAAGATCAGCGTGCCGATGCCGGAAAACAGCACCGCAACATTGGGATCGAACCCCATCAGCAGCGGCGCGATGATCGTCGAGCCCGACATTGCGACGCAATGCTGGAGACCGGAGACGACGGTCTGGGCAAGCGGCAGCCGCTCCTCGGGCATGATCACGCCGGAGGACTTCAGAGTCCAACGCGGAAAATAGCCTTGCGCTCGCTGTTCGGAGCCCGTTGCAATCGGCATGTTCCCCCCAGTTGCGGTGCAGCGACCGATCTTCGTGCGAACAGACAAAAATGTGATTGTCGCTTCTGCGGCGACCATCACATGATGCAAATCAAACAAGATCAATACGTTCCGGGGCCTATTCTATGACACAGATTGCGATCCAGCCAGCCATCCATCGCCGGCACCAACCCTGGTACAAGATCCTCTACATCCAGGTGCTGATCGCGATCGCGCTCGGCGTGATGATCGGTTATTTCTATCCCGATCTCGGCAAGGCCCTGAAGCCGCTCGGTGACGGCTTCATCGCGCTGATCAAGATGATGATCGCGCCGGTGATCTTCTGCACCGTGGTGCACGGCATCTCCTCGATGGGCGACCTCAAGCGCGTCGGCCGGGTCGGGCTGAAGTCGCTGATCTATTTCGAGACGGTCTCGACCGTGGCGCTCGCGGTCGGCCTGCTGGTCGGCGAGGTGCTCCAGCCCGGACACGGCTTCAACATCGATCCCGCCACGATCGACCCGAAATCGGTGGCGACCTACGTCACCAAGGCCAAGGAAGAAGGCATCGTCGCCCATCTGATGGCGATCATCCCCGACAGCTATCTTGGCGCCATCGCACGCGGCGATCTGTTGCAGGTGCTGCTGATCTCGATCCTGTCGGGCTTCGCCATCGCGTTTCTCGGCAAGGCCGGCGAGCCCATTGCGGAAGCGATCGACAAGGCCGCAAAGATGTTCTTCGGCATCATCCGCATCATCGTGCGCGTGGCGCCGATCGGAGCGTTCGGCGCGATGGCCTTCACCGTCGGCGCTTACGGCCTCGGTTCGCTGCTCAACCTCGCGGCCCTGATCGGCACGTTCTATCTCACCAGCATCCTGTTCGTTGTGGTCGTGCTCGGCGCAATCGCGCGGCTCGCCGGCTTCTCGATCCTGCGCTTCATCGCCTACATCAAGGACGAGCTCCTGATCGTGCTCGGCACCTCGTCGTCGGAGACGGTGCTGCCGCAGATGATCCAGAAGATGGAGCATCTCGGCGCCTCGCGTTCGGTGGTTGGCCTCGTCATTCCAACCGGCTACAGCTTCAACCTCGACGGCACCAACATCTACATGACGCTGGCGACGCTGTTCCTGGCGCAGGCGACCAATACCCATCTGACCATCTGGCAGGAGCTCGGCATTCTCGGCATCGCCATGATCACCTCGAAGGGCGCCTCGGGCGTGACCGGGGCGGGCTTCATCACGCTCGCGGCGACGCTCTCGATCGTGCCCGACATCCCGATCCAGTCGATCGCGATCCTGGTCGGCATCGACAAGTTCATGAGCGAGTGCCGCGCGCTGACCAATCTGATCGGTAACGGCGTCGCCTGCGTCGTCATCAGCATCTCCGAAGGCGAGCTCGACCGCGATGCGCTGCACGAGACCATGGCCCATCCGCTGGAGATGGGTGAGGCTCTCGAACCGGGCGGCAGCGCCGCCTCCTAGGCCGCGCGCAAGTATGGCGGAGTCCGGTTCCAACGCGGTAGTTTCCCGGAGTGGTCAATCAATGCGCAACGCGCCACAACAACCGGGTTGGGATCACGGATTGATACTCATTCTTTCCACCCGACGCGCTGGGGGCAGGGCGTCGGGTTTTTGATAATCACTGTGAGGGACGACGCGCCGGGATCGGCGCGCCGTCGGCGGCCCGGATCTGCATCATCGTTCCGGCGGCTGGACGCCCGGCTTCAGTCCACATCGGCAGACGTCGTTAGTCCTTGAGCGCGGTGACCACGACCTCGATCAGCGCGCTGCCGCCGAGATCGGCGACGCCGACGGTGGCGCGGGTCGGCAGATTGTCGCCGAAGAACTCGGTCCAGACCGCGTCCATCTCCTTCTTCTTCGAAAGGTCGGTGACGAAGATCGAGGTGCTCACGACGCGCGACTTGTCGGTGCCCGCTTCCTTCAGATAGCCCGCGATCTTGCCGAGGATGTTGCGGGTCTGCTCGCCCATCGACAGCGAAGTGTCGTCGGCGATGGTGCCGCCAATGAAGACGAAGCCGTTGGCTTCGACGGCGCGGTGCATGATGGGCGTGCGGATGCTGCGGGTAATGCTCATGATGTCCTCTTGTTGCTAGAGCGTGGAGGGATGGAAGCGATCGATGCCGAGATCGCCGATGCGGGTTTGGGTGCCGCCGTTGACGATCAGCTCCGCCATCACGGCGCCGGCGCCGGGGCCGAGCTGGAAACCGTGCAGCGAGAAGCCGAACTGGTGATAGAGGCCCTTGTGGCGGCTGCTCGGCCCGAACACGGGCAGATCGTCCTTCGTCTTGGCCTCGATGCCGGCCCAGGCCCGCATGATCGTCGCGTCGCGCATGACCGGGAACAGCTCGAACACGGTGCGGGCGCTGGTCGCGAGGCTCTTCCAGTCCAGCACCGTCTCGTTACGATCCTGGTAGGGCGTTGCCAGATGACCGCCGCCGATCAGCACGGTGCCGTTCTTGAATTGCTTGAAGGAGAGTTTTCGGCCGCGCAGGATCACGACGGGATCGATAAAGTGGGGCACGCGCGAGGTGATCATCAGCATCGGCGCCACGGTCTCGACCGGAACGGGCTCACCGAGCGCCGCTGCGATGGTCCCGGCCCAGGCGCCGGCGGCATTGACGAGCACCGGCGCGGCAAAGCTCTCCACGCCGACATCGACGTGCCAGAGGCCATCGGTGTGCCGGATATTCGTGGCCGCAATGCCCTCGCGCACGGTCGCACCGAGCTGCCCTGCCTTGCGCCGGAACGCCGTCGTTGCCTGCGCGGGATTGGCCGCACCGTCGCGGCGCGAGACCACGCCGCCGGGACAGCTCTCGGCGACCGCAGGCACGAGGCGTCGCAACTCGGCCGCATCGATCAGCTCCTCGTGGGTGAAGCCGAGCGCGTTGAGCTCGGCCACACGCGCGCGGCAGACCACGAGTTCCTCCTCGTTCTCTGCGACGAGGACCTGGCCATAGCTCTCAAAGCTGCAATCGTCGTCGAGAAGATCGGTGATCTTCTCCCAGATTCCCATCGAGCGGATCGAGAGCGGGATTTCGGGGATGTGCCGCGCAAGCTGGCGCACGCCGCCGGCGTTGACGCCCGAGGCATGCCGGCCGGCATAGTCCTTCTCGATCAGCACCGGCTTCAGGCCGGCAAGGCACAGATGCAGCGCAGTCGAGCACCCGTGGATGCCGCCGCCGACGACGATCGCATCCACGTTTTTCGTCATCCGCGCACCACCGCCTTGATGTCGTCTTCGCTCTTCGGAACCGCGGCAAGCTCGGCGAGCGTGATCGGCTTGACCGGCGCGCGCAGCCGGTAATAGCCGATCTCCTGCGGGCTCTTGCCCCGCGCCTGCGCCATCAGTTCGGTGACGGTGAGGCCGCAGAGCCGGCCCTGGCACGGACCCATGCCGGTGCGGCGATAGGCCTTGAGCTGGTTCGGCCCGGTCGCGCCGATGGCGACGGCGTCGAGAATGTCCTTTGCGGTGACCTCCTCGCAGCGACAGACGATGGTGTCGCCCGCGGGAATGCGAAACTGCGGCGCCGGGCGAAACAGCGTGTCGAGGAAGACACGGCCACGCTCGGCCTTGGCGAGATCGGCGCGGAGGCTCGCCATTGCTGGAAGCTTCGCGGCGGCCGGGGGCGCCAATGCTTCCACTGCCGCGCGCGCCGCGATGCGACCGCGCACCACGGCTGCATTCGCGCCGCCGATGCTGGCGCCGTCGCCGGCGATCGCAATGCCGGCGACCGATGAATTGCCGCTGGCATCGAGCACCGGAGACCAGCACAATTGCAGATCATCCCAGCGATGCTCGATTCCGGCCGCCATCGCCAGATTGACATTGGGCACGACGCCCTGGTGCAGCAGCAAGAGATCCGCAAGGACGGTCTCGCGCTTGCCGCCGGCGACATAGCTCACGCTCGCGAGCTGGCCGTCGCCGGATGCCGAAAGCTCGGTGACGCCGGACACGACCTGCATCTTCGCCTTCACTTCGCGCATCATCGAGAGGCCCTTGGCGAAATACGGCGAGGTCAGGAAAGCAAAGGCGTGGGGAAGAGCCGCGAAGTAATTGCCGCGCTCGGTGGTGTTGAGAATGCGATCGATGCGACCGCCGAGACGCAAGATCTGCGCGGCGAGCAGCCAGAGCAGCGGCCCCTGCCCCGCGATCACCGTGCGGCCATCCGGCACCAGGGCCGACGATTTCAGCATCGTCTGCGCGGCGCCCGCGGTCATCACGCCCGGCAGCGTCCAACCGGGAATCGGAAACGGCCGCTCCAGCGCGCCGGTCGCGAGGATCACGCGCCTGGCCTTGACGAAGGCGGACGCGCCGCCGACCGAGACGGCGATGTCGAGATTGCGGTCGAGGCTCCAGACGGTGGCACGGTGGATGACCTCGGCGTCGCTCGCGCGCAGCGCCTGCACGAGTTCGGTGCCTACCCAATAGTCCTCACCGAGCTGTTTGCGGTCGGTCACGGGCGTCGAGGCGATGGCACGAAACACTTGGCCGCCCGGGCCGATATTCTCGTCGAGCAGTAGCGTCGACAGGCCGGCTTCGGCGGATGTCGCGGCGGCGGCGAGGCCGGCGGGGCCGGCACCGATCACCACCACATCATAATCTTCGCGCTTGGGAGCCATAATCATTTTCCGATCTCCCGCTTGCCCTTCTGGATCTCGATCTGCATGCCTTCAGTGACCGGCACCAGGCAGCCCTGTCGGTTGCCGACGCCATCGATGGTGACGAGACAATCGAAGCACACGCCCATCATGCAATAGGGCAAACGCGGCGCGCCGCTCACCGCGGTCGAACGGCGTGCATCGCAGCTCGAGGCCAGCAGCGCCGCGGAGACGGTGTCGCCCTGCCGCGCGGCGACGGCAACGCCATCGACGAAGATTTGCACCGGCGGCCGTTTGTCCTGTTCGGATCGTTTGAACATCTGGGCTCCTTCAATATCCCTAGTAGCCGCTATTGTTCGCAGCGCCCGCGCCGCCGAAACGGCTGGCCGAGAACGCGCCGACCAGCTCCGGCTCGAGCGAACCTTGCGCGACCATGCGCGCGATCTCGAAAGCGTGGTTGGAGGCGAGCGTCACGCCGGAATGGCAGCAGGCGACGAAGGCGCCGGGATGCGTTTCCGACTGGTCGTAGATCGGAAAGCCGTCCTGCGGCATGACGCGGATGCCGGCCCAGCTCCTGACCACGTTGAGCCGCGCGAGATGCGGAAACATGCGCTGGGCGCGATCCGTCATCACCGCGCTGATCGAATGCTTCAGCGTGCGGTCGTCGAGCTCGTCTTCCTTGCTGTCGCCGATCATCACCGTGCCCTCATCGGTCTGGCGGATCGTGGTCAGCGGGTGCGGCAGAAACGGCATGGTGCGTTCGGTCACCACGATCTGGCCGCGGGTCGGGCCCATCGGAGCGGTGAGACCGACCATCGGCGCCAGCGTCTGGTTGGCATTGCCGGCGGCGAGCACGATCTTGGCGGCACGGAGCTCGCCCTGCGGCGTTATCAGGCGGAATTCGCCGCCGTTCTGGCTGATCGACGAGACCGGGCGCTCCGGAAGATAATCGATGCCGAATGCCCTGAAGCCGGTGTGGAACGCACGAAACGTGCGCAGCGAATTGACGTGACCGTCGAGTGGACAAAAGCTGCCGCCGGAGACTTCAGGCCCGATCAGCGGCAGCACCTTCTTGACCTCGGACGCCGGCAGCATCTCCATCTTGTAGTCGGCAGCGCCCGTCTGGTTGTGCATGCGCTTGACCAGCTCGGCGCGCTGGCCGAATTCGTCTTCGCCGAGCGTGAGATGAAAGCCGCCATTCTGCTGAAGCGAGACGTCGAGGCCGGTCTGCTGCTTCAGCTCGGACGCGAGCCGGCTCCATGCCTGTGACGCCTGCACGGTCCACACCGTATAGGCCGGCATGCCGAGGCCCTTGCTCTGCACCCAGACCAGCGCAAAGTTGGCACGCGAGGCACGCTTGGTGATGTCGCCTTCGTCGAGCACGGCGACGCGCTTGCCGAGCCGGCCGAGGCCCCAGGCGATGGCGGAGCCGAGCAATCCGCCGCCGACGACGGCGACGTCGTAATCTGTTCGCATGGATTCTCCTATCGCCCCGTATCGCCCTTGCCGGCGAGCACGCGATCGAGCCCGTAGAAGCGGTCGAGCAGAATGAGGGCGGTCATGGTGATCGCGATCACGCAGGCAGAGACCGACGTCACCAGCGGATCGATGTTGTCCTGGATGTACAAAAACATGCGCACCGGCAATGTTTCGGTGCCGGGTGCCGCGAGGAAGACGGTCATGGTGAGATCGTCGAAGGACTGGATGAAGGCGAGCGCCCAGCCGCTGATGACGCCGGGCAGGATCAGCGGCAGCGTCACGCGGCGGAACAGCGTCCAGCCGCCGGCGCCGAGCGAGACCGCCGCCATCTCGACCGAGAGGTCCATGCCGGTCGCCGCCGCCAGCGTCAGCCGCAGCGCGAACGGAAACACGATGATGACATGCGCGATGATCAGCGCGGCGAAGCTGCCGCCGAGGCCAGCCGAGGTGAAGAAGCGCAGGAAGGCAATGCCGAGCACCACATGCGGAATCATCAGCGGCGACAGGAACAACGCCGCCAATGTGTCACGACCGCGAAACCGATAGCGCGCGATCGCCAGCGCCGCAGGGACCGCGAACAGCAGCGCCACGAAGGAGGATAGTGCGCCAAGGCCAAGGCTGACCCAGAAAGCATGGATGAATTCGGGATAGTTGGCGATCGCCCTGAACCAGCGCAGCGAAAAGCCGTTGGTCGGCAGCGACAGGAAGCCTTCTGGCGTGAACGCGACGAGGCAGACGACGAGGATCGGCGCCACCATGACGATGACGAAGATGGTGTGGAAGATCAGCGCGAGCGGCCCGTTCCGGCTCATCGGAACACCTCCGCGTAACGGCGCTCGATCAGCGCGTTGCTGCCGACGACAATCAGCACCAGCGCGGCCAGCAGCAGCGTGGCAACCGCCGCACCCAGCGGCCAGTTCAGCGTGTTGAGGAATTCGTCATAGGCGAGCGTCGCCGCGACCTTGAGTCGGCGGCCGCCGATGATGGCGGGCGTCGCAAACGCACTGGCCGAGAGCGAGAACACGATGATCGCCCCCGACAGCACGCCCGGCATGATCTGCGGCATGATGATGCGGCGGATGATGGTCACAGGGGCGGCGCCGAGCGACATCGCGGCATTCTCGATCTGCGGATCGAGACGCTGCAGCGCCGCCCACACCGACAGCACCATGAACGGCATCATCACGTGCGCAAGCGCGACAACCATACCGGTTTCGGTGAACATGAAGGGGATAGGCGCGCGGATCAGCCCGGCCGACATCAGCAGCTTGTTGACGAGCCCGTTGTTGCCGCCGAACAGCAGCGCCCAGCCGAGCGTCCGCGCCACCACGGAAATCAGCAGCGGCCCCAGGATGACCAGCAGGAAAACGCTCTTCCAGCGTCCGCCCATGCGATTGAGGATGTAGGCTTCGGGCGCACCGAGCAGTGCCGTGAGCAGCGTGGTCAGGATCGCGATGCGAAATGTCCGCCAGAACATCTCGGCGTAATAGGGATCGGTTACGATCTCGCGCCAGTTCTTGAGGATGAAGACGGGCTCGATGCCCTTGTACTGGCCCCAATCGTGGAACGACAGCATCACGGTCATTGCCAGCGGAATCAGGAGCACGCCGAAGAACAACATCAAGGCGGGCGCGGTCAGCGCCCAGGGCGTGCGTGCGTTTCGTTCCTCGGCGGAAGCGCTCATGCGACGCCTCTCACGCCCATGTCCTCCGGCCTCCAGGTGAGGTGAACTGCCTCGCCTTCGACCGGCTGCGACCGGCCGTCATTCTGGCGGATTACGGTCGCCGGGCCGCATTCGCTCTCGCACTGGTACAGCCAGTGATTGCCCTGGAAGATGCGCGTGACGATCTTTGCGCTGAGGCCTGCGTCGCCAAAGTCGATCCGCTCGGGGCGAATGCTGACGGTGACAGGACCGCTGCGCCCGGCAGGCGCAGGCGCGCTCCACGAGCCGGCGATCAATCGCGCAGGCGCACTGGTCTGATCGATCGTCGCGGCAAAGTCGTTGGTCTTGCCCAAAAATTGCGAGACGAAGGCCGAGGCCGGCTTCTCATAGGTCTCCTGCGGCGTGCCGATCTGCTCGATCCGGCCCTGGCTCATCACCACGATGCGGTCGGACAGCGACATCGCCTCGTTCTGGTCGTGGGTGACGAGGATCGTGGTGGTGCCGATGGTGCGCTGGATCTGGCGCAGCTCGATCTGCATCTCCTCGCGCAGCTTGGCGTCGAGATTGGACAGCGGCTCGTCGAGCAGCAATACGCTCGGCTTGATCACCAGCGCGCGCGCCAGCGCCACGCGCTGCTGCTGGCCGCCGGACATGCGGCGCGGATGACGCTCCTCGTAGCCGGCAAGCCCGACCATCGCGAGCGCGGCGCGGACGCGCTCGGTCCGTTCGCCGCGCGGCACATTGCGCATCTCGAGGCCGAAGGCGACATTCTCGGCCGCTGTCATGTGCGGAAACAGCGCGTAGCTCTGGAACACGATCCCGAGCCCGCGTTTGGCCGGATGGATCGCGGTCAGATCCTTGCCCTCGAGCCGGATCGCGCCACGGGTGGGATCGAGGAAGCCCGCGATCATTTGCAGGGTCGTTGTCTTGCCGCAGCCGGAGGGACCCAGGAAGGAGATGAACTCTCCCTTCCCCACCGCGAGACTGAAGTCGTCGACGACAGTCTGCGCTCCAAATTGCCTGGCGACCCCTTCGAGCTCGAGATAGGCCATCATACTGACTCCGGTATGACCGATCAGCGCTCGACCTCGCGATTCCAGCGCTTGGTCCATTCCTCGCGCTTCTCGTTGATGACGGTCCAGTCCGGATTATAGAGCTTTGCCGCGCGCTCGCCGATCGGCGCCATCTTGCCGAGCTCGGGCGGGATCACCAGCGATTTCAGCACCGGGCCGTAGCCGTAATCCTTCAGCATCACGAGCTGGATCTTGGGTTCGAGCAGCATCTTGACGAAGCTGGACGCAAGCGGCGAGGCGTTCGGCTTGGTGATCGGACAGGCGGTCGTCAGCAGCGTCGCGGCGCCTTCCTTCGGGTAGACGAAGTCGACGGGGAAACCGGTATTGGCAAAGCTCTGCACGCGGCCCGTGCCCCACACCGCGATCACGGCCTGGCCGGACTGAAACAGCTCGGTCATCTTGCCCGGCGACGGCTCATAGGCGAGCACGTTCGGATTGATCTGCTCCTTGAAGATTTTGAAGCCGGAATCGACATTGGACTCGCCGCCGCCATTCATCTTCGACAACATCACCAGCGCTTCGAGCCCATAGGTGTTATTGATCGGCGGGATCACGAGCTGCTTGGCGTATTTCGTGTCCTTCAAATCGTTCCAGGAGGTCGGCGGCGCCCAGCCCTTCTCCGCAAACACCTTGGTGTTGTACATCAGACCGGTCGCGACGATGCCGATGGCGACCGCACGATCGTCCTTGAAGCGCGCGGTGTCGTAGAGATCGGCCGGCAGGCCCTCGAGCTTGCCACAGAAGCCGAGCTGGATCGCCTGGTACATCGGGCCGTCGTCGACGATGGCGACGTCGATCTGCTGGTTGCCCTTCTGCGCCTGGAGCTTTGCCAGCGTGTCGGTGGAGTTGCCGGCGACGTACTCGACCTTGACGCCGTTCTCCTTCTCGAAGGTCGGGATCACCTCGTCGCGGATGGTCTTCTCGAACGAGCCGCCATAGCCGGCGACATAGAGCGTCTTTTGCTGGGCCGTGGCGACCGACGGGGCGGCGATGAGCGCCGCGATGCTGACCGCTGTCAGAAGGCGAAAAGTCTTCATGTGGTCCGATCTCCATACCGGGATGAGGTGATGTGCCGACGAGTCTCGCTGGCCGAAGCGCGTTGCCGCATTTCCTTCCGCGCAAATCCCTCTCTGATCAGGGCTCCGGCCCCTGCTTGGCGGGTTTGGCGCGATCTGGAGGTTCGAACCCCTCCAATCTGCCGGAAAAGCGGGCTGTCTCCAGTCCTGATGAAAAAGATTGCAAACCCAGGCTTCCATCGTCCAATGAATAATGGCACCCTTTGCATGCCTAAATGTTATGAATGGAATTGAGGATGGCACGGATCAATTCGCGGCAGGTCGAGGCCTTCCGGGCCACAATGCTGACCGGCAGCGTGACCGAGGCGGCGGCGCTGATGACGGTGACGCAGCCGGCGGTCAGCCGGTTGCTGCGCGACCTCCAGGCGCTGTTGAAGATGGAGCTGTTCGAGCGGCGCGGCACCGGCCTCGTGCCGACCGCTGCGGCCATGGCACTCTACACCGAAGTCGAGCGCTCCTTCGTCGGCCTCGAACGCATCACCGCGGCAGCCGAAGAAATTCGCGGCCGCCGCACCGGCTCGCTGCGGATCGCGGCACTTCCAGCACTGTCGAATGGCTATTTGCCGCGGCTCACCGGGCACTTCCTGAAGGAGCGGCCGAACCTCAACCTCGCTTTCTTCGGCGTGATCTCGCCGATCGTGGTCGATTGGGTGCTGAACAACCAGTGCGACGTCGGCTTTGCCGAGGTGCCGATCGCGCATTCGGGCTTGCCGAGCCAGAAGCTGCCAGCGCCGGCCCGCGTCGCGGTGCTGCCGACCGGTCATCGCCTCGCGGAAAAGGAAGTGCTGGAGCCCCGCGATTTCGAGGGCGAGACCTTCATCTCGTTGTCGGCGGGATCATCAAGCCGGCATCTCGTCGACCAGGTCTTCCATCGCCACGATGTCCGCCGCGTGCTCAGGGTCGAGACCACGCTGTCGGAGATCATGTGCGGCATGGTGTCGTCGGGACTTGGCGTCGCCATCTGCGATCCCTTCACCGCGCAGGAATTTTCGACCCGCGGCATCGTCGTGCGCCGCTTTCTGCCTCGCATCGACTTCGAATTCTCGGCGGTCTTTCCAGCGCAGCGCAGCCCCTCGCCGGTGGCGCTGGATCTGGTGGAGACCATGCGCAAGTCGCTCGCCGAATTCGACGACTAGCCAAGAACGATTTGAGTTCAATCGATCTCGCCGCGGGCTCGCTGCAACCTCTCCCGCTTGCGGGGGGAGGTCGGCGCGAAGCGCCGGGTGGGGGCTCTCTCCTCATCGGGAGTGTCCCCGTATGGAGAGAACCCTCTCCCCCCTGCCCTCTCCCGCAAGCGGGAGAGGGAGCGCACCACCTTCGTGGCTCCAGGAGACCCCTCAACCGTTGAACGCAGCCTGCGCCTCGGGCAGGTCCCAGATCTTGCCGATCGCAGCGGTGCCCGCCGCCGTGATCGCCGCCTCGTCGGCGCCAAGATAGCGGCCGGCATCGATCAGCATGCGGCCGTCGACCATGACCTGATCGATATTCGCGCGATTGGCGAGCGCGATCAGCGCGCGGCGCGGATCGAACAGCGGCTGAAGATGCGGATGGGTGAGATCGACGATCGTGAGGTCGGCGGTCGCGCCGGGCTCGATCCGGCCGAGGTCGGGCCGCTTGATGACATCGGCGGCGATTGCCGTGTTCGCCTCGATCAACTCGGGCGCGTTCGCGACATCGGCGCGCGCCGAGGTGATCTTGGAGATCAGCGACGCCGCATTGAGCTCGCCGAGCAGGTCCATGTTGTAGCCGTCGGTGCCGACCACGGTGCGAACGCCGTGCTCCGCAAACCGGCTGAATGCGGCGGTGACGCCGGCGCGCGCGAACACGCGCGGGCAGTTGAGAACCGTCATGCCGCGCGCGGCCATCAGCTTGAGATCGTCGTCGGTGCTGAACATGCAGTGCGCCGCCATCAGATCGGGAGTCAGCAGGCCCAGCCAGTCGAGATATTGCGCCGGCGTGCGGCCGCCATAGCGTTTGCCGATGGTTTCAACCTCGGCGCGGCTCTGCGCCATATGCGTCGTGATCGGCACACCAAGCTCGCGCGCCCGTGCGGCACAGGCCTTCAAGAGATCGGGGCCGCAGGTGTCGGTGGCATGTGGAGCCATCGCGAGACCGATCCGTCCGTCGCCTCGGCTGTTCCAGCGCTGGTAGAGCGCATCCCAGGTCGCCATGTCGGCGGTGCCGTCATCACCGGAGTAGTGAACCACGCCGTCGGGGCCGGCCTTGGCGTCCGACGTCGAGAACAGATAGGGCGCGCCGTAGAAACGGATGCCCATCTCCTCGGCGGCGTCGAACATCTCCGGGATCGAATTCCGGAACGGCTCCATCACCGTGGTGGCGCCGCCCTTCAGGAGTTGAAGGATGCCAAGCCGCGCGACCGCCATGCGCTCTTCCGCCGACAAGATATCTGCGCCGCGCTTGGTCAGCGGCAAAAGCACCGTGTAGACAATGCTCTGGTTGTTGCGGCGGCCGTTGCCGTCTTCGGTGTGGCTGCGCGCAACCGCTTCCGAGAAGCAGTGATTGTGCAGGTTGAGCAGGCCGGGCAGAACGAAGCGGCCGGGACGGTCATGCACCTCGTCCGCGCGTGGCTTGTCGCGCGTGACCGCGGCAATCTTCTTGCCTTCGACCAAGACCCAATGGTCGCGCAACACGTCCTGCGCGCCGTCCTTGCGTGACAGCACATAGCTGCCGAAGATTGCGATCGTGCTCATGCGGGGCGTACGTTCCAGAAGACGGCGGTGCCGTCGAGGATGCCGGTGATGGCTTTGCGATAGGCGGTCGGCTGCTTGTACAGGCCGATCGGAATATAGGGGATTTCCTGGAAAGCCACCGCCTGGATCTCACGGCAGATGCGCTGCTGCTCGGCAAGCTCGGATGCCGCGAGCCACTGGCTGCGCAGGCCGGCCATCTTCTCGCTCGCATACCAGCCCGCGACCTTGCCTTCGCCACGGATGTTGGTGTTGCCGGCCGGATTGAGCCAGTCGATGCCCTGCCAATTGCCGACCGCGGCGCTCCAGCCGCCCTGCCCGATCGGGTCCTTCTTGAGCTGGCGCTGCAACACCACGGCGAAATCGAGCCCGGCATATTCGACGTTCATGCCGGCCTTCCGCAGACTGTCGACGGCGATCTCGCCAAGCGGCTTCTGCGCCAGCGAGTTGGTGGGGACGAGCACCACGATCTTCTCGCCATTGTAGCCCGCGGCCTTGAGATCGGCCTTCACCTTGGCGTAGTCACGCGGGCCGCGGAAGACATCGAGGCCGACCTCGCTCGCCATCGGCGTATTCGGCGCGAAATAGCCGATGGGAGAGACCTGAAAGTTCGGATCGGTACCGGCCACCGCGGTCATGAAGGCGGATTGATCGATCGCCCCCAGCAGCGCGCGGCGAACGGCAGGGTTGTCGAACGGCGGCTGAAGATGATTGAGGCGCAGCATGCAGGCATAACCTCGGGGATCGAGCACGCGCGTCTCTATGTCGCCGGCCGCCTTGATGATCGGCAGCAGGTCGTGCGGCGTGGTCTCCTGCCAGTCCTGCTCGCCGGTCTGCAGCGCGGCGACGCCGGTGCCGGCATCGGGCGTGGTGGTCCAGACCACCCGATCGTAATGCACGATCTTCGGACCCGCGGTCCAATCCGGCTTGCCGTCGCCGCGCGGCTGATAGCGTTCGAATTTGGCATAGGCATTGCGCGCGCCCTGCACACGCTCGTCGGCGAGATAGCGGAACGGGCCGCTGCCGATCACTTCGGTCAGCGGCTTGAACGGATCCTGGCTCGCCAGCCGCTCCGGCATCATGAAGCACGCGTTGATCGCGGCCTTGCCGAGCGCCTGCGGTAGCAGCGGGAACGGACGCTTGAGACGGAAGCGGATGGTGCGGTCGTCAGTGATCGACAGCTCGTCAGTCGCCTCCATCAGCTCACCGCCAAAGCCGTCGCGCGCGGCCCAGCGGCGGATGCTGGCAACGCAGTCCCGCGCAAGGACGCGCTCGCCGTCGTGCCAGAACAGGCCGTTGCGCAACGTCAGATCCCACTGGAGTTGGTCACCGGAGATGGCGTGGCCCGACAGCATCTGCGGTGAGACTTGCAGGGAGGAGCTCATGCCGTAGAGCGTGTCGTAGACCATGAAACCGTGGTTTCGCGACACTTGTGCCGTCGAATAGATGGGATCGACGAAGGCGAGGTCGATCACGGGAATGAAGCGCAGCGTGGTCTGGGATTCGGCGCGCAGGATGCCCGGGAATGACAGCGCCGGTACAGCGGCTGCGGCCTTGAGGAGCGAACGGCGGGAGACGGGCATTGCAAGAGGCTCCTGAAGGATCTTACGTGTTCAGCAAGACGGCACCGATCGCAGCAGCCACCGCCTGTTGCGCCGGCTCGACCACGGGAACGCCGATGGCCTCCGCAATCGCCGCGCGATGCGAGGCCATGCCGGCGCAGCCCATCACCACGACGTCGGCACGGCATTGCGAGATCAGCGCGCGGCCGGCTTCGATCAACCGTCCGCGGATGTCCGCGCCCGCCGTCTCCGCCGCGCTCGCGCCGACCGACCAGCTTCCGGCATAACGGCTATCGACGCCCATCAGCCGCACCATGCGCTGCTGGCGGCGGATGCTCGACGGCGACAGCGCGATGACGCCAAAACGTTCACCCAGCATCAGCGCGCGAAAGATGCCGCACTCGGCGATGCCCATCACCGGGCGCCCGCCGGCCGCTTCGCGCACCGCATGCAGGCCGGGATCGCTGAAACAGGCGAGCACGAAGGCATCCGCATCGTCGCGCGTGACGCGATTGACCAGCGGCATCACGACGCTGTCGGCGTCGCGTTGCGAGCTGATGCCGGGCGGCCCCTCGGCAAGACCGACGACCTCGATTTCGGGTCCGCCGACGATGCGCAGCGGCGCGACGGCGTCGTCGATCGCCGCCGTCACCGATGCGGAGGAGTTGGGGTTGATGACGAGGATGCGGGTCATGGTGTGGCTCAGCTTTTTCCGGCCTCATGGCGCAGGAAGTTGGCCGCGATCTTCTCGCCGGTCGTGATCCAGACATCCGGGCACGACTTTGCGTAGGTCAGGAACTCACGCAGCAGGCGCAGCCGCATCGGTCGACCGCTGCATTGCGGATGCAGCACGGTTGTCACCATCGCGCCCCAGTCGCGGACTTCGTCAAGCTCGTCCTTCCAGATCGAAAGCACATGCTCCTTGGGGAAAATCGAGCGCGGGCTGAAGCGCGCGGACAGACCGTGCATCCAGTCGTCATAGCTTGCGGTCACCGGCAGCTCGATCGTGCCCGGCTTGCCGTCGGCGAGACGATGGCGATAGGGACGCACGTCGTCGCGAAACGAGGAGGTGTAGACGATGCCGTAGCGCACCAACGCCACCCGCAGCTCCTCGGTGAACTCGCCGTAGGGCGCGCGATAGCCGGTCGGCTTGACGCCAAGCCGGCGCTTGAGCGTCTCGAAGCCGCGCTCAAGCTCCTCCTCGGTCCAGGGATCGCCGGGATCGGGTATGAGATGGTGATAACCGTGGTGGCCGATCTCGTGACCGGCCTTGAGAATGGCCTCGGCCATCGCCGGATGCGCGTCGACCGACCATCCCGTGACGAAGAAGGTCGCCTTGAGATCCAGCTGGTCGAGCAGTTCCAGGAGCTTCGGCGTGCCGACGCGCGCCTCATAGCCGCCATAGCTCATGGTGATGAGCCGCTGCGCATGCATCGCGTCCTTGCTGGTCCAGGCGCTCTCCGCGTCCACGTCGAACGACAGGAACATCGCCGAATTGTACGGCTTCGGCCAGGGGTATTCCGGCGCAGGATCCGCGGTGTTGGCTGGGGTGAGCGGAATGCTCTGGAGTGCCTTACTGTCCAGCATTGATGGTCGCCTTTTCGAGTGCGTTGTCAGTCAGTTTCCACTTGGCCAGCAGCGTACGATAGGTGCCGTCCGCGATCAGCGCATCGACCGCCTCCAGCATGGCTTGCTGCAGCGCCTTTTCCTTGACCGGCAGAGCGATGCCGGTGAATTGCTGCGCAAGGGGCTCGCCCACAGTCGCATAGGTGCCGGGCTCGAGGTCCATGATGTAGGGCAGCGTCTCATTGCCCTGGGCGGCGGCATCGATGCGGCCCTGCCTGAGCTGGGTGCGGGCGTCGGCCGATCCGTCGGTGCCGACGAACTGGATCGGATTGGTACCGCAATTCTTCTCGCTCCAGGCCGCGATCTGGGCCGGGAACATGGTGCGGCGGCTGGCGCCGACCTTCTTGCCGCAGAGCGCGGCCGCGTCCTTGAACTCCGCCTTGCGCGACTGCTGCACGAAGAACTGCGGACCGCTGCGCAAATAATCGACGAAGGACGCGATCTCGTGCCGGCTGGCATAGTCCGTGAAGCCGGACAGGATGGCGTCCACCCGCCCGGTCGAGATCGACGGCATGAACTCGGCAAAGCTGGTCTCCTGCCATTCGATCTTGACGCCAAGCTTGCGGCCGATGGCCTCGCCGAGATCGACGTCGAAACCGGACAACGCGTTGGTGGCGGGATCGCGGAACTCCATCGGCGGATAGTTCGGCACCAGCGCGACCTTGATGCTGCCGCGCTTGGCGATCTCCGCCGGCAGCTCGACTGCCATGACCGGAGCGCTCATGGCGCCCACGAGTGCTGCCGTAACCAGAAGTCTCATCATCGATACGCCCCCATTCAGATCACTGCCGAAAGAAATGCCCTGGTGCGCTCCTCGCGCGGCGCGCCCAAGACGTCGGATGCGCGCCCCTGCTCGATGATCGCGCCCTGGTCCATGTAGACGACGCGGTCAGCGACCTCGCGCGCGAAGCCGAGCTCGTGCGTCACGACCATCATGGTCATGCCGCTCCGCGCCAGCTCCTTCATGACCGCCAAGACCTCGCCGACGAGCTCGGGATCGAGCGCGCTGGTCGGCTCGTCGAACAACATCAGCATCGGCTTCATGGCAAGCGCGCGGGCAATCGCGACGCGCTGCTGCTGGCCGCCGGAGAGCTGGGCGGGATACGAGTCGGCTTTGGCCGACAATCCGACGCGCCGCAGCAGCTCGATCGCCTCCGCACGCACTTCGTCGGATTTTCGGCCTTGAACCTGAAGCGGACCCTCGGTGATGTTTTCGAGGGCGGTCTTGTGCGGAAACAGGTTGAAACGCTGGAACACCATGCCGGTCTTCAGCCGCTGCCGCCCGATTTCGCGCTCGGTGAGCCGATGGAGCCGCCCGCCCTTCTCGCGCACGCCCAGGAGCTCGCCGTCGAGCCAGATGCCGCCACTGTCGATCGCGGCGAGCTGGTTAATGCAGCGGAGCAGCGTGGTCTTGCCGGAGCCGGAGGCGCCGATCAGACACATCACCTCGCCGGGCCGGACATCGAGCGTGACGTTTTTGAGAGCCTGAAACTCGCCAAAACTCTTGCTGACGGAGCGGATTGCGACGAGGGGTTTTGTCATCGCGTGAGCCGCAATGTGCCGCGCGCAAAACGGCGTTCGAGCAGCATCTGGAGCGGCGTCAGCACCGAGACGACGAGCAGGTACCAGAGCCCGGCGACGATCAGGAGCTCGATCACGCGCGAATTGGCGTAGTAGATGTTTTCGGCATTGTGCAGCAGTTCCGGATACTGAATGACGCTGGCGAGCGAGGTCGCCTTCACCATGCCGATGAACTCGTTGCCGAGCGGCGGGATCACCACCCGCATCGCCTGCGGCAGAACGATCCGGCGCAACGCACGCAAGCGTCCCATGCCGATCGCCTGCGCCGCCTCATATTGCCCGATATCGACCGACAGCATGCCCGCGCGCATCACTTCCGACGTATAGGCGCCCTGGTTGATGCCGAGCCCGAGCAGCGCGGCAAGGAACGGCGTCATGACGTCGACGGCGCGCGCGCTCCACAGGCCGGGAATGCCGATGGTCGGAAACACCAGCGCGAGATTGAACCACAGCAGCAGCTGCAGGATCAGCGGCGTGCCGCGGAACAGCCAGGTATAGCCAGCGGCGACGGTCTTCAGCACCGGGTTGGGCGACAGCCGCATGACCGCGACGACCACGCCGAGGAAGATGCCGAGCGCCATCGCCAGCACCGCCATCACCATGGTGTTGACGATGCCTTCGAGAATGACCTTTGCCGTGAGGAAGCGGCTGACATAGGACCATTCGATCTGGCCAGCCGCAAACGCACGCACGATCAATGCGAGCACAAGAACGATCAGCGCTGCGCTGAGCCAGCGAAACCAGTGCGGCTCGCGCGCGATCCGCATCCCCGACAGATCGGGAAAACCCTCCGCGAGTGCCGGTACCGTCTTCATTGCGGCGCCGCGTTCAGCATGGGCTTCTCGACTGCGTTGGCGCCGAGACCCCATTTGTCGAGGACAGCCTTGTAGGAGCCGTCGGCGATCATGGCGGTGAGCTTCTCGGTCACCACCTCACGAAGCGCCGCATCGTCCTTGCGGAACATGATGCCCTGATATCCTTTGGCAAAAGGCTCGCCGATCACGCGGTATTTGCCGGGTTCCTGCGTCTGCGCGTAAGGCAGGGTTTCGCTGCCCTGTACGGCGGCGTCGATGCGGCCCTGCTTGAGCTGGTTGCGAACGTCGATCGAGTTCTCGCCCGGCACGTACTGGATCGCCGGCTTGCCGGCCGGCTCGCAATTCTGCTTGCTCCACTTCTCGATCTCGACCGGGAAGCTGGTGCTGCGGGTAGTCCCGACCTTCTTGCCGCAGAGATCGGTGGCGACCTTGGCCTCGTTCTCCGCCATCACGAAGAACTGCGGGCCGGTCCCGAGATAATCGACGAAATCCGCGGTCTCGCGCCGCGAGGCGCGATCGGAGATGCCGGAAATGATGAAATCGGCGCGCCTGGTCTGGAGCGACGGGATCAATTCGGCGAACGGCGTCTCGCTCCAGACGATCTTCACGCCGAGACGCTTGGCGAGCTCGTTCGCCAGATCGACATCGAGCCCGACGAGCTCATTCGTCGCGGGATCGCGATATTCCATCGGCGCGTAAGTGGAGTTGACCGTGAGCTTCAACGCGCCCGCCTGCTTGATCTCCGCCGGGAGCTCCGCCGCCTGCGCGGACATCACGGCAGCCAACGCTGCGAACCCGAGGAAATGCGAGAGGCGTGTCATGTCAGCTCCTTTGCCAACGTTGTTGGAACGTCCTGTCAGTCTGCGTCGAGAACCGCGGGTTCGATCACGCCGGCACGTTCGGTGATCACCCTGTATTGCTCCGGCCGCCGGTGGGCGGCGAAGTTGAACATCTTGTCCTTGCCCTGGCGGCAGAGGTCGAGATCGATGTCGGCGACGATCACCTCGTCAGTCAGCGTTGCGGCCTGCGCGACGATACGGCCATTGGGATCAACGATGCAGGAGCCGCCGATCAGCCCGGAGCCGTCCTCCTCGCCTGCCTTCGCCACCGAGATCGCCCAGGTCGCGTTCATGTAGGCGTTGGCCTGCGTCACCAGCGTGGAGTGGAAGGTGCGCAAGGAGGCATCCTCCGTGCTGCCGCCATTGGGATCATAGGCCGCGGAATTGTAGCCGATGCAGACAAGCTCGACGCCCTGCAGGCCAAGCACGCGCCAGGATTCCGGCCAGCGGCGATCGTTGCAGATCATCATGCCCATGATGGCGTGGGCCCAGGCCGAGCCGGCGCGGAAGGCGGGAAAGCCGAGGTCGCCATAGTCGAAATAGCGTTTCTCGAGCTGCTGGTAGCGCGCACCTTGTCGCGGCTCGACCGAGCCCGGCAGATGCACCTTGCGATAGCGGCCGAGCAGCTCGCCGTCGCGATCGACCAGGATGGCGCAATTGTAGCGGCGTCCATCCGGCGTCAGCTCGGCATAGCCGACATAGAAGCCGACGCGCAGCGCACGCGCACGGTCGAACAAGGCGGCGACGTTCGGGTTCGGCATCCCGCGTTCGAAATAATGGTCGAGCGACTCGCCTTCGAGCAGCCAACGCGGAAAGAATGTGGTGAAGGCAAGCTCGGGAAACACCACGAGGCTGGCGCCGCGGCCGGCCGCCTCCTCCAGCAGCGCAAGCATCCGCGACAGCGTATGCTTGCGCGTATCGGCTTTTTGCGTCGGCCCCATCTGTGCGGCGGCGGCGCGAAGGACACGAACCAAGATTGCCTCCAATCTGTGCGCAGTGCTGCCTCAATGGGCGAATGAACCCTTTGATGCGACGTGCAAATCCGCTGCCATTACGCGGAAGCGGGGCTGCAAAATCAATTCGTTCTGCTATGATGTTTTGGCCCAGAGTATAATCGGCAGTGATATGAACCTGCGCCAGCTCGAGATTCTCCGCGCCGTCATCCGCCACCGCACCACGGTTGCGGCCGCCGACGAACTGGCGCTGTCGCAGCCTGCGGTCAGCAATGCGCTGAAGACGATGGAGGCGCAGGCGGGTTTTGCGCTGTTCGAGCGCGTCAACAACCGGCTGTTTCCGACCACGGAAGCGATGGCGCTCTACAAGGAGAGCGAGGCGATCTTCGCGCTGCACGCCAAGCTCGAGAACCGTGTGCGCGATCTGCGCGAGAACCGTTCCGGGCATCTCGCGCTGGTCGCGACGCCGCCGCTCGCCTACAGCATCATCCCCTCGGCGCTGTCAGGCTTCCTGCGCCGCCGCCCGGAGACGCGGGTGTTCTTCGACGTGCGGCGCTACGAGGGCATCATCGAAGGCGTGCTCAACCGCGTCGCCGAGCTCGGCTTTGCGCTCGGGCTGACACATCATCCAGGCATCGCCCATGAGGTGGTGCACACCGGCGAGATGGTCTGCGTGCTGCCGCCGCAGCATCCGCTCGCCGACCGGCCGGTGATCTCGGCCGCGGACCTGTCTGGCCTGCCCTTCATCGGGCTCGAGCGCGGCACGCGGCTTGGTGAGGCCGTGCGCGACAGTTTCGCACGCGCCGGCGCGCCGTTCCAGCCGACCGTCGAGGTGCGCTACTGCAACACGGCCTGCGTGCTCGCCGCCGCCGGCGTCGGCGCCGCGGTGGTCGACCCCTTCTCGCCGCGACAGAACGGCGGGACCGGCCTTGTCGTACGGCCGTTCGCGCCGACGACGCACGCGGTGGCCTATATGCTATGGTCGGAAGCCGAGCCGCTGTCGCGCCTGGCCAAGGCGTTTCTCAACGAGGTCCGTAAAGAGAGTGCGCTGCTGGAGCCCACAGCGCCACACCAGCAACATGGGGCAGGAAGCGACTGAGCTTGACCTTGACCAGAGGGCACATGGCACGCATCACCATCATCGAGACCGGGCAGGTCCCACAAAAATATCGCGAGCGCCACGGTTCGTTCCCGGACATGTTCGAACGCATGGTCCGCGCCGAGGATCCGACGGCCACGATCGACATCGTCAGCATCCCGAATGGCGAAGCGCTTCCCGACCCGCGCAGTTTGGGGGCGGTGCTGATCACCGGCGCGGCGGCCGGCGTCTATGACGGGCTCGACTGGATCGCACCGCTGGAGGATTTCGTCCGCACCGCCTATGCGAACAAGACGCCCATGGTCGGCATCTGCTTCGGTCATCAGTTGATCGCGCAGGCGCTCGGCGGCACCGTGCGCAAATCGGAGAAGGGCTGGGGCATCGGCCGGCACGTCTATCGGGTGCTGCCGGACAACGGCGTCGTCGACGGCGAAGCGGTCGCCATCGCCTGCTCGCATCAGGACCAGGTGATTGAGCCGCCGAATGATGCGCTGACGATCCTCTCCTCCGAGTTCACCCCGCATGCCGGCCTGCTCTACGCCAACGGCGCAACGCTCACCGTGCAGCCGCATCCGGAGTTCGACGTGGAGTTTGCGCAAGTGTGCTGCGAGCTGCGCGACGGCAAAGCGCCGGACGATGTCGTTGCCGCCGCGAGGAAGTCACTGGCGCAGCCGCTGGATCACGCCAAGCTGGGGGGCGCGATTACGAAATTTCTGGCGCGCAAATCCATCCCCTCATCCTGAGGGGCGCGCTCTCGCGCACGTCTCGAAGGATAGAGGCCCGGATGCTGCAACGGGGGCCTGCATGGTTCGAGACGCCGCTTCGCGGCTCCTCACCATGAGGGGTGACAGTTGTTTCTCGGCTCAGAAAGGATCCGTCCCCAACCCCACCACATCCGCAGGCCTCGGCCCCGGCGCCGGCCAGTGAAACCGTCGGTCCTTCTCCGCGATCGCGATGTCGTTGATCGAGGCTTCGCGCCGCCGCATCAGGCCGTGCTCGTCGAACTCCCACTGCTCGTTGCCGTAGGAGCGATACCACTGGCCGCTCGCGTCGTGCCATTCGTACTGGAAGCGCACGGCGATGCGGTTTTCGTCGAACGCCCAGAGGTCCTTGATCAGGCGGTAGTCGTGCTCCTTCTCCCATTTGCGGGTGAGGAATGCGACGATGGCTTCACGCCCCTGAAAAACCTCGGAGCGATTGCGCCAGCGGCTGTCCTCGGTATAGGCGAGCGACACGCGCACCGGGTCGCGCGAATTCCAGGCATCCTCGGCCATGCGGGCCTTCTGCGCTGCGGTCTCACGGGTAAAGGGCGGAAGCGGCGGGCGCGACATGATGGCCTCATCGGTTGGCGGGAGTGCAATCTATCGCCGCGCGCGGGGGAGTCGAGAGGCCGTCCGCTATCGCCCGATCACGAAATCAGATCAGCCTTCATCAAGGCGCGGATCGACTTCGGGATCGGCTGGGCGCGGCCGCCGCTGATGAAGGCGACACGCACCTCGGCTTTCACCAGCACGTTTTCCCCGCGCCGCACCTCCTGCGCCAGCACGATGGACGCACCCTTCACGGCGACCGGCCAGGTCACGACATCGAGCACGTCATCCATCCGGGCAGGCTTGAGGAAATCGAGATGCATCGAACGCACCACGAAGGCAAAGCTTGCGTCTTCCGTCTCGGCCTGCTCGAACAGCGCCTGCTGTTCGGCACCCATCAGTCGCAGATGGTTGGTCCGTCCGCGCTCCATGAAGCGCAAATAGTTGGCGTGATAGACGATGCCGGAAAACTCTGGTTTGACGATATCGCAACAGAATACCAACTTCTTGATTTCGTTGGGGCGCTGGAGGGCGATAGCGTGAACAAGCGCAGATTTTTCTACGTCCCTTTCATGGCGAGCCGCAGCGCCTTCGGGATCAGCTTCAGTGTTCACCTAGCTCGCCTCGAGAGAAATGTCAGCCCGGCCGCGAGCATAGCGGCCCGAAGGGGCATGCGGGACGAGTGCAGCGACAACACCGGTGTTTGAGCGGTACGCGGGAACGGGGCCGTGATAACGCTCGCCACAGGCGAGCCCGTTTTCCGAGTGCCCCCGGCGAGGAGCACTTTATGGCTTGCGCGAGGCATCGTGATCCGAAGGGCCGAGACAGCATGGCTCGGCAAGCTGGCTCATAGAGCCCCGTCCGCGGAGCGGACGCGCCCACAACCTAATTAGACCCGTACTTGTGCCATGGGCGAAACCGCGGCACTTATGAGCCTGATTCGGGAGATCCTATCGCGGACCTCACACCGCTGACCCACATTAAGAACGTGTGCGGTTATTTGCGTGAGAGTTTCCGGGTTCGTTGCTCCGTCGGCGCCGCCCCTGACCGAAAGCCCAACCGATCGCTCCTGCATTGACGGTTTTGTCCGCGGAGCCGGAGCAGGACTGGCGTGTATCGTACTCCGTCAACCCAGCTCCATGGCCTGGCCGGAATAGTCGACGAACAGCTTCTCGCCGGCGACATGGACCTGGGGACAGGATGGGCTTGAGGGGGCCGGCCCATTGCTTGTAGCGTTCGCATAGCTGAAGCAGTCGGAGTTAGGCAAAAGACCAAGGTAGCTGGGTTGCAGACTGTCAGCGGTGCGCGCCTCCTGGTTACCCCCGATCGCAATCGCTGAAATAGCGATCACGATCGGCTGGAAACGGTGATCACGATGCTCTGGAATGGGCGATCACGATGGCTTGGACTTCGTGATCACGAACGGCTGGAACACGCACTTACCGGGCGCCCCGTCGACCTACCACGCTACTACGTCGCGACGTGGAGCGATGCCGTCAAGCTGTCGGGTGCGCAAGAGGCAGGACACCGCGCTGATCTACGCTCGCAAGCGAAGGGGCATGTCAAGGAGTTGGAGATATCTGCAACGCCGCAACCTGACGCGGCGTTTGATTCACGCATTTCTTCCAGCGCCAATGTTGCGATGCAGTTACAGCAATTTGCGTGCACGTTGTTAAGACGCAGCCGGCTCGGGGGCACTCAAGACATGGGAATAGAAATGAAGAACTTGTTGCTTATGACAGTCAGTACGGTGGCGCTTGCTGCGGTGGCCCCCGCATTCAGTGCTGATCTGCCTGCGCAACCCATCAGGCCTCTCTACACCACCGCTCCAGGACCTGTCGCGGCTGCAATCTTCGATTGGAGTGCTTACTATTTCGGCGTGAACGGTGGTCTGAGCTCAGGCGAGAGTTGTTGGGAGTACCTTGGCAGCACGCCCGAGGGCTGTCATCATCCGACAGGCGGTAGCGTGGGCCTCCAGATCGGCTATCGATGGCAGATGGGCCAGATCGTGCTGGGTGTTGAGGGCCAGGGCAACTGGGCTGATTTGACCGGGTCCAATCACAGCATCGCGTTTTCCGATACTACCAACCAGACTAAGATTGACGCGTTCGGTCTCATGACGGGGCAGATTGGTTATGCCTTCGGGAACAACGTACTTTACGGCAAAGGCGGCGCCGCAGTCACGAGCAACATCCATCAGATCAGCTCGACCGTGGCAGGAGCCAGTAGGAAAAGTGACGTTCTTTGGGGCGGTGTGTTGGGGGTCGGATTCGAGCACGGCCTCGCACCGAACTGGACGGTGGGCTTCGAGTACGACCACCTGTTCTTCCAGCCCCGCACGGCGAAATTCAGCGGGAACATCGGTGGGGCCGATCGCATCCGCGAGGGTCTCGACCTTATCACGGTACGGGTCAACTATAAGTTTGGCGGTCCGATTCTCCTGAAATATTGATCCGTACTTGTGTCGATGGCCCCGGCCTAGCCGGGGCCATTTGAAGGAAAGCATGGCCCGCTCAGAGCCCGGCCATTCAGGCAATTCCGACGTGAGATTCAAGCGCGCGATCCCGGCCCTTCGCCTTTCGCTGGCCTGCGATCCCTCCTTCTCCGGACGGCAAGCTCGGCAGCACTTGGCGGGGAACCGCCGGCTCAGCGCTGGAGCACATTCGACACCGAAAGTCGGCCGTAATCGTGGACAGGGTAGTCGCAAGGGCGACGAGCTCGGAACCTGCGTCGATCCCGCGGGAATGATACTGCTTAGCTTGCGGCTGCCGCCTTGCCAGGGTAAGCGGCGCATCGCCGTCGCAATCGAGGCAGACGAGATCGTCGAACACAGCTGCCTCCGCTGAGGCGGCCACGGCAAGATCCGCCTGCAAGCGTTGAGGACATAATAGATCGGCTCATCCGCGTCTGTCGCGAACCCGGACGATAGGCAGCTCGGCTTTCCAGCATCTCACCGGCCCGTCCGATCTTTCGGATCACTCGGCCTCGCCTGCTTCGGCTACGAGCGGCAACCGAGCAGGCGAGCACCTGCCCTCCGACATCGCCGACATCGCGCGCCAAGCGCCGATGCGGACCGAGGAGAAATCATCGGTGCCGCGGGCGGGGCGCAATGACGTCAGTGAAAGCCGCGGACACGGGCGACTCCATGATGAAGCAAGGCGGCATCCACAGCAGGACTGACCCGAGTTTCTCCGGCCAGGACGCCATAACCCTCGCGCTCAGATGGCATCGCTGCCGGGCGCAAGCTCCATGGCCGGGCAGAACTCTAGTCTCGCGTCGCCTTGCAACCCGCCGAAACCCAGTCGGTCAGCCACGCCGGAGCGCGGGGAATAGGTTTGGAGTTCATTCTCGGTTCTTCACACCTCGAAGGGGGTTCTGCAGTTCGCACCCGTAGCAACCACAACAGGATTCCTGCAGACTCCGTAGCGCGAGACGCGTCAAGACAGTTGGATCCAAGTGGCCTTTTGCGGCCAGAGCTAATACCTTTTCGGCGAGGCACGCCTTCAACGAAGACGTCCGGTTTGCTTCGGGCACCATCCCGATCGCATCGTCCAGAACACCTCGCAACAAAGCGCATAGTTTGGTTTTCGGTGTCATGGCGCTAATCCAAAAACAACGGAGATCTGGCCGACCTCGGCTCCGGCCCGCCTGGCCGGTGGCCCCCGGAAAGCCGTGCGGAATAAACCTTCTTCGCTCCAGGGAGCGGGAGGAGTAAGGGAGACGGCCGAGCCTACAAGTACAAGAGCTAGGTTTCGGTAATGTGACAGTTCGTGCTCCGCTCATTCTGGATGCATGACGGCTTAAGAAAGCATCCTGCGGATAGGTCCTTTGGTTTTCAAGTCGACGCTTGCTGACGCTATCAACAAAAGTTCGTAAAGCATTTGGTGAGGATCGCCGAGCCGTGAATTGGGCAGCCTTAGTGGATTGCTTGTTTCGATCGCGCCAATTCCAGCTTAGGAGCTCGTCGCGCCTTTTGAGCCGGATGTGCGGCGCGGTTGCTATAGTCGGCGAGCCACGCTTGTGAAATCCACGCTGCTCAATCTGGCGGTCATGTTCACGGCCAGAGCTCCGGCTCGGCGGAAACGGATTGGTCCGCAGGCTCAGAGTTGTCAAATCCCGGTTCTGGTAGTTGAAACACGACGCAACATCATCTTGAACTCTTCTGGCACGGTTCACAGTTGAGCTTACGGTGATAAAAATTTCTCTTCGAGATAATTTCGGCGTGCTCCGGCCAGCCCAGCTTGTCGCCGTCCAGGATCGCTGGTTCGAGTGGCTCGATATTCGCACCGAAACTTTCGCCCAGCTGCGCGATCCAGTGACGCTAGAACGAGCTTGGGTGCCACTGGGCTCGATTACCGTTCCGCCAGAACCAGAATGGACACCAACACATCCGGCGGTCACAAGGGCTCGCCGCCCCACGTAATGCCTACCCCTGTTTAGCACCGTATTCCATGGAGGCGGATCAAGTTTGAAACATCCCGCATGGTCGTTCTGGCTAGTCAGTCAGTGTCCGGTGCCATGTGTGACACAATTATGATTGCTCGCGGGACAACACCGTTGAGGCGTGTCTGACTCAGACTGTCGAACTTACGACACGCTGGTACTTATTTGTAGAGCTAGGCGGTGTGGACTCTGAGAACCCATTTCCAGGAGCAAATCAGATTCATGGCTGTTTTCTCGGAGCAAGTCTTCGGTGTCATGAACCCGCTGCGGCTGCTTTGTAGCTTACCCGCCGCGGCTGTAATGGCCCCTACAGCCATCCGCCGCCCCTTTGCCTCAGTCCGCGCGCTGCAACAGCGCGCTAGCCGTCATCCACAACAACACGTCACGGGGGTTCCGATATGCAGTTGCTAAGTTTCTCCACGCCGAGCGCCATTCTCTCGAGTGCCCCTTCTCACAACTTAAGCAATTCAGCAGCGTTGCGACCGATTGACGCGGAACGGAAGGTCAGGTGTCCGTCAACTCCCTACAGCTATAGGAATCATGTGGCTGGCTTCCTTATCTCGATCGACGGCAGTGGCCCACCGTGGATCTTTGCCTCAAAGCTCCGCAGCCGCTGATAGATCGAGATCAGTTCG